>SVQE01000064.1 GCA_015065505.1 Oscillospiraceae bacterium
GCACCTTAAATTGCATAGTTTGCGTTCATTTTTTCGTTTTTTGGCGCAAGCATACTGTCGTATGGTAAGACAAAAAGCGGAAAAAGGGGCGTGAAATATGCAATTTAAGGCTTACTGGGTTCGATTTCCTAATGCCTAGGCATTAGGGAATACATTAAACAAATAAAATCCCCACGGACATCGAATCCGTGGGGATTTTGACGTTTTCCGTTCTTTGCTCGGGGGCTCGTCAAAACATCCTGCGTGATTGAAGCATATTGATTAGTAGTGTAAAACAATATGTTAAAAATCACTGCGGATGATTTTCCTCTCCGATGCGGTACGAGTATCCTCATCGGTATTTATGCAAATCAAAATGCCAAACATTTTGATTTGAGAGGAGGAAGATATGAAGGGATTAATAGTATTTTGCTCGCAAAATGCTTCAATCCCGTAATGTCTTATGACGAGTACAGCTCCCACTCACAAGAAAACGGAATTCTGCATCTTTTTTCTTCAGCCTCATTTCCATAACTTCGAATTTACAAATTATTCACAAGAACGCTATTGACAGTCATATGAACTTATGATATAATTATCTAAACTTGAAAGGAGGGGTTGATATGCCACAGTTTATACCCGGAACAACACTTGAATATAATGAAAGCAACGGTATGTTTGCAAGTCTGCGTCCGCTTATCCGCGCAACAAACGGGCTTACGCTTTCCCAGGTGTGCGCTATAACGGGGCTTGAAGCCTCAACAATTCAGAACTGGGTTAAGCGAGGGTTTGTCGCCCGACCGATTAATAAAAAATACTTTGAGCGCCAGCTTGCAAGAATACTTTTAATATCAACGCTGCGCGAAGCAATGCCGCTTGACACCATAGGAGAGCTTATGCAGATTATAAACGGCAGCGCAAACGATGAAAGCGACGATATTATAAGCGAAGAGGATTTATACGATTGCTTCTGCAGTGTTATAACAAGCGAAAAAGAAAGAATAATAACAGAAAGTGAAGTTCCGCAGCGCATAAAAAGCGCGGTTAAGAGTTACAATCCGCCAGACAAAAAAGCATACGAAACATTAACCTCGGCGCTTGAGGTTATGGCATATGCATATATATCATCACAATATAAAAAGCTTGCAAAAAGCAAAATGGAAAAATTAAAATAACAATTTTTAAAGAGGAGAGTAAAATGAAAGTTAAAAAAGTAAACACCGAAAACATTGAGTTTTCACCAAAATCAATTAAAAAAATAGTTTTGATCGCAGTAATTGCACTTTTTGCAATAATTACACTCTGCAACACCTTCACAATAGTTGACGCAGGTCACACCGGCGTTGTTGTAACAATGGGTAAGGTTAAGGAAGGCGTTTTGCAGGAAGGCATTCATGCAAAAATCCCCTATGTTCAGAAGGTTGTAAAAATTGATAACAGAATCAGAAAGCTTGAGGTTAACACCGAGGCATTTTCAAAGGACCTGCAGTCGGTTAACACTGTTCTTGCAATCAACTATCGTGTAGACACTGCAAAGAGTTACAGCATTTATAAAAACATCGGTGCAGATTATGAAGAGGTTCTTGTAACCCCTGCTGTTAACGAGGTTTTAAAGGCTATCACATCAACCTACACCGCAGAGGAAAGCGTAACAAACCGTGTTCTGATTTCCGACGGACTGATTGAGGGATTAAACGAAAAGCTCAACGATATCGGCTTATATGTAACCGATGTTAACATTATTGACTTCCAGTTTTCCGAAGCATTCATAACCGCTATTGAAGAAAAGCAGGTTGCACAGCAGAAGCTTCTTAAAGCTGAAACAGAAAAGAAAACAGCTATCACAAATGCAGAGGCTGAAGCAGAGGCACTTAAAATCAAAGCAGAGGGCGAAGCAAAGGCAAATAATACAGTAAGCAAATCCCTCACCGACAAGGTTATTGAAAACAAGAAAATTGAGAAGTGGAACGGCGAGCTTCCCAAGGTTACAGGCAATTCATCAAGCCTTATCGATATGGGCAGCATAACTGAATCAAAGAACTAACATAAAAGCGTCAACAGGGGACTTCCCCTGTTGACACTAATTAATTACGAATTACAAATTTTGGTTGGGACATCCACATCCAAATATTTAAAACCTACTGAGGAATTTCTCAGTAGGTTTTTATCATTTCAAAGTTTTGGGATTTTAAAACACGAAGAAGGTCGGCATTGTTGGTTATTTTTTCTTCTGTTATGATGCCTCCCCTGCCGATGTGGGCTTTTGTGTGGAAATCGGAGCCCGAAACCATCAGCTTGTTATTCTTCTTTGCCCATTCATATGCTTTATCGTTTTCGTTTTTCGGGGTTTTGCCGTTATAGATTTCAACGCCGTCGATATAATTCGGGTTGCATCTTAAAATATACGGTCGAAACGGGTGCGCCTGAAAAACAAGATAGCCCTGCTCGTGCATCAGCTTATATATGCTTTTTTCCCAGGGGAACATTAAATTTCCCTGCTGCTTTAGCCACTCGGGGTCAACGCCGTAGATAAGATAATCAGCGCCCGTTCCGTAGTGCCTTAGCTCCATTCCAAACATAACCGAAAAATCCTCGGTTTCGTATTTCTTCATTTCATAGTACGAGGAAAGATAGAAATCTATTCTTTTTTGCGGAAAAACTCGGCTCATTCCCGTAAAGGTTAAGGGGCTGTAGTGCTCGGTTACAACAATGCCCGAAAAGCCGTTTTGTTTATACAGCTCAGCTATTTCCTTCGGGTGAACTCTGCCGCACTGGCTCACCATATTTGTGTGGCAGTGCATTTCATATTTATACTTCATTGATTAACCTTCTGTAAATCTCTTTTATATCCGATTCATCAAACGCAATCGGATTGGTTGAAAGCTTTGCAACATTAACCTCTTTTACAAATTCATCAAGCCTTGATTCATCGAATTTCGGCTGTTCAAGCTCAAATTCATCAAGAATTGAATTGAAAATTTCAAGCGCGTCCTCTGCTTTTTCGCCGCCCATAACCTTTGCAAACGAATCAAATAGCTCGTGCGGATAATCCTTTTCAAGCATATATTCATATATCTTTGAAAGCAAAACCGCAACCGAATGCCCGTGCGAGGTTTTGCAGTTCATTGTTATGTTATAGCAAAGCGCGTGGGGCGCAACAGTTCCCGTAAGGTTTATTGCTTTTCCGCCGTAGAACGACGCCCAAAGCATACCGAGGTTGCCCTCTTTTGTATTGTTTATATAGCCATCCTTATGCTCAAAGAAAAGCTTTATTGATTTTTCGGCATATCCCCTACTCTCATCATTCGCCTTTGAGCTCCAGTAGCTTTCTATTGAATGGCAAAGTGCATCAAGGCAGGTTGCCTTTCTTTGATAGAGTGGAAGCGTTTCAAGCAAACTTTCATCAAAAAGAACATAATCGGGAATAAATTCAAGGCTGTGAACGCTGTATTTATGAACCTCGTTGAGATAAAATACCGAGGTTTTTGTAGCTTCGCTGCCCGTTCCTGCAGTTGTCGGAATAAAAAGCGCTTTAATATTGTTGTTTTCAAACTTTCCGTAAAGCGCCGTTTCTGCATCGTTATTTGTTAAAATACGAATCATTTTAGCGCTGTCCATAGGACTGCCGCCGCCTGCTGCAATCATAAAATCGCAGTTTTCGGCTTTGAACAGCTCGGCTGCCGTCAGCATATCATCAAAACGCGGATTCGGTCGTATATTATCAAAAATAACGGGACTGAACTGCTTTAAATATTCAAAAACCTCTGTTTTCTGGAAGCTTTTGCCGCAGCAAAGGAAAGGTCTTTGAACATTATTCTGCTCAAAGACTTTTTCTATTTCATAATAATTATCTAAAAATACACTCATATTCGGCAGGCTAGAATCAATCTGCATTTGCAAGCCATTCGTATTCGGGAATATAAATTCTTGTTTTATCCCACGGGTCGCCGTCGAGGTGACGGATAAGCCATACATAATACATTTCATATCCCGGTGCAGTTACCTGCTGATGTGCATTGCCGCCCCTTATGCAAAGGCATGAGCCGTTTTCGGTTCTGTATGGCGTATCGCCCTCAAAGCCTGCACCGAAGCCTTCGGGATGGTCGAACTGATAGTAGTAAAGCTCGGGCTGCGGATGATGATGGGGCGGATATGAGCTCCATCTGCCGGGCTGATTGAATACCTCGCCCATAACCATATTTGAATAGGGCGCATTATCAAGGTCGAACATAGTTGAAACAATTCTGTGACCTGTTCCGTTCCACTGTCCCTTGCCGAATTCCTGATATAAGCAGTTATCGGGATTATAGAACTGAGGCTCCCAGGTTTTATCGTTATCCGTCATCTGAACAAGAACCTCGCTCTCTTCAAGCGCGGTTACAACAGCCTTTGTTTCCTTTGGGAAATGAACTGCATAGGGCGTTTTCTGAAACGGATTTGCTCGCTCACAATCCTCGTTGATTGCATCGCCCACGGTGAAATTGATTTTACCCGAGAGCAAAAGAATTGCACATTCATTTTTCTCTTCAAAAATTTCAAGAGCTTCGCCCTTTTTCATTTTCTTAACATAAATATCCATAAGCATTTCGGGATTTACGCCGTTCATTTCGCATAAAACCTTTTTGCCGTTTGAATCATAATCTGCTTTATATAACATTGTTGTCTCCTTAGTATTATATCCCCTCATCCACCGCAAGCGGTCCCCCTTCCCCCGAGGGGGAAGGTGTGAGGATTTATTCTATTGGTTTTAAGTTCTTTAAGCTGAAATCAAGGATAGGGGCGCTGTGGGTTAATGCTCCGCAGGAAACAAAATCAACTCCGATTTCGGCGATTTCCTTAAGTCTTTCCTTTGTTACATTTCCGCTGCATTCGGTTTCTGCTCTGCCGCCAATCATTTCAACTGCTTTTGCCATGGTTTCATTATCCATATTATCAAGCATAATGATGTCGGCGCCTGCATCGATTGCTTCCTGAACCTGCTCAAGAGTTTCGGTTTCAATTTCAATCTTTCTTACAAAAGGCGCATATGCCTTTGCCATTTTTATGGCGTTTGTTATCGAGCCTGCCGCACCGATGTGGTTATCCTTAAGCAGAACGCCGTCGGATAAATTATATCTGTGGTTTGTTCCGCCGCCGACTTTAACTGCGTGCTTTTCAAAGGGGCGCATATTCGGGGTTGTTTTTCTTGTGTCGAGAAGAACGGTTTTATAACCCTCAAGCTCTTTTGAATACTCGCTTGTCATTGTTGCAATTCCGCTCATTCGCTGAAGATAATTGAGCGCTGTTCTTTCGCCGCTTAAAAGAGCCTTTATATCGCCGTAAACAACGCCGATAAGCGTGCCCTTTTCAATTCTGTCGCCATCCTTATAATCGGTTTCAAAATAGCTGCTTTCATCAAGGAGCTTAAATGTTCTTGTGAAAACATCAAGTCCGCAGAGGATTCCGCTTTGCTTGCAGATAAGCTCTGCCCTGCCCTTTCTGTCCTCGGGCATAACGGCATTTGTTGAAACATCCTCCGAGGTTATATCCTCTTTCAAGGTGTTAATGATATAATCATCAACATTCACCTTCATTGTTACACCATTTAGCATAGAAATCCTCGTCCTTTCTTCTGATTTCGTTCATAATGAGCTCTCTGAACTCTTTTTCCCTGACTTCCTTTTTGGGATATGATTTAAGGTCTATATCGGGGAATTTATCATTCTTAACAGATTTATCAAGTGCAATAAGCTCTGCCGCGCGCTGTGCAAAAACAAGGCTTTCAAGCAGTGAATTTGAAGCAAGACGGTTTTTGCCGTGAACACCGTTGCAGGCGGTTTCGCCAACTGCATAGAGATATTTCATCGAGGTTGCGCCGTTGATATCCGTTTTAACTCCGCCCATCATATAATGCTGTGCAGGTGTTACGGGAACTGCATCCCTGGTTATATCGTAGCCCTCATCCTTGCAGGCTTCAAAAATATTCGGAAAACGCTTAGCCGCTTCCTCGCTCGTCATAGTCGGAAGAGTTAAATAAACATGGTCGGTGCCGAATTTCTTCATTTCTTCAACTATTGCGTTTGTTACAACGTCCCTCGGCTGAAGCTCGTCCGTAAAGCGCTCACCGTTTTCGTTAAGCAGAATTGCGCCCTCGCCTCTTACGCTTTCGCTTATAAGAAAACGCCTGCCCTTCTTTTTGCTGTAAAGCGTTGTCGGATGAATCTGAATATAATTCATATCCTGAAGCTCAACGCCGTGCTTTAGGCTGAGTGCAAAAGAATCTCCCGTGATATGGGGGAAATTTGTTGAATTAAGAAACAGTCCGCCGATACCGCCCGTTGCAAGAATAATGTTTCTTGCAATAATAGCGCCCATTTCGCCGAAATCATCCTCACAAACAATTCCGTAGCACTCGTTATCCTTTTCAATGAAGTCTATCATCGTTGTCTGGGTTACGAAGGTTATATTCCTTCTTTTGCGAGCCATTGAAAGAAGCGTGTCGGTTATCTGCTTGCCCGTTTCATCCTTATAGTGCAATATTCTGTTCTGACGGTGTGCACCCTCGCGTGTGTAATCAAAGGTTCCGCCGTCCTCGGTATCAAATTCAACACCCAGGTCAACAAGTGTCTGAATAACATCCTGCGAGGATTCGATCATAACTCTAACAGCATCGGGATTATTCTCGTAATGCCCTGCCTTCATTGTGTCCTCATAATAGCAGTCGAAGTCATCAATGCTTTTAAGAACGCAAACTCCGCCCTGAGCTAAATATGAATCCGCATCCTTGAGCTCTTCCTTAGTTATAAGAAGAATATCCTTATTGCTCGGCAGGCAAAGCGCGGTGAAAAGACCTGCAACGCCCGAGCCTACTATAACCGTATTTGTGTAAATATAATTTTCCTTTTTCATAGCCATTACCAAAAAAATTTATTTATATAAAATATATATTTTTTTTCATTTAAAGTCAATAGATATATTTTTAAATAAATGGGGGTTTTAGCGCCGAAATCTATTGACAAAGCTGTAAGAATATGTTACTTTTTTGTTACTGATTATGGCAACAATATTTTGTTCAAAAATCAGGTTTTTTAATACTTGCACAATATGTTGTGTTTGAAGCTTAATTGTTTTCGATATTTTGTTTAAATTCAAAAATTACATTTTGGATAAAATACCTTTTGTTTTATTTCATTTGTAAGCATTTTTTGATATAATGTGCAGGATGTATTGAAATACATAAATTCAAACATATATTAAATACTAATTTTAGATATACTAATCGAGTTAATCCCGATTTTCTGGGAGGAAATATTTTGGAAAATTTTGTTATAACCGGCGGTCACGAGCTGTTTGGTGAAGTTAATATAAGCGGTGCAAAGAATGCTGCGGTTGCGATTATTCCTGCTGCAATTCTTGCAAACGATAAGGTTGTTATTGAAAACATACCTCAGATAAGCGACGTTAAGCTCATTATCGAAATTCTCGACAGTATGGGCGCAGGCGTTAAGCTTTTAACTAAAGATACTATTGAAATAGACACCTCGCATATCAGCTATCAGGATGTCGGATACGAGCTCACCTCTCATTTCAGAGCAAGCTATTATCTCATCGGCGCAATGCTCGGCAGATTCAAAAAAGCCGAGGTTGCAATGCCCGGCGGATGCAATTTCGGCGTTCGCCCGATAGATTTGCACATCAAGGGCTTTGAAATGCTTGGCGCAAAGGTTGATATTGTTGACGGAATGGTTTGCGCAAACGCTGAAAAGCTTATAGGCGCTTCGATTTATATGGACACTGTTTCGGTTGGCGCAACAATCAACGTTATGCTTGCCGCAGTTCTTGCAAGAGGACTGACGGTTATTGAAAACGCGGCTAAAGAGCCCCATATCGTTGACCTCGCAAACTTCCTTAACTCAATGGGCGCTGATGTCAGAGGCGCAGGAACGGACGTTATAAGAATTCACGGCGTTGAAAAAATGCACGGCTGCACATATTCAATTATTCCCGACCAGATTGAAGCAGGAACATATATGGTTGCAGCAGCTGCCTGCGGCGGTGATGTTCTTGTTAAAAACGTTATTCCAAAGCACCTTGAATCAATAAGCGCAAAGCTTGAAGAGGCAGGCGCTGAGATAATTGAATACGATGATGCTGTTCGTGTTACAAGATTCAAGCCGCTTACAAAATGCAATGTTAAAACAATGCCCCACCCAGGCTTCCCGACAGATATGCAGCCCCAGATTGCGGTTCTTCTTTCCATCGCAAACGGAACGAGCATTCTTTCTGAAAGCGTTTGGGACAACCGTTTCCAATATGTTGGTCAGCTTCTCAGAATGGGGGCTAACATTCAGGTTGACGGCAAGGTTGCCGTTATTGAGGGTGTTAAAAGACTGACGGGCGTTAATGTTAAGGCAACGGACCTCAGAGCAGGTGCTGCAATGATTATTGCAGGGCTTGTTGCAGACGGCACTACAACCGTTGAAAACATTAACTATATAGACCGCGGTTATGAAGATGTTGTTGTTAAGTTTTCGTCACTCGGAGCAGATATCAGAAGAGTTGAAGTTAAAGAAAAACAAACAATTCAAACAGCAGGATAATAAGTAAATTCGGTGGCTGCTGATTTAGTTCGGCAGTCATCTTTTTATTGCAGGTAAAAAACAATGTCGAAGGTATGTCAGCTCTTTTCGGGCAGCAGCGGAAATTCAATATTTATTTCGTGCAAGGAAACAAAAATTCTTGTTGATGCAGGAGTCAGCGCGAAAAGAATCTGTCAGGCTTTGAATGACATCGGTGAGGATGCTTCAAGGCTTTCGACTATATTTGTAACGCACGAGCATACCGACCACATCAGCGGACTTCGTGTGCTTGCATCAAAATATAATATTCCCGTTTTTGCAGATAACGCGGTTATTGAAAAAATGAGAATGGAAAACATAATTAACGAAAAGGTTAACACCTTTTCAACAGAAAAGAATATGGAGCTTTGCGGATGTGAAATTCTTCCCTTTGCACTGAGCCACGACAGCGTTTCGTGCCAGGGCTACCGCTTTAATCTTTCGGGCGGCAGAAGCGTTGGAATATGCACCGACACGGGATATGTTACCGAAGCGGCAAAAGAAACACTCAGCGGCTGCGACTTTGTTTTTCTTGAATCAAACCACGAAACAACGATGCTTCAAAACGGAGATTATCCCTATCACCTAAAGCAGCGAATTCTATCCGACAAAGGGCATCTTTCAAATGCGGCAAGCAGCGAATTTGCAAAGGAGCTTGCAATGAACGGCACAACAAGATTTGTTCTTGCGCACCTGAGCAGGGATAACAATATTCCCGAAATAGCAAGGCAGAGCGCGGTTTCTTCACTTCTTGAAGAGGGCTTCGAGGAAAACCGCGACTACAGATTATACATAAGCGCACCCGTTAACTGCGAAAGGGCAATATCATTATGATAAAGATAAATATAATTGCCGTTGGAAAGCTGAAAGAAAAATATTTAACGGACGCCTGTGCCGAATACCTCAAGCGCCTTAAGGCATTTGCAAAGGTTGAGATAACGCAGATTGATGAGCACAGATGCGGCGACAATCCCTCTGAAAACGAGATTAAAACCGTTAAGGATATGGAAGGCGAAAAAATCCTTTCAAAGATTTCAAAGGGCTCTTTCGTTATTGCAATGTGCATAGAGGGAACTCAGCTTTCAAGCGAGGAGCTTGCAAAAAAATTTGAAAGCATTATGCTTGACGGCAACAGTGAAATAACGATAATCATCGGCGGCTCTTTCGGGCTTTCGGATAAATTAAAAAGCGCTTCTGATATGAAGCTTTCTTTTGGGAAAATAACCCTGCCCCATCAGCTTATGAGGGTTGTTCTTCTTGAACAGATATACCGGGCTTTTTCAATAATAAACAATTCAAAATATCATAAATAAAAAAATCCCCTTAGGCGCCCAGCCTTAGGGTGGGCGACTTAGGGATTTGATAGCCTAAAAATGCATCTTTTAGCGAAATACTGCGTTAAAAATGCTCGGAATAAACAAATTATTCCTGTGCTTTTTGCCTTGTCTTTCACAAAAATCTGCTATTTTTAGGTGCAAAGCAATTTTGAAATAGGTATTTTTCGTTAGAACAATGAACAAACAAGGGTTAAGGCTGGCGCCTTAACCCTTGTTTTGAAGCTGTTATAGCGGAAAAGAGCATTTCAAAATCTATTAACTCCCTAAGTCGCCCACCCTAAAGGGGATTTTTATTAATTATCGAAAAACATTGATGATGCAACATCATTTGCCATTGAGGTTGCGCCGTCATCACCAACAATAATGTGGTCGTTAACCCTGACATTAATCTTTCTGCAAAGCTGAATTAATTCAATAGTGAAGTTTATATCGTTTGCCGAAGGCTTTGAGGTGCCTTTAGGATGATTGTGCGCAAGGATTATATTTGCCGCATTATCCTTGAAAATGCATTCAAGAATCTTATACGGGTCTACCTCGGCGCAGTTTGCGCTGCCGTATGAAACATCATTAACGGAAAGCACATTAAGGTTATTATCAAGGCATATAACCAAAACCGTTTCTTTGCTGCTTGTTTTTAGTTCGTGCCGGGCAAATTCCATTGCGGCTTCGGAATTGCTTATTCTTTTAACTTCCCTGTTTTTGTTTTTCTCTATTCTTGTTTGGATATTGTGAAAAAGATTTATCAAAATGGCTGTGTTTTCGCCAACGCCTTCAACCTTCTGAAGCTCCTTGATATCTGCTTCAAAAACGCCCTCAAGAGTATGAAAGCGGTTAAGCAGCGCATATGAAATCTCTTTAACATCCTTTCTCGGAATGGAATAGAAAAGCAGCATTTCAAGCACATTTGAATCGGGCATTGATTCAAAGGAATTTTTAAGATATGAATCCCTGACCCTTTGCCTGTGGTTTTCTCTGTTTAATTCGGACATAAAATAATATTCTCCTGCTTATCTGAAACTGTTTGAAGCTTCATTATATTCAAAGCCTGCTGCACCGAGCTTCTTTTCAATTTCTTCCCTGCCGATGCCCATATCCTCACACAGCTCGTCAAGGGAAGAATAATCATCTCTGAGCTTCATATTTATAACGCTTAAAAGCATAAAGGGGTCGTTTGGTAAATTCATATTGCTTCTCACTTTTTATAATCAAAATCGGGTATGCTTTGCCATCTGTTTTTTAAATAATGCGCCGCCATTTTTGGTCTGCGTTCACGGGTGAAAACGCCCTTTTTATTTCCGTCGGCACGCATTGTTCCCTGAACCGTCTGGAAATCTGCAAAATTCCACGCGTGCTCACCGATAACAAAACTGTATTTATCTATAACTGAATTAACAGCCTTATAATATTCCTTTTGAAATTCCTCGCTGAACATTGTTTCATAAACGCTGTGAATACCCGAAACCGCGTCTGCACCGTATTCGGTTATCATCAGCGGTTTGCCAATGTTTTCAAAGTATTTCATTTCCTCGTTGGTTGCCTGAACTGCAGCGTCTAAATCACCTGGGAAGATATACCATCCGTAGTAGCGATTAACACAGATTACATCCATCTCTGTGCAAACCCTGTCTTTAACATAATCATTATTGCACACAACCGTTGTAACTGGACGGCTCTGAGGGTCGCATTCATGTGCCAGATTATAAAGCGGCATAAAATAATCATATGCCTTTTCGCTTATTGAATCGGGCTCGTTTGCAAGCGACCACATAACAACGCAGGGGTGATTTTTATCCCTGTTTATCATATCCTGCAAAACCTGCTTATGATATTCAAAGGTTTTATCATAGCTGTTATTATTCAGCCCTACAGCAGGCGTTTCCGCAATAACGGCAATTCCCTCTTCATCGCAGAGGTTGAGCATTTCCTCGCTGTAGGGATAATGTGAGGTTCTGAAGGAATTTGCGCCCATCCATTTCATAAGCGAAATATCCTTAACATTCAGCACCTCGTCAATTCCTCTGCCGTGAACCTCGCTGTCCTCATGCTTGCCGAAGCCCTTGAAATAAAACGGCTTGCCGTTTATAAGGAATTTTGTGCCGTCAATTTTTATTTCTCTGAAAGCAAATTTCTGATAATAGCAGTCGTTTGCAGTTGAAACCTTTGCGGTATATAAATACGCTTTGCCGATTTGCCATAAAACAGGATTTTCAACAAAAAGCTCCTCGCCCGAAAAGCCGCTTGCAACAACCTTATTGTCGCTCAGTATTTCAACCCGTGCTTTTTCATCATTTGAGGTTTTAACATCAAATCTTACTTTTCCGCTTATATCGCTGTTTACGGTTATATCATCAATATAGCCTTTTTCCGTTATGCAAAGGCAAACATCGCGGTTAATTCCGCAGTAGTTGAAGAAATCAAAATTCGGGTAGTTTTTGTTTTTGGGCTTGGTTTTCCGCACGCTTTCAAAATCGGGAAGCGAGGAAGCAAACATTGCAGCCTGAAACTCGTTGCCGACGGGCAGAGTTGAATAATTAATTCTGTTATCAACCGCAACGCAAAGGAAATTGTTTTCGCTTAATACGCTGTCGCTTATTTCAACCTCAAACGGAAGAAAACCGCCCCTGTGGCGCGCTATTTCCTTTTTGTTAAGATAAACAATGCAGTTATGTGCAACCGCCGAAAACCGAAGAACAATTCTTTTGTTTTCAAACTTTGGAATTGAAAAATAACGCTGATAGTACGCCCAGCCGAAATGCTCGTAAAATCTTTTATCAGCCTTCTGTTCATTATAAGACGCCGGAACATAAAGCCTTTCGGGGTTAGCTAAAGGCTCTGTTAAGCTTGCTTCCGACAGCTCTTCATTTCCGAGCATAAAATTCCATATGCCGTTAAGACTTATCAGCAATCTTTTTTCATTCATCTGAGGATAAAGCATATCAATCACCTGTTTTAAGCGCCGAGCCCCGAGCTCCGAGTTGTCGGGTCGCTTCGCTCCGATTATATTATTGGCGGACGACTGTGAGCGTTCCCTCCGCAGCACACGGGGACGTTCCTCCACCGAACCGTTGCCT
>SVQE01000065.1 GCA_015065505.1 Oscillospiraceae bacterium
CTTACAAGGCGCTTTAACGCAGTATTTGTGAAAAAGGGACGGTCAAAACCTTGCTGGGTTCGAATCCCGAATGCCTAAGAGTTCAACTAATTTTTCCGCGGAAATTCTTGTGTCCTCAGTGTCGCCGAAGGTTGTAAACCTGAAATAACCGTCGCCGTTTTCGCCGAAGCCGACTCCGGGTGTGCCGACAACCTGAATGTTTTCAAGCAGATAGTCAAAGAATTCCCAGCTGTTCATACCGTCGGGGCATTTCATCCATATATAGGGTGCGTTTTTGCCTCCGCAATATGTTATGCCGAGCTTATCAAGCGCCTGCATAATAACACGGGCGTTTTGCTTATATACCGCGATGTTTTCTTTAATCTGGCGCTGACCTTCGTCGGTGAATACCGCCGCCGCGCCTTTCTGAATAATATATGAAATACCGTTTGTTTTCGTTGTTCGGTTACGCACCCACATATCGTTAAGGCGCATATCTTTTCTCTCAAGCTCCTTCGGGATGATTGTGTAGCCGAGGCGTGTTCCCGTGAAGCCTGCGGTTTTAGAGAGTGAGCATATTTCAATAGCGCAGGTTTTTGCACCGTCTATTTCAAATATGCTGTGGGGTATATCCTCATCCTCAATGAATGCTTCGTATGCCGCATCAAAAAGAATAACGCTGCCGAGCTTGTTTGCATAATCAACCCACGCTTTAAGCTTTTCCTTAGTGAAAACCGCACCTGTTGGATTATTCGGCGAGCAGATATAAATTATATCTGCTTTGATACGCTCGTCGGGGTATGGCGCAAACGAGCAGTTTTCATTGGAATGATAATGAACGATGTTTCTTCCTGCAATTATGTTTGCATCAACATATGCGGGATATGCAGGCTCTATAACAAGAGCGCTGCTGCTTTTATCGAATAAATCAAGTATATCGCCAAGCTCGTCGCTGGCTCCGCTTGAAACAAAAACCTCGTCGTTTGAAACGCTGACGCCTCTTTTTTCGTAGTGCTTTGCAATAGCTTCTCTGAGAAACGGCGCGCCGCATTCATCCATATAACCGTTGAAGGTTTCTTTTTCTGCCTGGTCGTCAACCGCACCGTGCAGTGCAGTAATAACCGCACTGCACAGGGGAAGAGAAACGTCACCTATCCCTAATCTATAAATCTTTTGAACGAGTACATTACGAGCAAGGTAGGCTTCCGTTTTCTTGGCAATATTGTAAAACAGATACGAATCCTTTAAATTCGCATAATTCATATTTGGTGTTAACATAGTTTTATCCTTTGTTTACTGTTTTGAAAGTGCAGCACCTATGAAGCCGACAAACAGCGGATGAGGTCTGTTCGGTCTGCTTTTGAATTCGGGGTGATACTGAACTCCGATGTGAAAAGCTCTGCCGGGGATTTCAACTGTTTCAACAAGCCTTCCGTCGGGTGAGAGACCGCTTAAAACAAGTCCGTTTTCCTGAAGCTTTTCACGGTAATCGTTGTTAAATTCATAACGGTGGCGGTGGCGCTCACTTATGCTTTTCTGAGCGTAAAGCGAGCGGATAACGGAGTCGCCGTTAAAAACGCAGGGATAAGCGCCGAGCCTTAAAGTTCCGCCCTTATCAATATCCTCGTACTGACCGGGCATAAAGTCGATAACCTTATGCTTGCAAAGCTCGTCAAATTCGCCCGAGTTAGCGTCGCTGAGTCCTGCAACATTTCTTGCGTATTCAATAACAGCAATTTGCATTCCGAGGCAGATACCGAAATAGGGAACCTGGTTTTCACGCGCATATTTTGCAGCGCAAATCATACCCTCAATGCCTCTGCTTCCGAAGCCGCCGGGAACAATGATTCCGTCGAGCGGTGAAAGAATTTCACTGCTGTTTTCCTCTGTGATTTCCTCGGAATCAATCCATTTGATTCTGACCTTTGCATCGTGGAAATAGCCTGCGTGCCTGAGTGCTTCTGCAACTGAAAGATAAGCGTCGTGAAGCTCAACATATTTGCCGACAAGACCGATATTAACTTCCTTGCGTTCCGCCTTGATTTTGTTAACGAGCGCTGTCCAGTCCTTCAAATCAGGCTGGGGCGCATCAATGCTGAGCTCTCGGCAGACGATTTCAGAGAAATTTGCCTTTTCAAGCATCAGCGGTGCTTCGTAAAGATTGGGAAGCGTAATATTTTCAATAACGCAGTCTCTTTTAACATTGCAAAAGAGCGAAATCTTATCAAATATGCTTTCTTCAAGCGGTTTATCGCAGCGAAGAACAATGATATCAGGCTTTACTCCCATACCCTGAAGCTCTTTAACCGAGTGCTGAGTGGGCTTTGATTTATGCTCATCAGAGCCGCTTAAAAACGGAACAAGGCAAACATGAATAAACAAACTGTTTTCCTTGCCGACTTCAAGTGAAATCTGGCGTACAGCCTCAATAAACGGCTGGCTTTCAATATCACCGATAGTTCCGCCGATTTCGGTTATAACAACATCAGCGTCGGTTTTTTTACCGACGGAGTAAACAAATTCCTTAATTTCATTTGTGATATGCGGAATAACCTGAACCGTTGAGCCGAGGTATTCGCCGCGGCGCTCTTTGTTCAGAACATTCCAGTAAACCTTACCCGTTGTGAGGTTTGAATACTTATTTAAGTTTTCATCAATAAAGCGTTCGTAGTGACCGAGGTCAAGGTCGGTTTCTGCACCGTCCTCGGTAACATAAACCTCACCGTGCTGAAACGGGCTCATAGTGCCGGGGTCAACATTTATGTACGGGTCGAGCTTCTGCGCTGCAACCTTAAGACCTCTTGCCTTTAAAAGTCTGCCGAGTGATGCAGCAGTTATACCTTTGCCAAGACCCGAAACAACGCCGCCGGTTACAAATATATATTTAGTCATATTATCACTTACCCTTCCAAAAAAGGTGACAAGGGCATCCCGGATAAATCCAAGACACCCTTGCCGTATATAAAGTTTGCTATAGGAATAATCAGTTGCGCGGCGCGCAATGTAATTAAGAATTATGAATGATGAATTGCGGTTACTCGCGCAAGTGCTCGGATAATAATATCGGGCGATTCTGAATCGCACCTAATGCAAATAGGGGTACGTCCCCAATTTGCATAACTAAAATCGGAGCGCAGCGACCATAAACTATGCGCTATGCACTATGCACTAACAAACGCTGACCACTGACTACTGACCACTGACAACTCATTAAACAACACCCTGTGCAATCATTGCATCTGCAACCTTCTCGAAGCCTGCGATATTAGCGCCTGCAACATAGTCGCCTTCAAGTCCGTATTTTTTAGCAGCATCGTCAATATTATGATAGATATTAACCATAATATCCTTAAGCTTGCGGTCAACCTTCTCAAAGCTCCAGTAAACACGCTCTGAGTTCTGGCTCATTTCAAGAGCTGAGGTTGCAACGCCGCCTGCGTTACCTGCCTTACCGGGAATAAACAGAATACCGTTTTCCTGAAGGTATTTTGTTGCATCTCTTGTTGTGGGCATATTTGCGCCCTCTGCAACAGCGATAACACCGTTTGCAACAAGCTGCTTTGCATCTTCAAGATGAAGCTCATTCTGAGTTGCGCAGGGAAGTGCGATATCGCATTTAATCTGCCATACGCCTCTGCCCTCGTGATACTGAGCAGAAGGTCTTTCAGCAGCGTATGCTGTAAGTCTTTCACGGCGAACCTCTTTAATATCCTTAAGAAGCTCAACATCAATGCCTTCGGGGTCATAAATCCAGCCTGTTGAATCCGAAACGGTTACAACCTTTGCGCCGAGCTGCTGTGCTTTTTCAACAGCATAGATAGCAACGTTACCCGAACCTGAAACAACAACGGTTTTGCCTGCAACATCAATGTTGTGGCACTTAAGCATTTCTTCAACGATGTAAAGAAGACCGTAGCCGGTAGCCTCTGTTCTTGTAAGCGAACCGCCGAAGGAAAGTCCTTTACCTGTTAAAACGCCTTCATAGCGCTTCTGAATTCTTTTATACTGACCGAACATATAACCGATTTCTCTTGCACCTGTTCCGATATCACCTGCAGGAACGTCGGTGTTTTCACCGATAACCTTACAAAGCTCGGTCATAAAGCTCTGGCAGAACATCATAATTTCTCTGTCGCTCTTGCCCTTTGGGTCGAAGTCTGAGCCGCCCTTACCGCCGCCGATGGGCAAGCCTGTAAGTGAGTTCTTGAAAATCTGTTCAAAGCCGAGGAACTTAATTACTGAAAGAGTTACACTCGGGTGAAGTCTTAAACCGCCCTTATAAGGACCGATTGCCGAGTTAAACTGAACACGGAATGCGCGGTTAACATGAACCTGACCGTTATCATCAATCCACGGAACGCGGAAACGGAAAATTCTTTCGGGTTCAACAAGTCTTTCAAGCAGAGCAAGCTTTCTGTATTTTTCCTCATTTGCCTCGATAACGGGGCGAAGTGAATCAAATACCTCTTCAACTGCCTGAAGAAACTCAGCCTCATTGCCGTCTCTTCTTCTTAAAAATTCCATTACTTCATCAACATAAGCCATAAGAAACTCCTCCTAAAAAGCAGATAAAGGCACCTATAGTATTGCTAACTACAGACGCCTTTGCCCAATAATATTTGTTATAGAATTGATAAAAAAAGATAAAGAGTCTATGAGAATAACTCAAAGACTCCTTTGCCTTTACGAGAATAGATGTTACACTAAAACCGCTAACTTGTCAAGCACTTTTTTCAATTTTTTTCTTGACAAGCGTATTACCTTATTATATATTATTCATATGAGCAAGGGCGTTCATTAATGCGGGATTTTTCCCGTTTTTAATGAACGTTATTTTTGTTAGTTTGTCTTTTTGGAAAGGAAGATTTCTATGAATTATACAAAAGATGAAGTTATTCAGTTTTGCATTGAAGAGGATGTAAAATTTATTCGTCTTGCCTTTTGCGATGTTTACGGCAGGCAAAAGAATATATCAATTTTATCCGACGAGCTTGAACGCGCATTCGGCTACGGAATAGCGCTTGACGGCTCTGCCATTGCAGGCTTCGGCGGCGAGATACATTCAGATTTGCTTCTTCATCCCGATGCAGATACACTTGTTATTCTGCCGTGGCGTCCCGAGCAGGGCAAGGTTGTAAGAATGTTTTGCAGCATAACTTATCCCGACGGCAAACCCTTTGAGTGCGACACAAGAACGCTTCTCAAAAACACGGTTGAAGCAGCGGAAAAGGAAGGTTATCGCTTCTATTTCGGAGCTGAACAGGAATTCTATCTGTTTAAGCTCGATGAGCAAAACGAGCCTACAAAGATTCCATATGATAAAGCAGGCTATATGGACTTAGCTCCGTTTGACAGGGGAGAGAACATAAGACGAGAAATCTGCTTAACACTTGAGCAGATGGGCATTAACCCCGAAAGCTCTCACCATGAGGAAGGTCCCGGGCAGAATGAAATAGATTTCCGTTATTCCGATGCGCTTACTGCCGCAGATAATGTTATGACATTGCAAACCGTTGTTAACACAGTGGCATACCGAAACGGTCTTTTTGCTGATTTTTCACCGAAGCCATTAGCTAATAAGCCCGGCAACGGATTTCATATCAATTTTTCCGTTAAGGCTGAAAACGGCGAGGACAATATAATGCCCTATGCCATTGCAGGCGTTCTTGATAAGGCAGTTGATATGACTGCATTTCTGAATCCTTCCGAGCAGTCCTACGACAGACTCGGAAACAATAAGGCACCGCGCTATGTTTCGTGGTCAAGCGAAAACCGTTCACAGCTTGTAAGAATTCCTGCAGCAGTTGGTCAGTATAAAAGAGCCGAGCTCAGAAGCGCAGACCCGTCGGTTAATCCATATATTGCATTTGCACTTATGATTAACGCAGGTCTTTACGGCATTAAAAACAATATTGATTTGCCCTATGTTGCAGATTTCAATCTGTTTACTGCGGATGAAGAAACGCTTTCAAAATTCAAAATGCTTCCGCAAACGCTTGAAAATGCAAAAGAGGAAGCGGCAAAGAGTGAGTTTATCAAAAAATACATTCCGAAGAAAATATTTGAAATCTATTGTAAGTAACCTAAAACCAAATCAAAATGCAAAACATTTTGATTTGAGAGGAGAAGGTACGAAAGGAGGGAGCACAGTGTCTTTGGAAGAAAAGCAATACAGCACTCTTGTTGTTTCTTCAACAGAAAGCTTTAATACTGCAATGGCGTCGATGCTCCCTAAAACGAGCTTTCAGCCGATTGTTTTCGCAAACAGTATTGCAATGGCACAGCGCACCGTTGCCGAAAGAGAATTTGATTTTATCATTATAAATGCACCGCTTAAGGATGATTTAGGCGTTCGCTTTGCAATAGACAGCAGCAATAAAAATGCGCTTGTGCTTATTCTTATTCAAAGTGAAATCTTATCAGATGTTTATGCAAAGGTTTCCGATTTCGGAGTGTTCACTCTCGCAAAGCCGATGTCCAAACCCTCAATGGATAATGCAATCCGATGGCTGCTGACAACGAAAAAACGCCTCGGAAAAGCAGAGAAGAACTCCGCTAAGATGGAGGATAAAATGCAGGAAATCCGCCTTGTCAACAAAGCAAAATGGCTTTTGATAAGCAAGGAGGGCTTGCTTGAGCCCGAGGCTCATCGCTATCTTGAAAAGGAAGCAATGAATCGCTGCGTTTCAAAAAAGGATGTTGCGCTTGAGATTATTAATAAGTATGAGGGATAAATAAATATAAACTATAAAAAGACACCGAGCGGTGTCTTTTTTGTTTGGAGGGAATGGGGTTACAGCAACGACCAAAGGTACCAAGGATGCTTCAAAACAGTCCACCGGACTGTTTCTCCGTCGAGCTTTGGCGGTAAAGCGCCAAATTCTCCGCATCCTGTCGCTGGTTCGAGTCCGGTCCCTCCGCGCAAAAGAAAAGAAAGCATCGGGTGATGCTTTCTTGTTTGGAGGAAACAGGGTATTATGAAATTAATCCTTTTAACTGACGGGTTACAGCAACGACCAAAGGTACCAAGGATGCTTCAAAACAGTCCACCGGACTGTTTCTCCGTCGAGCTTTGGCGGTAAAGCGCCAAATTCTCCGCATCCTGTCGCTGGTTCGAGTCCGGTCCCTCCGCGCAAAAGAAAAGAAAGCATCGGGTGATGCTTTCTTGTTTGGAGGAAACAGGGTATTATGAAATTAATCCTTTTAACTGACGGGTTACAGCAACGACCAAAGGTACCAAGGATGCTTCAAAACAGTCCACCGGACTGTTTCTCCGTCGAGCTTTGGCGGTAAAGCGCCAAATTCTCCGCATCCTGTCGCTGGCTCGAGTCCGGTCCTTCTGCGCAAAAGAAAAGAAAGCATCGGGTGATGCTTTCTTTTCTTTTGGTTGCGGGGACTGGACTCGAACCAGCGACCTCCGGGTTATGAGCCCGACGAGCTACCAACTGCTCTACCCCGCGATATGTATTTTCAAGTGCTATACTATTATAGCAGATAAAATATATTTGTCAAGGGGGAATTATTACAAATTATGATTTGTCGCTGAGTTGCCGGAACTGAAGTAAAGAGGACGCGTCTATTCGTTCGCCATGGGGACGCACCTCCGAGCGCAATTCAAAAGGCAACGGTTCGGTGGAGGAACGTCCCCGTGTGCTGTGGAGGGAACGCCCACAGTCGTTCGCCGATAGAATTGCGTCTCCAATGATACAGGGGGACATTCCTCCGCAGGCGGTGTGTCCCCCTGTGTCATTTCCGACTCCCCGACAAATCACAATTTACTTGAATCTATTAGTAATTAGTATTATAATAAAACTTGGTATAAAAGGGGGAAATTAATATGAAACAGTCACTTACCAAAAAGAAAAAGCTTGGCTATGCGTTTGGTATTTTTACGGAATCGATGATTTATAATATGTATTACACATATTATCTGACATTTCTTAATGAAATAGTCGGAATCAAGCCGAAATACAGCGCAATTATTATTTTCATTTCCATTGCCTGGGATGCGGTTACCGACCCTCTTATCGGCAATTATACCGACCGTCCCGGCGTTGATAAACGAAAGGTTATGCGTGTTTCAATTCTGCCGCTTGCGATTATTTCCATTGTTGCGTGGACAAGCTTCGGCGCAGGCATTTCCTCACAGCTTGTTAAGATTCTGCTTTACACGGTTATTTCAATGCTTATCTGGATTTTCTACACAACATATTCAATTCCTTACTACGCTATTGTTGCAGAAATAACCGAGGACTACGATGAAAGAACTCAGATTCGTTCGCTTTCATCACTTTTAAATGCTTTTGCAATCGGTCTTGGAAACATTCTCCCTGCACTTGTTCCGACGGTTGCGCTTCTGCTCGGCAAGAAATACGAAAGCAATTCATATGCGGTTATCGCAGCGCTTATCAGCATTCTTGCAATCGCTTTAGGCTATATCTGCACAACCTCGCTCAAAGGCGTTTACGAGCCCAAAAAGGCAACGGGCAGTGAAAAGAAGGAAAAAAGCGTTATTATTTCAACAATTAAAGCCTTTGTTGATATTCTTAAGCTCAAGCCTACAAAGTGGTATTTTATATTTGTTTTCTTCTATCTTATTTTCTCGTCAATGATTCAGAGTAATTTAACCTATATGGTTATAGACTGCATCGGAATGGATTATGATACGGGAATTGCAATAGTTATTATAACCCTTGTTATCTCAATGGCAATCGTTGTTCCCATAGTTGAAAAGGTTGCCGAAAAGAAGGACAGGCGCTTTGCTTCAATTCTGTTCTTGAGCATTGCATTTGTCGGCGAGGTGCTCATTAAGATTTTAGGTCTTGATTTTGAAATCGGCTCATTCAAGATTATGTGCGTTTTAAGCCCTGCAACTCTCGGCCTTGCAGCAGGCACCTTCTGGACCTTCTTCTATCCCATGGGCTACGACCTTGTTGAGCTTAACGAATTCAAAACAGGCGAGAGAAGGGAATCAATTATAACCGCGCTTCCTCAGCTTGTTCAGAAATTCGGCTCTGCCTTCGGAATCCTTATGGCAGGTATGCTGCTTTCGGCTTACGGATATGATTCATCAAAGGATATCGCAGGCAATGAGTCGCTTTTCACACAAGTAACGGATACAAAAATCATCAACGGAATGGAGAATATTTCAACCCTTATACCTGCAATTTTCCTCTTTGTTTCCATTGTTGCAATTATCATTTATCCGATGACAAGGGGCAGATTCAACGCCCTTATGCTTCAGCTTGAAAAGAAGAGAAGGGGTGAGGAATTCTCTGCCGACGGAATAGAAAAGCTGCTGTAAGCAGTTCATTGAGAATTCTACACGAAATTCGTTTGATAAGGAGTAAAATATGTCTAAGAAAAAGGTTTACACAGTTGCAACATCGCATCTCGACACCATATGGAGCTGGGACTTTGAAACAACTGTAAGCAAGTATATTTATAAAACCCTTGTTGATAACTTTGCACTTTTCAAAAAATATCCTTCATACACATTTTCATTTGAAGGCTCTTACCGCTATGAGCTGATGCAGGAATACTATCCCGAGCTGTTTGAAGAGCTTAAGAAGTATGTTGCCGAGGGACGCTGGAATGTAACGGGCTCTGCGTTTGAAAACGGAGATGTTAACTGTCCGTCACCCGAAGCGCTTTTCAGAAATATCCTGATAGGCAACACCTATTTTGATGAAACCTTCGGCAAGCGCTCGTGTGATATCTATCTTCCCGATTGCTTCGGCTTCGGCTGGGCGCTTCCGTCAATTATTTATCATTCAAACCTTATGGGCTTCACAACTCAGAAACTCGGCTGGGGCGGTGCTTACGGCATTCCGTTTGATATCGGCAAGTGGTACGGCGTTGACGGAAATTATATATGGGCTAATACCAATCCCCACGATTATTATTTCACCTTAACTAAGCTGCGCGACTGGGATTTTGTTCTTGATAAGCTGAAGAAAAACGAGGAATACGGCTTCGATTGGACCTACCTTTTCCACGGAATAGGTGACAGGGGCGGTTCACCCGAGGAGGCAAGCGTTAAGTTTGTTGATGAGGAAATCAAAAAGAACGCTTCATCGGATATTGAGGTGCTTGCAGCAAGCGCCGACCAAATATTCAGAGATATTGAATCCGAGCTTCCCAATGAAATCAAGGATAGAATGCCCGAATGGAAAACCGAGCTTGTTATGAAGAATCACGGCGTTGGGGGATACACCTCAAGAGCTATCGGCAAACGCTGGAACGCAAGGGCTCAGGAGCTTGCAGATATTGCCGAGAGGGTTTCGCTTGAGGCTTCATATTTCGGTGCTTCGGCATATAACGAGGCTGTGCTTGAAAAATCGTGGAAGCGCATTATTGCACATCAGTTCCACGATGACACACCTGGCACTTCCGTTCAAAGAGCATACCGCCGTTCGTGGAATGATTATGCTATGAGTATGAATCAGTTTTCGGGCGAAATTGAAGCTTCACTTGCAGGAATGACAAAGCTAATGAAATCAGATTTCTGCATCGGAACACCCGTTATGGTTTCTAATCCGCTCGAGCTTAAAAGAAACGGCATTGTTAAAATCAGACTGAATGGAATTGATTCCCCCCATATCCGCGTGTTTAACGATAAGGGCAGGGAGGTTAAATCTCAGATTATATCGGATAAAGACGGCGTTAAGGAAATTCTTTTTATTGCCGAGGTTGATTCTATGGGACTTCGCGTTTTTGATGTTCGTCCGTCCGATAAGCCCTGCATACTTCCGAGCTCTCTTAAAGTAAGCGAAAGAGCTATGGAAAACCAGAAATACATTGTTTCCTTTAATTCACGCGGAAATATTACCTCAATTATAGATAAAGAGGATGATGAAAGAGAGCTTCTTGCTTCACCCATAGTTTTCGGACTGTTTAACTACACGGGCTCAAAGGACTGGCCTGCCTGGGAAATGAACTACGATGAAGCAAACAAAGAGCCCGACAGAATACCCGAAATTGTTTCAATTAAGGTTGCCGAAACAGGTCCTGCAAGGGTTGCCGTTGAGGTTAAGCAAAAGGATAATAAGAGCGAGTTTACCTCTTATGTTTCATTAACAGACGGCGGTAAAACCGTTGAGATTTATAACGAAATTGAATGGCAGTCGATGAGAACTCTGTGCAAAAACCGTTTTGCGCTTACTGCTTCAAACGAAAAAGCAACCTTTGATTTGGGACTCGGCGCAATTCAGCGCGAAAATATGAGCGAAAAGCTTTTTGAGGTTCCTGCACAGAAGTGGGCGGATATAACCGATGAAAGCGGCGAGTTCGGCGTTTCGATTTTAAGCGAATGTAAATACGGATGGGATAAATACAACGATAACACCCTTCGCTTAACTGCAATTCACACACCGAAAAAGAACTACCGCATTGATTCAATGCAGTCAATGATGGATTTAGGTCTTAACAGATATTCATATGCAATCTTCTCGCACAAAGGCGGAGTTGGCGCGGATACTCAGCTTGAAGCAAGGCTGTTCACATCGCCTATGGCTGCAGTTGCCTTTGATAAGCACCAGGGCGCGCTGAAAAGCAGTTACTCCTTCGGAAAAGTCAGCACAAACGATGTTATTATCAGAGCATTGAAGAAGGCTCACCACAGCGATATGAATGAATATGTTGTTCGCTTTAATGAAGGCACCAACAATCCCGTAAAGGATTTCTGCTTTACACTCGGCGAGGGCATTGAAAGCGCAAGAGAGATTTGGGCAAGCGAGGAATACAGGGGCGAAGCAAGGGTCGAAAACGGATGTATTATCTGCGATTTTAAGCCCTATGAGGTTAAGTCCTTTGCATTCACGCTCAAAGAGCCAACGGTTAAAGCCGATAATAATAAATCAAAGCCTGTTGAGCTTGATTATAATGACGAAAACAAAGCGCTTCCAAAAGAGCTTGTTCCTAAAACGCTAAGCGTATTCGGCGTTGATTTCAGCCTTGACGGAAGAGCAATGTGCACAGCAGGCGGTGAAAAAATCAGGATAAATAATAATGCAAACAAGCTAATGCTATTGTGCGCTGCAAAAGAGGATATTGAAGCTGAATTTACAGTAGACGGTGTTAAAATTAATAAAACCGTTAACGCTGTTGATAAGGCTTTTGCAGGCTGGGATTTATACGATTTCAAGGAAACCGCATTTATAAAAGACGGTCATCTGGGCTATGAGGCAACTCATTCTCTTGATGAAAACGGCAATATTGCTTTTGCAAAGGAGCTTTATTACTGGGTTATTTCTCTTGATGTTAAGAAGGGGAGCGAGGTTACGCTTCCGAAAGGACTTATAATTCTTGCAGCAAGTGAGGTTAATAACAGCGGCGCGTCGCTTGTTACACCTCTTTATGATGAGGTTGAAAACAACCGCGAATGCACCTTTAAAAAGAATTTCAAAGAAACCTGCTGGTATCTTTCCTCAAAGCTGATTTGGAATATCAGTGATAAGGACGATTATTTCCGCCATAATAATAACGGAAAAAACGGCAAACGCATTGAACAAAGCGGAAAGAGAGCAGCAACAAGAACGATTGACACTGTTGGTCATTAAAATAATAAACCTCACACCTTCCCCTTGAGGCACTCCCTGTTAGGGAGATGTCAGCGTAGCTGACAGAGGGTCTGGCGCCCGCTCCAA
>SVQE01000066.1 GCA_015065505.1 Oscillospiraceae bacterium
TACAGTTACCGTGGGCTTGATGGCACTTCCCGTATAGGTATATGCTGTTTTTTCAAGCGTAAAGGTTTTTGGTCTTGAAATAACCGTTGTAGAAATTGTTTCTTTGCAGTTATTGCAAACCTTATCAATCTTGCCGTCCTTTGAAAGGGTTGCTTTTGTTACAACATTCTTTGTGCTGTGACCTGTAGGCTGAGTGAAATCATCGGTATAGTGTTCGCCGCATGCCGTACACTCGTATTCGGTGTAGCCCCCTTCAGTGCATGTGGGTTTAACAACCTTCTTGCTGAATGTATGCTTAACGGTTACGGGAACAGTTGTTGTTATACCGCGGAAGGTTACAAAATAAACATTATCCCAACCTGCGCTCCAGGGCTCGTCCCACTGATTATCGCGGATATCAACATCATCAATGCTTAATTTTTCGCCGTCTGCTGCAATGAAGCAGGAGCGCTGTTCTTCTTCATCAAATGCACAAGTGAATTCCTTAGTTGTTCCGTTATTATATTCAACGGTGAGAACATCGCCGTCCTCATAATGACCGAAGCGGTAGTTATAGAACTGTGAGCCCTCACCGTTTGTTGCCCACTCACCGTTATCAAATTCATTAAGAACAACGGGATTCTTTCTCTGATAGCTTATAGATTTAACATCGCTTTCAATAATTGTTACTGCAACCTTGCATTCTGCGCCGAGATAGCTTACTGTGAAATAGTTTTCAGAGCCTACCGTCCAGGGCTGAGCAGCCTGATTATGTGAAACAAATAGTTCTCTGGAATCTATTCTTTCGTTTCCGTTTACGAAATAACGCTCGTGGTCTGATTCGTCAAAGCCTAAAACATATTCCTTCTTATTGTCCGATTTATCCGTAATCGTTAAAACGGTTCCGTCGGGTAAATTCGGAATATTATAGTGCTCATAAACAGCACCATGCTCGTCCGGCTCCGAAACCTTTTCGTTTGCATAAAGTGTAAGCGGGTTCGGGGTGGTTATGCTGATAGCCTTAACATTATTTTCCTGAATAATTACGGGAACTTCAACTGCAAATGATTTATATTCAAAAACATAGTAGTTGAACTCTCCGCCGACAGTCCAGGGAGCGTATCGCTGATAGCTGTAGAAATTGAAATCGCTGTTGCCTTCAATTTCTATTGTGTCGCCGTTTTTTGCAACAAAGCTTGTTTTATCGCTTTGATTATCAAAAACTGCGGTATATTCAACAGTTCCTCTTTCATCGCTGTATTCAACGGTTAAAACATCGCCGGGCTTAATCTGCGGAAGGTCATAATAATATGCTTCGTCGTATTCGTCATATCTCTGCTGACCTTCGGTGAAAACAGGGGTAGTTTTCGGAGTGAAGTTAACCGATTTAATGGGATTAACAACAATGGATACCGGAACCTCAGTTGTTGCACCAAGATATGTAACTGTATAGTAATTATCCCCGCCAACAGTCCAGTGGTTCGCTCTTTGATTGGAAGAAACATTTATTTCATGAGTTTCAATCCTGTCGCCTGAACTTGAGATAAATACAATCTCATAGCCGTCGCGCTGTGCAGTGTATTTAACCTGTCCGCGTCCGTCGGAATAATTAACGGTAAGAACATCGCCTTCACTGAAATACGGCTCGAAGTAGAAATAATACTCATTTTCTTCATCATCAATATCTTTATATCCGTTTGTATTCTCGGTAATTGTGCTGTTACTTGCCGTGTAGCTTATTGATGTTACGGGATTCTGAACAATTGAAACATAAAAGCTGTCGCTTCTGCCCATATATGAAACCGTAACCTCGTTATCCGAGCCGAGTTCCCACGGAGTTTCGCGCTGATTATTACGAATTTCAATATCTCTTGTTTCAATAACCTCGCCTTCGGGTCCGTTAAACTGCCAGGGTGATGTTGAGAAAACATAAACCTTTGAATTGCCCTTACTGTCATAAACCGTCAGCTTGTCGCCCTCGTCGAAATTCGGATTATCGTAATAATATGCGTCGTCCCAATCGTCATAGTACATATTTGAGCCTTCATAGTACGAAACGGCTTTTGCTTTTTCAAATTTTATGGCAGAAACGGGATTTTCTTCAATACTAACGGTAAAGCTTGCCGTGCAGCCCATATATGAAACTTCGCAGCTGTTTTCACCGAGAACCCACGGAGTTTTATTCTGATGACCGTCTATTCTTACATCATCGCGCGAAATATCCTCTTTACCCTCACTTGTAAAGCTTCCGTTCCACCAGCCTTCTTCCTCATCGTAGGTGTATGTGTAAACAGTCGGGTTATCGTGCTTATCATATATAATAAGCTGATCGCCGAGTTCAAAGTTGGGATTGTTATAATAGTAAGCGTCATCCCAGCTGTCATAATACATATTCGAGCCTTCATAGTAAACAACAGCGTTTGCCTTTTTGAACTCTATTCTGCTTACCGGATTTTCAACTACTTCAACGAAAACCTTATCGGACTTAACCTTTTTATATTCAACATAATAGTAGTTGTTATCAGAGCCAACGCTCCAGATATTGTCGCCGTTATGAACGCGGTAAAGCTCGTTGTTATCAAGCATATCGCCTTCGGCGTTGTAAAATCCGCTTGCTTCCCAGTTTTCGTTATTGACGGTGTATGTGTAATCAACGGTGTCGCCGCTGTCTGTGAAGGTTACTGAAAGAATATCACCTTCGGAAAAATCGGGTGTTGAATAATCGTAATACGGATTTTCCTCATCATCATAGCGCCACTCGCCGCCCGTGTTTTCCGTAACGGTCAGCGCTCTTGCGGGAGTGTATGAAATCGCCTTAATGGGATTTTTGATAATATTTACCTGCACCGGAGCAGTGAATGTCTTATAAACAATATAATAATAGTTATTATCGCCGAGATTCCAGTGAACATCCTGCTGGTCATCGCGCACCGAAAAATCGTTTTGATCGATTCTGTTGCCGTTTGAATCAGCCATGTAAAAACCGGTATCATCGTATGCGCCTACATATTCAACGGTTTCACCGTTTGAATAAGTAACGAACATTTTATCATTTTGTCCGTAACCCACAACGCCGAAATAATAGAAGAAATCTTCGCTGTCGTCGTTACCCTTACGCCATTCGCCGTTTGTTTCGTAGTAAGCAATAACGCTTTCATGCGGCTGATATTCGATTTTTGTAACCTCGTTTGCAAAAACCGTTATCGGCAAAAGCGTTAATAGCATTACTGCTGATAAAATAATGGAAATTAGTTTTTTCATATTAAAACCTCTTTTCTGTATAATTTCCCGACTATATTATAGCATAATTAATTTACAGTTACAATTGTTTTTTTGTGTAACAGTGGGAACGTGAGGAGGAAATATTTTACTTAGGTGGGGGTGTGAGAGACAGGACTTTCCTTTTAAACAAAATAATCACTTTTTATTCTGATTTGTTTAACTATTGTACTAAATTTCTTTATTTATGAGATATTAAAGAAATAAACTATCAAAATAAAAATTTTTTCATATTATATATATGAAGGTCCAAGAAATTGGTACTTTTCATCAAAATTGCAAAAAAACATTGTATTTAAATATATTATGTGGTATTATAATTATGAAAGGAGAAATCCTTTCTGTGTGCAGACACATAAAAGCCGTGCTGGATGCGGACCAGGGTAAACATTCCGTAACTTTTGTGGCATTCATTGGGTTTGCCAAGCGTTGCAAGTGCGAGAATACTTGTGCTGGATACGGACCAGGGTAAACCCTCCGTAACTTTTGTGGCATTCGAAGGTTTGCCAAGGCTGACGGCCAGCAGATAACACTGAGGCGGCTATTATTAGCCGCCTTTTTCTGTGATAGGAGAGAATATGATTTCTGAAGAAAAAATAGGTATATTAGCGCAACAAATAAAAAACGGCGCTGATGTTTACAGCAGATTAATCGGACAAACATACCTAATTATTTATAATAATACATATGTTGAAGTTGTGTTTAAAACTTCGAATTTCAAACACTTAACCGGTGTCGGAACAACTTTGTCTGCTGAAGATTTTTATCGAAATGCTTTAAACAATCGTTTGATGGGTAGTCAGATTTTTTTCAATTCAGACCATCCATACAGACTTTGCAAAAAGAAAGTTCAGTGCGTAAACAGTTTGGAACAGCTTTTAAAGAACGATAGTATTATTGTTGAAGACATTATAACAGCTAAATCGCGCTGCTTCAAAATAGGATTAACCGACTTGAGTTTTACTGTTTGTTTTTCTGAAAACTGTAATGTAAACGGTAATATCCTTAACACTGCTTTAGTTCCACATTCTTTAAGAGTAAAAGACGATGCATTTAATAAGTCATCAATGCAGCATTTCGTTGATTGTATTTTGTCCATGCCAAATAACGGCAAAGAATACGCTAATGTTGTTTATGGTGATATCAACTGCATTTCAAATTTACCGAATGAAATAAAAGACAGAATTAATTTGCAGATCGTATTATAATAAATCCGAGCAGGGCATCAAGCCTTGCTCGGATTTATGATTATTGAGGGACTTTCCTCTCGCAGACAGAAGCCCCACCGATTGATTTTTAGGGGTCGGCGCCCTCGACGACCCGATGAAGCGGCGCAGCCGCTAGGTACGAGAGCGGAGCTTGATTGCAGCGATAATTTTTGGATTTGAAACTCATCATTATTGATAAGTTCTTACGGCAATGATATAATTGAAATTGAAGAGGTGATAAAATGTCCGATGATAATGATTTAAAACAGGCAGCCGAATTCAGAGAAGCAATTCATAAGGAAGCACTTGCAAAGGCAAGGACTGCTTACCCTGAAATTGACTTTGTTATTGATACGCATTCTCTTGATGATTATTTAACAGAGTACAGGGATTATCCCGGTATATGTTATAAAATACCCGGTGTTCCGTCGGGCTATAAAAACCGCGAAGCTCTGATTGATAAAATCGCATCGCAGACAATTGAAAAACACCTTCGGGATAAAGCTGCGCTACCCGAGGAGCCTTTTTGGCAGCTTATTGCAGAATATCCCGATATAGTTGTTGATTATGCAATCATTTCTGCAAATGAGCCCTATTGCTCCTATGAGTCGCACTGGGATGCGCTGACCAAGGGCGCGTTGCAGATATTCGGTAATGAATGGAAGCTGAATTTTAATGTTGGTAAAATAAAAGCAAAGGTTATAAGCTCCAACCTGCTCTTTGATACAGCTGATGAAAATGCTGAAATGAATTACAGAAAAGCATTTTTACAGCCTCCCCATCCAATCAGTTATACCGAAGCGGATTTTGAAAAAGTTAATGCGGTGCTTTTCCCGAACGGCACCGATGCGCTTGAGGTTTTTAAATGGTCGACAGACTGGTCCGATTATTTTGATGAAGGAAATGAATGGTGGGGCTCCCTCTGCCTGACAATTTATGATGCAAGCCTGAAACGCTTTGTTGTCATAATGGCATCTGCAACCGATTGATATTTAGGGGTCGGCAACCTTGACGACCCGATGAAGCGGCGCAGACGGGACATTCCTTCGCAGACGGTGTGTCCCCATGTGTTTTACGCAATAATGTTGAGGTTACAATATTAAAACCGAGCAGGGTGTCGAGAACTGCTCGGATTTGTGCGAGAGACGGGACTTGAAAGCATACAGTCCTATGTTTCCTTGATGAATAACGCTTTCGGGACCTATGCGTGCCCCGGACGAAAGGCGTTAAGGGTTATTGGAAATTATTTCCAGGGGCGAGGTTGGGACCTGATTGTTCAAATTAAAATATAGTGTTTTGTCAGATATACAATATTCTTGATTATACATTAGCTATTATGATATAATCAAAGTGATAAATTATTGATACAATTCAAGGAGATATTCTTATGGCACTTATTAAATGTCCTAATTGCCAAAAAGATATAAGCGATAAAGCGAATGCTTGCCCGAATTGCGGATATATTATTCCAAAATCGAAAAACAATTTTTGTAGCGAATGCGGAAAACCGATTCCGTTAGGTGCAACCGTTTGCTCAAATTGCGGTTGTCCGATAGACGAAAAATCGGAACCAATAGTACAAGCAGAAGTTTACCCTGTAAAAAAGAGCAAAAAAGGCTTAATAAAAAGTGTTATTATAATTATTGTCGTAGTTGCAATTGGAGCACTTGTTGTACCTAAAATACAATCTTATAAGTATGATAGCAATCTTAGTTATACTATAAATCTGATTGTTGACAATTCTGTTATGATTGAAGAAACCGGAATTTTAATGCACGATGTTTGGTATAATTCAGTATTTGAACAGGAAGATTCAAAAACTGATAAATTTACAAAAAACGAGTACGGTGAATTTAATGAGGATTTCAATGATTCTTTAAACAATCTTTATAACGACCCTGAATTTTCTTCAAAGGTTTATTCTCTGAAAGAAAACCATGAAGAAATTATTTCGAACATGAAAAGTCTTACAAATCCGCCTGCTAAATATAAAGAGGCGTATTCACATATGAAAACTTTATATAATGATTATGTTGCTTTTTATAATATAATTATGAAACTTAATGGCAATCTGCTTACTTACACAGAAGATTTTAATGAAGCGGATGAAAAGATTTCTGAAGATTTAGAAATACTAAGGCTATATTATTAGTACAAACTCTTCCGCACGACCGAACGCTATTGTAATGGTAATTAAGCAAAGCGAGGCATCGAGCCTCGCTTTACTTGGGACTTTCTTCTCAACAACGCAACAGTCCACCGGACTGTTGCTCCCGAATTTTCTTCGAGCCAAAAAGCGGTGTCTAAGAGGTAACGGTCATCCGACCAACGGTTCCCAAAATTTGTTTCGGCTTGGAGCGCCGACAAATTTTGACCGTTCGGCAGTTCTTATTGCTCCCTTTATCTCCCACTGGGAGCGGTCGCAAACGAACCATTTCAAGTCCCGTCTCTGTCGCACATCAAAAAAGCTTAGATACCAAATGGTATCTAAGCTTTTTTGGTGCGAGAGACGGGACTTGAACCCGTACGAGTCGCCCCACACGCCCCTCAAACGTGCGCGTCTGCCGATTCCGCCACTCTCGCGTCAACGAAATGAATTATAGCAAAAGTATTTGTAAAAGTCAACACTTTTTTTAAAATAAATCAAAATTAAGTATATCGGATTCTTCGTTTGCTAATTCGGATAAAGAATTGACTTTGATTTCCTTTTCTTTTAAGTGAACACAGCCGAGGTTTCCGAATGCTTTCATTTCGTGGTTCTTTCTGTAATCGATATAAGGATGACCGCATTCCTTACAGCAAAAGCTGTTATAATATCTGTAGGTTATTCCGCCGAGGGTTATGCTCCAGTTGTTTTTATTAACAATGGTGTCGTGCAGCTCGGCTGTTTTTATGCCGTCATCTGAATAAACGGGAATGGCGTTGAGCATTGGATAGTTCTTTGTCAGAAATACAAAGGACTTTTTGCAGTTTGAGCATATGCCTACACATCTGACATTGCTTGGCGTTATATGGTTTTCATACTGCAACGCTTTATCTTTTAATTCCACACCATCAATAGCATCGGCAAGCTGTTTTGCTTTTTCGTTATTCTTCTGATTGGCATAGTGAATCTGAAAACGATATATAATGCTGTCGAAGTAACTGAAAACTACGGGATGCGCATCGTCAATGCTGTCAACAACAGCGCCCTCAAGCATCATTGAAACAACGCCGAAGTCGTTTGTTACGGCGCATTTAATATAGAAGATGCAATCGGTGAAATCCTCGTTTTCATAATTATCAAGCTTATAGGAAGCAGTTATCTCCCCTTCTTCAGAAATGTTAACGGTTGGGCATTTTTCATTAAGCTTTACAACAACATAAAAGGTATTGAACTCTGTACGCTTCTTTTCAAAAAACGGATTATATAATTCGGGATTAATTATCAGGTTCTGCCCTTCAACATCAATAATATAATCAAGCTGAAAATCATCATCGCCGACTACAACCTTTTCGGGAGTATAAACATCCTCGATATGCTCGTGCTCTTCAAGCTCAACCTTAGTTTTGCTTGAATTCGGTTTAACGATTTTGAGCTTTTCTTCTTTTTTAACTTTTCTGTGCTCAATAACTAATCTCGGGAAAGAAACTGCGAACACAATAAAAAAGATTGCAAAGCCTGAGAAAAGAAGCGGCAGGCTGTTATAAAACGAGCCGAGGAATAAAAGCAGAAAGCCGGCTATTATGGCAACTGCCCTGACTATTCTTGATAATACCTTCATTCCATCACCCGATTCTTTGCATAAATTATATTAATTATACATTATATACTTTGATTTGTAAACAAAAAAAGCGCATTAGCCGCTGATTCTGAAGTGATTACAAATTAGTTACAATAATTACAAAAAAGTTTAAAAAACTATTGACAAATGCGTTTTATATGGTATAATGAAATCAGATGGGACACCTAGTCCCACTAAATAAGGAAGTGTTGAAATGGGCATAAATACTGAACTTTTAAGCCAGATAAAAGAATATGCTGAAAGGTATTATCTTGAAAACGGGGTTTCCCCTTCTGTTCGCGAAATTGCAGCAGAGCTTGGAGTTGGAAAGTCAACCGTTCAGAGATATCTTGAAAGGCTGAGAGATTGCGGTGAGATTGAATACAGCGGCGAAAGAAGCATTAAAACAGAGGTAACCGAAAAGTTTAATCAGCAGAGTGTTTCGGTTGGGCTTGTTGGCTCGATATCCTGCGGACCGCTTAATTTTGCAGAGCAGAATATAACCGATTACTTCTCACTTCCCTCTTCCCTTCTCGGCAGCGGCGAATTCTTTATGCTCAGAGCTTCAGGCGATTCGATGATAGATGCAGGAATTGACGACGGTGATTTAGTTGTTATAAGGCGTCAGCAAACTGCAAGAGACGGCGATATTGTTGTTGCCCTCTACGGCGACGATGCAACGCTTAAAAGATTTTATACTGACAGAGTTAACAGAAGATTTATTCTTCACCCCGAAAACGAAAGATTAAGCGATATAATCATTGAAGGCGATTTAATCATTCAGGGTGTTGCAGTTAAGGTTATTAAGGATTTATAAGCGCGAGGAATTAAAAATATTAAAAGAAAAGATTGGGTTTCAATCCCTCCGCCTCGCAAGCTCGGCACCTCCCTTTAATATGCCCCTCATCAGTCGCCTTTGGCGACAGCTTCCCCCGAGGGGGAAGCCTTAATAGGTTAATTGATTTTATTTGGGAAGGCTTGATAGGTTATATGATTTATTGCGGAGGCAAGAATTAGAAAGGAGATTTATATATGTCTACATTAATTGAAAACGGATACACAGTAACTCAGCACAAGGATTATATAGTAAGCGTAAGCAAGAACGGAAAGGATATTGTTCGTTTTGCTTTTAAAAGAGAGCTCAGCGGAACAGAGCTTTCAGAGCTTGCCTTCTGGGTTAGATGCAGATAATACAGTGACCAGTGGCTAGTGGTCAGTGGCTAGTGGTCAGTGGTCAGTGGTCAGTAAAAAAACAAGTACCTATTCGGTACTTGTTTTTGTTTTTATTAATAGGTGAAGCTGTCTGATTTTTCGTTAATGAAGTTTTGGAATGCATCTTCAAACGCTTTATTCTGTGCATCAGATGTTATACGCATAATGCGCGCATAATCCTTTGCATTTATAACGCCGTTTGCATCAAGGTCGATTGCAACAATTCCTTCATTGAGAACCAAATCCTCTTCTGCTGTGAATTTAACCTCTTTTGTGAAGGTTCCGTTTGCAGAAATATATACAGTATATTTCATTCCCTTGATAAGAGTGAGCGTTTTAGTGTTTACATTCTCTGCAAGCGTTTCATCATCCATAACCATTGTTGCAGTTACGGGGCAATTAAGATTTGTTTTATCCTTGCTCTCAAGCAGGAAGGTATTGATTGTTACGCTTACTTCCTTTGGCAGGGATATACCGCTTATTTCAACATTATTGATTCCGCAGTTGCCCTTTGTAACATCCGCAAGCTCGGTTGCGTCAACCGATTCACCGCCGTTTATGAAAATCTTGATATAAAGAATATCCTTATCGTCACACTCGGCAGGAAGCCTGAAATTGTTATAGGTTTCAACAGTTCCATCGAACGCGTCGTTGCTTACGGTTCTTATATTGGAATTTTCAACAAAGGTGTAGTTAGTGCCGTTCGTTGAATATGCAAGTCCCCAGTCCCTCGGCGCTTTATTGGAGCATATCTGCTCGGCATTAAGAGTTATATCCGTGTAGCCCTTTGTGCTTGTTGTTATCAGATAATAACCGTTGCCCGAAGGATTATCAAGATTCTTGGTTGCAACATACGGATTTTCCTCGGTATAAGCCGATTTGATGCCGTATTTATCACCGTATGAGAAGGTTGTTTTATCTTTTGCATTCGGGAAGAATTCAAGTGTTGAAGTGAATTCGCCGCCGCTGTTTGAAACGGTTGTTAAAGACTTGCTGAGATAATCCTCAAGAAGGGTTTTCTTGCCGTCGAAAGCGAATTCAGCTAAGCTGTCGCCCTTATAATAGAAGGTGCGAACATTAGCAACGCTTGAATCATCGTCGTCCCCTGCCCTTACGCTGACTTTATATCCGCCCGTCTGCAGCTGATTGAAGGAAGATGCGGACGCGATGGATATGCCGTTTTCATTGTATCTGCCCGAAAGAATTGTTTTGCCTGCCGGGTCGGATACGGTGTAGAACATCGGATAATCGTCAACAGTGTAATACTTAATAGTTCCGCTGCTGCCGAAGAAATCAGAGGTCTTATTGGTGTAAGGCATCTTTATGCTTCCGTTTTCATCACCGCTGATGAAGACATCATTTATATAGAGATTGCCCTTTGACTGATTGTTGTGAAGAACCTCATCAGTATATGTTAAGTTTTCAATGGTTACAACTCTTATATAAATCTTTGTGCGGTTATTGCATTCATCAGGAAGCATAATTCTGTCGAACGACTGATTAAGCGTTCCGTTTGCCCATAAATCCTGATACCAGACAGCGGTTTCCCAGTCTGTTCCGTTAAGGCTGTATTGAAGGTCAACGCTCTTGGGTCCGAGATTTGTTGTATACAGCTTTGCGCTGAATGTGATATTCTTATAACCCGAGGTTGAAAGCTCGAAGGTGAAGCCTGAATCCTCGCTCCACTTTGCGCCGTCATCGGGGGCTATTGAATATGCGCCCTTTTCGTCATTCCAGAGCGGAACATACATGGTTTCGCCGTCGGTATAAGCAGTCATTTTAGCGCTCTTTTCAAACGCACCGCCGTTTGAGAATACCGCACCGCCGTAAACATTATCGCTGTAGGAATCGAACGAGAAGCTGTTAATAACATCGCCTGCATATGTGTAGGTTTCACTTACGGTTTCGGAATAGATGTTATTAAAGTAGGAATATGCTTTAACAACGGCTCTGTCCCCTGCTTTTGCGTTTTTACCAAAGGGATTGAACTTGCCTTCATAGAGCTCAAATTCGCCGTCATTAACCGAATAATAAACATCTGCGCCGCCGTTTGTGTCGCTTATTGTTATTTTATTCTCATCAAATATAATTGAATTATTTTTGAATGCTGTGTCCGTTGTGATTTCGGGTGCATCAAGCGAAGTGATAGCGGTTATCTTTGTTCCCGTTATCTTAACATTGTTAATTGCCGCATCACCCGAAAGCTCGCCGATAATTGCATTAATGCCGTTTATTGCAACATCCTCTGCAACAACTGCGCGGATGTAAACAATATTTCTGTCCTCACACTCTTTAGGAAGCTGAACATTGTTGAAGAGCTTAACCATTTCTTTATTTACTGCTAAAGAACCGCTTGCTCCTGCAACATCCTTATAGGTTACTCCGTCAACGGAATACTGAAGCTTCCAGTCACGCGGACCCTTCTTTGTTCCTCCGATATCAGCCGAGAAGGTTATGTTTTCATACTTCTTAGTTGAAACGCAGGCTTCAAAATAGGGATATTCGCCCCAGGCAAGGTTTTTATCCTTGCTTGTTCCCATAACGGGAACCTGGGTCTTGCCCGACGGCGAGCCGTTTTTATACTCCTCGCCTATTCCGCTCCACTTGATTTTCGCGGAATCGTATGCGTTAACAGAGCCTATAAGCTTAGCACCTTCGGTATTCATTCCGTAGGT
>SVQE01000067.1 GCA_015065505.1 Oscillospiraceae bacterium
TGGTGAGACAAAAAGCGGAAAAAGGGGCGTGAAATATGCAATTTAAGGCTTACTCGGTTCGAATCCCGAATGCCTAGGGAAAAAAGAATAAATATATTAAAAAAGCGTGTGCTTCATCTTGAAGCACGCGCAGCTTTTGTATATAATAGATACATATTGTTTAAGGAGGCGCTTATGGAAAAGATTTTAGTGCTTGATTTCGGCGGCCAGTATAACCAGCTTATTGCACGCCGTGTGCGCGACAACAGAGTTTTTGCGGAAATACTGCCCTACACAACCGATATTGATACAATAAGAAAGAATAAGTATAAGGGCATTATATTTACGGGAGGTCCGAACTCGGTTTATGATATGAGCTCGCCCCACTATACAAAGGATATTCTCGACCTCGGAATACCCGTGCTCGGCATATGCTACGGCTGTCAGTTAATCAGCTGGATGGCAGGCGGTGAGGTTAAAACCGCACCCGTTTCGGAATACGGCAAAATCGAGCTTAATGCAAAAGCCTCCCCTCTTTTTGAGAATGTTCCCGAAAAATCGGTTGTATGGATGAGCCACACCGACTATATTTCAAAAGCACCCGAGGGCTTTGAGGTTATTGCTTCAACACCCGACTGTCCCTGCGCTGCTATGCAGAACACTAAAAAAAGCATTTACGCAGTTCAGTTCCATCCCGAGGTTACTCACAGCGAATACGGCGAGCATATGCTTTATAATTTCCTTTATAATGTTTGCCGCTGCAAGGGCGATTGGGTTATGGACAGCTTTATTGAAAACACCGTTGAAAAGCTCAGAAACCAAATCGGCGATAAAAATGTTATTTTAGGCTTATCGGGCGGCGTTGACAGCTCTGTTGCAGCAGGTCTGCTCTCACGCGCTGTAGGCAAGCAGTTAACCTGCGTTTTCGTTGACCAGGGTTTAATGCGTAAGGATGAGGGCGATTATGTTGAAAAAACCTTCACAAGCCTTTTTGATATGAACTTTGTCAGAGTTAACTGTGCAGAGCATTTTCTTGAAAAGCTCAGCGGTGTAACCGACCCCGAAGAAAAAAGAAAGATTATCGGAACGGAATTCTTCAATGTTTTCTGGAACGAGATAAGAAAGCAAAGCGATAAGGGCTTCTTTGCACAGGGCACAATTTATCCCGACTGCATTGAATCGGGCAAGGGCGACGCCGATGTTATAAAAACGCATCACAACAGAGTTAAAACACCCGATGATGTTGAATTTCTCGGCATTATTGAGCCTCTTGCAGACCTTTTCAAGGATGAGGTAAGACGCGTTGGCGAAAAGCTTGGAATACCAAAAGAGCTTGTATGGCGTCAGCCGTTCCCGGGTCCCGGACTCGGCGTGCGTATCATCGGCGAGATTACAAAAGAAAAGATTCGTCTGCTTCAGGATGCTGACGCAGTTTTGCGTGATGAAATGAGCAAGAACGGATATGAAAGCAAGATGTCGCAATTCTTCTGCGTGCTTCCCGATGTTAAAACCGTTGGCGTTATGGGCGACCACAGAACCTATGAAAATCTGATTATTATCCGCGCCGTAACAACCGACGACTTTATGACAGCAGACTGGGCAAGAATTCCCTATGATATTCTTGCAAAGGTTTCAAACCGCATAACAAACGAGGTTAACGGAATAAACAGAGTTGTTTACGATATAACCTCTAAACCGCCTGCAACAGTTGAATATGAATAAATATACGCAACATTCAAGCCCGACCGTCAACGACGGTTGGGCTGATTTTATTATTGATTATAATACACATCAAAGAATTTATTATCATTATTGAAGATTGAAAAAACAAAAGCACTATGTTAGAATATAAGATAGAATAATAGACAATTTATTCAGTGAATTATTCAATATTTAATTTGTAAACCTTTTTAGCATTAAAATATAATAATTTGGAGGCTTTATATGATTATTGAAGATATGCAAAAACAAAGAATTGAATGGAAAAGAAAAGGATGGTCAATTCCTGAGCTAAGAGGAAGTAAGCAAGCTTGGTTCAGCATTGTGGTAGAATTAATTGAATTAATAGGTAACGGAAACATTTCCGATTTGAGCATAACGCCAACGCTTAATTCAGTGAACTCTGCATATCCTTGGCGTTCATACGCATCGTTTTTAAAGGGTGTTGGATTGGTGAATAACCGTTCCGGTGTGTTAAGTTTAAGCGACACAGGCTTTAACTTTTTAAATAACCCGTCAAAAGAGCAGTTAGCATTCCTACTTCATGATAACTACCGACTTTTCGGAGAGGTTTTATGCCTGCTTGACAGCAGCCCGAAAACCATTGAAGAGGTTGATAAAGAATTGTGTATGTCATATTACTTAGACTGGGCAAATTTGAGCAACACCCGTCGTCGTATGGATTGGCTTGAAGTCCTGGATATAATACAGGCTGTTGGTAACCGGAAGTGGAGCTTGTCCGAAACAGGAAAAGATGCTTTAAATAAATGGCTGTTCGTAACCCCCGAAGTAGTTGAAGCAAATCCAAACGAAACCGAAATTCTGAGCATTTCACCGCCACCGGCATCAATTAATGAATTACTGACAAAACTAAAGGACGATCCGTCGCTGCACATAAAGCGAAACACTTATAATGTGTGGGTGCCAAGCCCGAACAGAATAGAAAACCTAAGAACAATCGTGCGTTTTTCGGAAGAAAAAGTTTCGCGTTCAGATTTATTCAAATTTGTTGAAGATGAGTTCAATCTGAAAACCAGCAGTGTTGAATCAATGATGCCGTTTTTAAAAGCTGACGGATTGTTGGAGGAAGTTGGACGAAACATTTATGTTGCTACAACTGCTGCAAAAGAATGGTTAGAAAGCGGAAGTGATTTAGATTTCATAAGAATAATTCATTCTCATAAGCGTTTTGTAGGAGAAATGATTATTGCCGCTGAACAGGTAGTTACAAGAAATGATGTTTATTCGCAAGCTAAAAAATACGGTCTGAATACCGAAAAAGCGAGATGGATAATGGGCTTCCTTCTTGAAGCAGGACTTTTGGAAGAAACGCAGTACCTTCATGTTAAAGCAACTCCTTTAGGTTTAAAGCTTGCTTCGGAATTGCCGCTTATGGATGAAGTGATATCAGATGAATCGTCAGCCTATTTAACAGAAGCAGTTGAAGCAGACGAAGAAAAAACAAAAAGTGAAATTGATTACGAATGGTTAAGCACTTCCGCACGCGATCCTCTTGCCAACGGAAAAGCTGCAGGCGTGATGTTTGAAGAAGCAATAGCATCTGTTTTCTGTGATATGGGCTTCGACGCAAAAAGGATTGGCGGTTCAGGTAATACAGATGTTGTTGTTCGTTGGAAAGACGAAGAGGGCAAAATGATTACCGCCATCGTTGACGGAAAATCAAAATCAAACGGAACAGTAACTCATGGCGATATCAGTGATGTTGCAATTGAAACCCACAAAGAAAAAAACAATGCGGACTATGTTGCTATTGTAGGTCCGGGATTCAGCGGCGACACTATAAAGAATCACGCGCGCAAAAAGGGATTTGCACTTATTACTGATGCAGAATTAATTGAGGTAGCACAAAACGCTCGCAAGCTTGGATTATCTTTAACGGAAATCGCAACCTTATTCAAAGTGCCAAACGGTATTATGCAGCTTAACGACATAATAACCACAAGAAAACGCGAAAATGATATAATTACACTTGTTATTTCTACATTCAGGCAGGAGCAGAATGCTATGGATAGCTTATCGGCTCGTGATTTATACTTTCTTTTGCGCCATACCGAACTCTCGCCATCACTTGAAGAATTAATCAACGCATTTGACATTCTTTCTAAGGATGAAGTTGGAGTTTTAACACAGATTAAAAAAGCTTCAGCAACAGAGAATATAACATATTCCCTTCATGGTGAAAAATACTGTATTAATAAATTGCGTTCACTTGCTAATGCAATTGAAAAAGGATTATAATAAAGAATAGCTGACTGAAAAGTCAGCTATTCTTTATTGAGTATTTATCTTATAAAATGGGAAAGAGCAGTATTGCAAATTTGCAAATACTGCCCTACCCTTTTATAAAATTATTTCCTGACAGCCTACCCCTAAGCTGCCACCCTTTAGCTATTAAATGAATGAAGGACATTTAATAACAAGTTCATAATACAATATAAGCCCGAATTTGTCAAGTCTTTTTAATAGTATTTCAGTTTTATAAAAATAATTCCTTCATAAATCGCATAATAAATACAAAAAAACGCAAAGAATCTTGAATTAAAACTATTTTAATTATATAATAAAATAAATTCATTGAAAGGAATAAATATTATGAAAGTCAGAATTCCAAAGCATAAAGAGTTTTTAATCAAATTTGAGGAAGGCTACGATAAAGAAAGCGAAGCATGGGAAGAGCTTAACAAAATAGTTAAGGATTATTCCGTTGACGGCAAAAGCGTTTACTCACCTTCCTTTATTGAGGATAATGAAGATAAGGTTAAGGCACTTCAGGAAAAATACGAATTCACTTATGAAATAATTGAGAAATAAGGAAAAAACAATGAACGAAAACAAAATTTTCACTGTTGCAACCTCGCATCTCGACACTGTCTGGCGATGGAATCTTGCAAAAACAATCAACGAATTTCTTCCCAACACACTTGAAGAAAACTTTGATTTAATTGCTAAATACCCTGCATACAGAATGAATTTTGAGGGTGCTTACCGCTATGAGCTGATTGAAGAATACTATCCTCTTGCGTTTGAAGAGCTAAAAAAGCAGATTGAAAACAAAAGATGGAATGTTTCGGGCTCACAGTATGAAAACGGCGATGTTAATGTTCCCTCACCCGAGGCAATTTTCAGAAACATCAATTACGGAAACAAATACTTTGAAAAGAAGTTTAATAAAAGCTGTAAGGACCTTTTCCTTCCCGACGGCTTCGGCTTCGGCTGGGCGCTGCCTTCAATAGCAAAGCACGCTGGCTTGCTCGGCTTCACAACGCAGAAGCTCGGATGGGGCGGCGCATATGAAAGACCGTTTGACCTCGGAATATGGAAGGGCGTTGACGGCTCTTCGATTTATGCCGTATTAAATCCCCTCTCCTATCGCAATAAGTTTAACGGCGATGTCAGGGGCGATGTTAAGGTTATTTCAAAGCTTGCCGAGGCAGGAATAAACGCAGGACTTCCGTGGACCATGGCATTATACGGCACGGGCGACTGGGGCGGCGCGCCAACAGAGCTCAGCGCAAAATCAGTTAATGCAAGCGTTTATAAGAATAAAAAAGATAAAAACACACAGGTTATTTCAGCAGCAACCGATGAAATGTTTATTGAGCTTGAAAAGCTCCCCGAAAGCGCAAAGGAATCGCTTCCGATTTGGGATAACGAGCTTGTTATGCGTTCTCACGGCGCAGGTGCTTACACCTCAAGAGCAATGAGCAAGAGGCTCAATTCACAAAACGAAATTCTTGCCGACCAGACCGAAAGAGCCTGCACAGTTGCAAATCTTTTAACATCGTATAAATACCCATCCGATAATCTTGATGAAGCTTGGAAAAGGGTTATTGCACATCAGTTCCACGACGATATAACGGGAACTGCAACGATGGAAGTATATAACGACAGCTGGAATGATTATTATCTTTCACTTCTTCAGTTTAAAAATGAATACGAGGGCGCTGTCGGCGCAATAGCCAACGAGCTCGACACCTCATGGTGCGAGGAATGCGCTGTTATTGTTCACAATCCCGTTGCAATAAGAAGAAAAGAAAGTGTTGAAGCGCATATTAAAATTAATCACAACGCAAAAAGCGTTGCAGTGTTCGACTCAAACGGAAAAGAGGTTCCCTCCCAGGTTATCAGAAAACAGGGTAAGGAATTTGATATTGTTTTTCTTGCAGATGTTGAAAGCGTTGGTTTCAAGGTTTACGATGTTCGCGCTGCTGAGGAAAAATGCAAGATTAAAACCGATTTAAGAGTAACCGAGCACACTCTTGAAAACAGCAAATACCGCATTATTTTCAACAAAAACGGCGATATTGCTTCAATAATTGATAAAGAGCTTTCCGTTCAGCTTCTTGAAAAGCCGATTAAGCTTGCGCTACTCAGAAACATCGGCGAGCTTAACTATCCGAGCTGGGAAGTAAGAAAAGAGGACTTAGATAAAGAGCCCTATCTCTATGCAAATACTCCCGAATTTGAAATAGTTGAAAACGGACCTGCGAGAATAGCCGTTAAGGTTATACGCAGTGCCCAGAGCTCTGAATTTTCGCAAATTGTTTCTCTTTATGCTCATTCGGAATACATAAGAGTTGATAATTATATCAACTGGCAGGAAAGAAGAACAATGCTTAAAGCTCAGTTCCCCTTCAGCTGCTCAAACGAAGAGGCAACCTATGATTTAGGTCTCGGCTGCATTAAAAGGGGCAACAACAAGGATAACCTTTATGAGGTTCCTGCACAGAAATGGGCTGATATCAGCGGCGATGAATACGGCGTTTCCATTTTCTCAGACTGCAAATACGGTTGGGATAAGCCGAATGATAACACTCTTCGCTTAACCTGCATCCACACCCCTGCAGGCGCGTTCACAAAGGATGCAAGGCAGGATTTACAGGATTTGGGAAGAAATATTTTCTCGTTCGGAATCTTCTCGCACAAGGGTGATATTTCTTCAAAAACATCACAGCAAAGCCAGTTCTTCAACACACCTCTTACAGCTTTTGTTACAGGCTCAAGAAGAAAAGGAATGCTTGAGAGCAGCTTTTCATTATTCTCGGTTTCAAGCAATAATGTAATTGTCAGAGCCGTTAAGAAATGTGATGAGGACGACAGCATTGTTATAAGAGTTAACTCTTCATCCGCAAAGGAAATCAAGAATGCTGCAATTAATTTCTTTACAGAAATAGAAGAAGCAAACGAAGCACTTGCAAGCGAAAAGGTTATCAAAAAGGCTAAAACAGACGGCAAATCCCTTATATTCAGCCTTAAGCCCTATGAGGTTAAAACCTTTAAAATCAAGCTTGCCTGCGATAAAAACACTGCAAAAGAAAGCTTCAAGAAGCTTGAGCTTGAATATAACACAGCAGGCATTACAAGCGATTATAACAAGGTTTTGGGTATTCTTCAGGGAAGCGGCTGTTCCCTGCCTGCAGAGCTTTTAGGCAGCAGCAGAACGGTTGGCGGAATCACCTTCAGAATGCCCGATGCTGAAAGCGATAAAAATGTTCTTATTATGCGCGGTCAGGAAATCGAAGTTCCAAAGGGCGCAACCAAGCTTTATATGCTTGCCGCAAGCACTCTTTCAGATGAGGATATAACCGTTTTATGCGATAATAAGGAAAAGCATTTAACAATTCATTCAATGAGGGAAAATGTTTTTCAGTGGGATATGGCAGGCATGATGCAATATGCAAACATTAAGGATGTTAAATCGGGCATTGTGCTTTCACACACCCATCATCCCGAAGGAAATCTTGCAGACCAGAAGGCATATTTCTTTATGTATGAGCTTGATGTGAGAAACTGCAAAACGGTAACTCTTCCCGAGGCAAGCAAAATTGCTGTTCTGGCTATGACAGCCGTTAAGCGTTTTTCAAACACATATCTTGCGACCTCACTTCTTGACAGAATTGAGGACAAAATCACCTTCGACAATATACCGCCGATTGATAAAATCATTGATAAAGCCGATTTTGTTACAATCAGAGCCGGCAAAATTCAGGACCAAATAAAAGGCGGAAAGGGTCAGGGCTTCAAACGCGATAACATTGTTACAAATATTATTCGTTCTTATACGAAATCCGAATGGTAAAAAAGGTCGGCTTTGCCGACCTTTTTTAGTGGATAGTGGATAGTGGTTAGTGAATAGTAATGTATAAAACATCGCGCTATCTGTAAAGCTTAACTGCTTTACAGATAGCGCGATGTGGAAAAGACTGTGGAAAACTGTGTGGAAAAAGTTGATAATATACGCAGAGTTGTTTAAAACTGTGTTGAAAACGTTAAAAATGTAAAGCTTTTTACTTGCAATTCACAATTTTTTCCACTTTACACTAAAAAGTATACATTCTGACAAAAAATTAACAGGCAATAATTATATTCCCTGCAAACAAAAACAGGTCGCTTTCGGCGACCTGTTTTTTATGTATTATTTCTTAAAGAAGCTAACGATATCGTTGAATGAATCATCATCATTTGCAGAGAAATCTGTGGGAGCAGCAGCAACCTCTGACGGAGGAGCAACTTCCTTGCGAGCTGTTACTGACTTGATTTCTTTGCCGGGACCGTCTTCACCGAAACGAGTTGCGATAACAGTGATAATCATTTCGTCCTCAAGCTCTTCATCGAAGTTTGCACCCCAGATGATTTCACAATCAGGATGAACAGCGTTCATAACAACGCTTGATGCAGCATCGATTTCCTCAAGACCGATATCGGTTGAAGCTGTGATGTTAAGAAGAACACCGCGAGCACCATCGATAGAAGTCTGAAGAAGGGGTGAAGAAATAGCCTGCTGAGCAGCGATTTCTGCCTTATCCTTACCCTGTGCTCTGCCAACGCCCATGTGAGCATAGCCTGCATCCTTCATAATCTCTGTAACGTCTGCGAAGTCTGAGTTTACAAGACCTGTTGCATTAACAAGGTCTGAGATTGACTGAACGCCCTGACGAAGAACGTCGTTAGCGATTTCAAATGCATTAAGAAGAGTAATCTTTTCCTTTGAAACGAGTTTAAGGTTTTCGTTAGGAATAACCATGATTGAATCAACATATTCAGCAAGCTCTTCAATACCTTCCTGTGCCTGCTGCATACGGCGCTTACCTTCAAATGCGAAAGGTGTTGTTACAACGCCTACTGTAAGTATTCCTAAATCTCTTGCAATCTTAGCAACTACGGGAGCAGCACCTGTTCCTGTTCCGCCGCCCATACCAGCGGTGATGAATACCATCTCAGAACCTGAAAGAACATCTGTGATAGCCTCTCTTGATTCCTCTGCAGCCTTAAGACCAACCTCGGGTCTTGCGCCTGCGCCTCTGCCCTTTGTTGCCTTTTCGCCGATAAGAATCTTCTGTGTTGCAGCAGATTTGTTAAGTGCCGGCTTATCTGAGTTAATTGCAACAAATTCAACGTCCTTTATATTACATTTAACCATGCGGTTAACAGCGTTTCCGCCGCCTCCGCCTACGCCTACTACTTTAATTTGTACAACCTTGTTGTCATCTGTGTCGATTTCGTATCTTCCCATTTTCATTCTCCTTGTTTTTATAGATTTCTGGCAGCTAAGGCAGATATTTTCTCCGCCCATCCACCGTGCAAAATCCATTGTAACAATTCTGTAACCAAATTGCAATACTTTTTAAGAAATATTCCAAATATTTTTTACAAGAATTTAGATTGTTTTGCAATTTGCTTTGTTGATTTATACTAAATCGTTGTTTTTTGAATGAAAATGCGATAGGCGCTTATTTCTCTGTAAAGTAGATTTGCTTGCCACTTCCGACCGTCAGCTCGCCCTCTGACTGCGGATTTTGCTCTTCAATTTTCTCAATAGCGGCAAAGGCTGAATAAAGCTTATCCTCTAAATCATCTGCTGAGCCGAGCTTTATTGTTATTCTGCCGTCGTTAACAATATAGTTATTATTAATATCAACTGAATATATCTCTGTTATTTTATTGAGCTTAAGCTTTTTTGCAGCTGCAATAATCTTTTGAAGATTTTCCTTTGTTTTTTTATTTGTGAACTCTGCTGTGTTACCTGCCGTTGCGGTATTAAGCGCAGCTTTTTTTATTAAAACCGATTTCTTAGGTCTTTTTGCAGCGCCGATTTCAAGCACCTTGAAATTATCATCAAGCAGAGTATATGTTTTATCCTTGTTTTTTATTGCATATATTTTTTCTGTTTCTTTAATACTAACTATTATAGTTGAAGGAAGCTTTCTTGAAATTTGTGCATCGTATATATACGGAAGATTTGTTTCAAGCTTTTCCTCCGCCGATGATGTATCTGTTAAAAACAGGTTTTTTTCTTTTTCAACGGGCAGAACTGCAGATATTTCCTGCGTTGTGTAAACGGTATTGCCCTTAATTGTTATTGTTTGAATTTTAAAGAAAACGGTTAAACTCAGAATCACTATAACCGTAGCGATTCCGACTATAAGCGCCGCCCAGAGAATTATCTTTCTGATAATCTTCTTCTGCCTGCGTCGTTTATTTTCCTCTTTTCTTTTTTCCTGAATGGTTTTAGGCGCAGAGGAAGTGTTTTTTCTTTTTTCTCTTGCCGATTTCAGCGCCTGAGAAGCCTTGCCCGAATTATTATAAATCTTCGGGGGCTCAAGACCGTAATCGTTAAGCTCGCTCGAGGGTTGCCTCGTGCGGGTTTTCTTTTCGGGAGCACTGCTGTTTTTCTTTTTGTTGTTTTTAACTTCTCTGCTCATCGTCTTTCCTCTTAATATCAGCGCCGATGGGTTTCAGCGTTTCTTCTATTCTTTCATATCCCCTGTCGATATGCTCAATTTCTTTTATAACCGAGGTTCCTTCCGCTGCAAGCGCTTCACACAAAACTGCAGCGCCGCCCCTTAAATCAGTGCATATTGCCTCTGCACAATGCAGGGAATTAACACCGTGAATAATTGCCGCTCTTGAATCAACGGCTGTTATATCCGCCCCGAATCTCATCAGCTGCGGAATATGCTTAAATCTGCTTTCAAAAATATTTTCTTTTATCATCGAGCTTCCGCCTGCAATACTTAAAACTGCCATTGTAATAGCCTGAGAATCCGTCGGGAAGCCCGGAAACGCGCCCGTTTCTATTTTTTTAACGCGTTTGGGTCTTTTTGGCGGTTTTATTCTGAGTGAATTATCGTATAGATAAAGCTCGCAGCCCATTTCGTAAAACGGCTCCAAATTAGGGGCTAAATGAATGTGATTAACTTTGTTGATAAGAAGCTCGCTTGAGGTTATTGCCGATATGCTCATATAGGTTGAGGCTTCAATTCTGTCGGGAATAACCGTATGCTCGGTTGAATGAAGGCTTGACACGCCTTCAATTTCAATAACTGAGGTGTTTTCTCCTCTGATTTTGGCGCCTGCGCTGTTTAGAAAGGATATCAAATCTTCTATTTCAGGCTCACGCGCCGCATTTATGATTGTTGTTTTTCCGTCTATGAAAACACAGGCAAGAATTGCATTTTCGGTTGCACCCACGCTCGGGAAGGGCAAAACGATTTTAGCGCTTTTTACATCGCCTTTTTTACAGCAGATGTTTTCGCCGTCGAATTCAACCGAGTAGCCCAGGCTTTTCAGCGCACTGAGGTGCATATCAATCGGGCGAAGCCCTATTTCGCAGCCACCCGGAAGATATACGCAAGCGCTTCCCGTTCTTGAAACAAGCGAGCCGAGGAAGATAATTGAGCTTCTTAGCTGCTGCATCATATTTTCGGGAATGGTGCTGTTCGTAATGCTCTCGGCGTTAATAACAAGAGTATTTTCGCTCTTTTTAACCGTAGCTCCGAGATGCCTTAAAATGCCTATTGTTGCCCTCACATCGGATAAATCGGGGCAATTATGTATAACGCTTTCACCCTTAATTAAAACAGAGCCTGCCAGAATCGGAAGAACACTGTTTTTTGAACCGTGAACATCTATTTCTCCGCCAAGCCTTGCTCTGCCTTTAACTTCTAAATATTCCATTGTATCACCCTCTTCATCATATGAAGAAGGTGAAAAAAGGTGTTAGGGGTGTGTTTTTGTATTATGTATTATTTTGCAAGGGAAATAATAATTTCTGCAATCTTTTCTCTTGAATCAAGGATTGCCATTTCCTTTGCATTCTTTTCAATTTCAAAAAGCAGTTCCTTATCTGAAAGAAGCCCGTCTATCATATCGGAGAGCTTTTCGCTTGTTAAATCCTTTTCCTCAATGATTCTTGCAGCATTTCTGTTAACAAGCGCCATTGCGTTATGGAACTGATGATTTTCTGCAACATAGGGCGAAGGAATAAGAATTGAAGCCTTGCCCATTGCCTCTATTTCTGAAAGTGAGGACGCACCTGCTCTGCCTATAACAATGTCTGCAGCAGCCATGCAGGTATCCATATTATCAATATAAAGCCTT
>SVQE01000068.1 GCA_015065505.1 Oscillospiraceae bacterium
TACGATATGACGCGAGTAAACGCAAAGGGTTATTTTGACAGCGAGGACAGCGAGGAAAAGCGTTATGAGGCAAAAAAAGCCCTCTGCGCTCAAAGGCTTGAGGATTTGAAAAACGGCGGGTATAAGCTTGGCGGCGGAGTTATTGACCCGCTTCCCGAGGACGCTCCTTTCTTCGTTAAGGACTATTACGATTATTACAAAACCGAAAGAGGTTATCATCCCCGTTCGCTCAATTCAAACGGCGGATGGAATGTCATCGGCTGTGAATCCTTTATCAATCAGCCGATACTGAAGTACAGTAACGAAATCCGTTCGGCGGTTATGGTTATGCACGGCGACAAGGCTCATTCTTTCTATTTCGGCAGGGACGCCTACAACGATATGATTAACGGAAATAAATATACGGATAATAAAGAATTGCTCGTTATTGAAGGCGCGGTTCATACCGACCTTTATGACGGCGGATATAACGACGCTATTCCGTTTGATAAGCTTGAAGAATTCTTCAATAAATACCTGTAATTAATAATCAAAGCCTCAAAATCAGACTTAAAAAACTCACCTCGCAAGGCGGGGTGAGCTTTTTATTATTTTCTTATAAATTTCTCGTCTTCGCTGTTTTCTTCGCTTATGTAACGCTTTGCTTTCATATGAAGGTCGTATTTTTCACGAAGACTTGCAATTTCCTGCATCATTGGCGACGCGTGGTGAACGTCGAGCGCCTTCTGGTTTTCCCAGCTGTCAATCAATAATACGGTTTCGCTGTTATTTAAAGGCAAAAAATAATCATATCCGAGATTACCTTTTTCCGAGCGTATTCTGTTTGCAATTCCGCTTTTTTCCATTTCTTCGGCGAAGGCTTTTGCGTTGCCGTTTTTTCCGTAATAATAAAGATTAATGGTGATGCTCATGCGTCGTTTTTCTCCTTTGTAATATGTGGATAAGCAGATAGCCCGCTACGGCAAACATTCCGCCGATTAAGATGTATTTTAACAAAAACAGCGCAAGCCCGCAGCTTTCATCAAAATAAACAAATTGGTTGATAAAAAGCATATATTTTATGATGCCTTCTTTGATAAACAAAATCAGTCCCGCTGAAAATACGGCGCACAAAGCCGCTATCACAAACGGCTTTTTCTTTTTGTCCCGTAGCGGCTTTTTCAGCATTATGTCCAGATGAAAGCCGATATGAATACCAATCAGCGCAAAGCCCCAGTAGGCGCCGAGCATATGAACGCTTCTGCTGATGCCCGAAAAGGTGCCTATGCCCAAAAAGGTAAAGATATACTTTGACAGCGGCACAGCGCTTATCATCATACAGATGTATATGATAAACAGCAAACAGTCCACGATGCTTTTCAGCACCCTGTCCGCTGACTTTCTGCCCTTAAAGAGCGCTTTTGTGTAGCTGAAAGACAGTATATGATGCAGCAAAAACAGAACAAGAAATGCGATTCCCGAAATTTCGTGGAACAGCTCGCCCGCGATACGGTACGACATCTGAAGAAGCAAAACCGCCGTCATCAGAACATCAACAATTATCTGCATTTTTCTTTTGCTTGCCACTTTCATTGGCGGTACCTCAAACATTATTTAAGAGAGTTGTAATCGTTTTGTGAAACCGCCTCGCACCATTCGGTGGAAGCGTCCTCGCCCTGAATTTCCATGGCAAGGTGCGCAAACCAGCTATCCTTTGCCGCCCCGTGCCAGTGCTTAACTTCGGCAGGAATATTGATAACCGTTCCCTCCGTCATCTCAACGGGTTCCTTTCCCCTCTCCTGATAGTAGCCTCTTCCGCCGACGCAGATAAGCAGCTGACCGCCGCCCGATTTTGCGTGGTGAATATGCCAGTTATTCCGGCAGGCGGGCTCAAAGGTAACGTTAAATATTGGGAGCTGCTCAGTTGAAACGGGCGCAAAATAGCTCTGACCTACAAAGTACTGACCGTATGGATTCGGCTCGCCAATCGGGAACATAATTTCGTTTTGAAAGCGGTCTTTATCGGTTGACGCCGCGCCTTCCTCCGTCCAGATTTCCTTTGCCAGACGGAATACCGCCCAGCCCTTCGGCCAGCCGGTGTACATTGTACAATGCGTGATAACGGCGGCGATTTCCTCTTTGGTAACGCCGTGATTTTTGGCGTTGATAAGATGATAATTCAGCGAGCTGTCCGTGATGCCGCTTGCCATCAGCGAAACCACGGTGATGATGCACTTTGTTTTTGTATCGAGCGCTTCTTCATTCCACACCTCGCCGAAAAGCACATCGTCGTTGAGATGCGCAAACATCGGCGCAAAATCGCCGAGCTGCTCTCTTCCTGCTGTTTGAACTATTTTTTTATTCATTGTTTACCTCCGTAGTTTTTCTGTAAAAGCCGTAAATTACTAAAAATACAGAAAATACATAAATAACGCTTATCAGTATATTTACAGCCATTAATTCTCTGAACAATATCATTAATGCAATAAACAGTAAAGTAGAAATGCATATTGTAGTAATAAACTTACCTGTCGGTTTACAGTTGCATTTTGTATGACCTTTTAACAAAAAGACAAAAGTAAAATATATAATCAGCGAGCCAATCATAAAGAGCATTTTCGGAAACAGGTCTATTTCCTCCTCCCGCATAAATTCAAGCGACGCCGTAATATTATTAAGAGCAAAGACAATAAAGATATGCATCATCATATACACCATTCCGTCATAGCTTCCCTCTCTGTCAATAAGATTGTCGTAAACATATCCGTAAATAAGGAAAAGCCCTACTACTATCAAAAACGCCATAAGCGAAAAGTATAGCGTAGACGTATCCCAGCTTCCGTCACCGCTGAAATATGACGCAATGGCAATTATCATTTCTCCGAAAGTGAAAACTACATATAGCATTGCTCTTTCCGTAAGGTGGGCAAAGTCAATCTGACCGCCGGGACTCTTTCGTCTTCCGAGCATAGTAAGAACTATACCCGAAAGGATTGCAACAGCTGAAATAATTACACCCGCCGTCTTTTCGGTAAAGCCGCTGATAAATACCAGCGCCGCTTCAAAAAATAACGGTATAAGCATTCTTTTACAAATATCCTTATTCCAAACGTCCGCTTTATGCTTCGGCATTTCCGAAAGATACTGTAAGCCTGTATTTACAAGAATCAGTCCCCATGCGATATGAAACTGGGTAATATAGTTTTCAAAATCGCGCTGAACGCTCTGACCTATGAAGTACATAAGATACATATTTACAAAAAGGAAAACATGGTCTCTTACGCTCTTTCGCCCGAACATATTAATATAAAAGGTAGTGTAATTCCAAATCTGAATAACCGCAAGTGTGCATAAAACATATGCAAGAAACGCACTTCCGTTTACGAAGCCGTTTTCGGTAATATGGAGAAGCGAATTATTCCTTCCTATGATATATACGAAAATAAGGTCATAGATAAGCTCAATATATTCTACCTTTTTTTCTTTTTTGTCAAAAAGCTGTTTTAACATATATACCTCGGTTATTTTCCGTCGTGAAAGCTTGTAAAGAAGCTATGCTCATTTTCGGGAGCGCCGTATTTTTCCGCGCCGTCCGAAATTGTTTTTATCATAAAGGACATATTGCGCGCAAGGTTACGCATAGTCTGTAAGCCCTCCAAATCCTTTTTCACGTCATCGGCAGTAAAGCCATGCACCTGGTTCCAGTATGTAGACGACGCAACGGGCATTGAAGTAATTGTAAAATACTTATTTAACACGTCGAAAGAAGCGGTATTTCCTCCCCTGCGGCAGGAAACGACGGCAGCGCCGACCTTCATATGCTTCGGAAACGGCGTACTGTAAAAAAGCCTGTCAAGAAACGAAAGCAGAGTTCCGTTCGGAGAGCCGTAATAAACGGGGCTTCCGATAACGAGCCCGTCGGCTTTCTCGAAAAGCGAAGCCGCTTCATTAACCTCGTCATCAAAAACGCATTTTCCTTTATTTTCACAGGTACCGCAGGCTATACAGCCGCGGATTGCCTTATTTCCGATATTGATTAATTCGGTTTCAATACCTTCGTTTTCAAACACCTTTATCATCTCATCAAGTGCGGTTGCCGTACAGCCCTTTATATGGGGGCTGCCGTTAATTAATAATACCTTTGCCATTTTTTCACCTCATAAAAGATTTTCTTTTGCCCATTTTTCAACAGTATTTTTTGAAGCGGACGCGCTCCCTCCGTGTATTGCGAGTCCTTCTCCTATATCGGAACAGTATTTTTTAAGGTCCCTTGCCGAGCCGGCAAGCCCGCTTCCCTCATGGGTCATAACGGGAAAGAGCTTTTTACCGCTGAAATCAAGCTTGTCAAGCTGGGTAAAGATTGCCATAGGATATGTTCCCCACCAGCACGGACCGGCAACCACAATGTTGTCATAGCCGCTGATGTCGGAAAGCGCCTTTTTCAGTTCGGGACGGGCGTTTTCGCGCAGCTCCTTTTTAGCTTCGTCAATGCACACCATATAGGATTTATCGTATTCATTAACCGTATCGACCTCAAACAACTCGGCGCCGACAGCGTCGCGTATAAATTCGGAAACTATTTCGGTATTGCCCTTTTCAATATTCTTAAGGCTGCCGTTAAAATAGTTTTCGCCTTTTCTTGAATAATAAATAACTAATGTTTTTTTCATAACTTACTCCTTTGGTTTATTATAACAAATCTTTTAATAATTGGCAAACACTCCGACTGAAAGACGGAGTGTAAGCTCTAGTATTTAATTAGTTAAGCCATTCGTCGGGGTCGCCGCCGGGTTCACCGCCCCTGACATTGAAGCCTTCGGGCACGCTTTTGTATATTCGGACGGAACACTTTTTGTATCGCCTGTCTGCGCAAGCTGTGTTCTTGTTTTCGTTGTTGTCATTTCGTTTTCCGTTTGATTTTCTGTTACTATTGTTGTATCTGCTTTCGGCGATTCACCGTGAGAACACGCCTCAAACAGAACCGCAAAAACAATCAGTAACGGAACGATTCTTTTCATCAGTCAATTAATAATTTAATCCTGCCAGCCATTCGTCAAGGTCGCTGTCGGCTTTATCAGCGCTGTTGCCCCTGACATTGAAGCCTTCAAGCACGGTTGCATTCGGCTCGAAGTCCTGAATTTCGTCATAGGTGCCGCCATCGCCGCTGCCTTCGTGCGTGTTAAACGGAATCACCGTCTTGCCACTGAAATCGTAGGTGTCAAAGAAGGTGTACATAATCATAGGCAGGGTGTACCACCACATAGGATAGCCGACAAAAATCACATCGTAATCCTCGGGGTTGACTTCGAGCTTTTGAAATTCGGGACGCTCGTCCTTATCATTTTGCACTTTAGCCGCGTCGGCAGTGCCGTTATAATCCTCGGGATAATCCTTGACGGGTGTAATTTTTGCAATATCTCCGCCGACCTTTTTATTGATATACTGCGCAAGGTATTCGGTGGAAGCCACACCGTCAAAATACGGAGTTGCAGACGAGATTGCGTCAACCGTATTCGCAGAGCTGAAATAGATGGTAAGTATTTTCTTATCTGCCCTTGGTGTTTCTTCTGTCTGCTCTGCCTCGGCAGAGGTGGTGCCTGAAGCTGTACTTTGCGTGTTCGCCGTTGTCGTTTCGTTACCGCCGCCCGCAGAACAGGCAGTAAAAGTGAAAACAAGCGTAAGCGCCAATATTAAAGCAACTATCTTTTTCATCAAATCATCCTTTACATATTAATAACAAAGTTTACGAAGTTCGGGTCGTTATGGTCAACAATTTCGCTGTGACCGAGGTCTTTAGCAGCAACCGTTGCCATTTCCTCTTCGGTAAGAGCAAAATCCCAGATATCAATATTCTGCTCCATACGGTTTGTGTGTACTGATTTTGGAATAATGGAAACGCCTCTTTGTGCATTCCAGCGAAGAACAACCTGTGCAGCGGATTTGCCGTATTTTTCACCGATAGCAACAAGTTCGGGGTCGGTAAAGATACCATGCTTACCCTCGGCAAGCGGTCCCCATGCCTGCGGCGCAACGCCAAGCGCTTTCATATTTTCAATCGCGCCCTGCTGAACAAAGAACGGATGAAGCTCTACCTGGTTGACGGCTGGCGTAACCTCAACGAATTTGCAGAAGTTCGTCAGGATTGCGGGATAGAAATTCGCAACGCCGATAGCCTTTGTCAAACCTTCCCTGTATGCTTTTGTAATGCCTCTGTATGCGGCAAAATAATCACCCATCGGCTGATGTAAAAGCACAAGGTCAACATACGGAAGATTCAGATTTGCAAGAGAGATTTTTACTGCTTCATACGCGGTGTCCTCGTTCTTCATATCGGAAACCCAGACCTTTGTTGTGATAAAGAGTTCTTCTCTGGTAGTGAGGCCGTCGGCAATGGCTCTTGCAACCGCTTTTCCGAGCGCTTCCTCGTTCATGTAAGCCGCTGCAGTATCAAGCAGACGGTATCCGGTTTTAATAGCGTTGTAAACCACATCTTCGCATTCCTTAGCGTCGGGAATCTGAAAAACTCCGAATCCCTCAAGCGGCATTTTTGCTCCTGTGTTAAGTGTAATGAATTCCATAATAAATACTCCTTTTCTTATTGTTATTTACATTCGTTTAAGATTTCTATAAGTTCATCATCCGTCAGCTTTTTGCAGCAGCCGGGTGTTCTTATCGTTGATTTTGCAATCGGTTCAAAAATGCTGTCGTCCGTAATTCCCATTTCCGCAAACGTGGTCGGCAGACCGATTTCTCTGATAAATTCGGCGAGAGCCTCTATGCCTTCCTCGGCGGTAGCCTTACCCCATACGTTCTTTGCAAAGCGGGTAAATTGTTCCTCTGCATTTTTGTAAATATGTCTGTAAAGCACGGGATGAAGCACCGCAAGACCGAAGCCGTGGTTGCAATCCGTATAAGCGCCGAGCTGATGCTCCAGCATATGGCACTGAAAGTCCGTGACCTTACCGATTTTGAGAATGCCGTTTTCGCCCATAGCCGCCGCCCAGATAAGCTCGCTTCTTGCGTGAAGGCTTTCGGGATCCTTCAGCGTTAAGCGAACATTGCAAATCACGCTTCTCATGACCGCTTCATTGATTTCATCCGACAGATTATCGTTATGCGGCGTGCCGAAATAGGTTTCCATACAGTGTGATAACGTATCAAACGCACCGCTGATCACCTGCTTCATCGGCATTGTCATGGTATAAACGGGGTCAAGCACCGCAAAGTCGTACGAAGCGCCCCAAAGCGGTGACTTTTGCATTGTTTCCTCGTTTGTGATAACGGCGCCGTTATTCATTTCCGCACCGGTGCCGAAGGCGGTAACGACAGCACCCATTGGGAGGAATTCCGTCGGCATAATTTGCTTGATATACTGTGCTTCCCACATATCACCGTTGAATTTTGCACCTGCAGAAATAATCTTTGAAGCATCAATTACCGAGCCGCCGCCAACAGCAAGGATAAAATCAACCTTTTCCTCTTTGGCAAGGGCGATTCCTTCGCAGACCTTCTTATAGGTCGGGTTGCTCATAATACCGCCGAACTCCACTACACGCTTGCCGCATTCGTTAAGAATACTGACGATTTCGTCATAAATGCCGTTTTTCTTAATGGTTCCGCCACCGTAGGTCAACAGTACGGTGTTTCCGTATTTTTCCATTTCCCCGGGGAGATTATCTTTTGCCGCGTTCTCCCCAAAATACACCTTAGTAGGATAAGTAAAAGTAAAGCTGTTCATACTATCCCTCCTGATTGTTTGAATTGATTATTTCATTTATATTGATGTTTTCGTTAAGAAATCTTGCGTTCGGGTTCTTCTCCCTTTTAAGAGAGATGGCATTGTTCGGGCAAGCATGGATACACGCAAGGCAGAATTCGCATTTCTTATTTACTCGCTTTGCCTTGCCGTTTTCCATAACGATATTGCCTATCGGACAAACCTTTGTGCAAAGCGTGCAGCCGATGCATTTATCCGTCATTTGCAGTGCGGAGCCGTCAATCAGCGCCGGCATCAATTTGCTTGCCGCTCGAAACATTTTGTGCCCCGTTCTCGCTTGCTTGGAAGCAGTCGGTATATACTCTTTTCTGCTCTCAATATCTTCTTTAATCTGCACTAACAGCTCGGGAGTTCTCTTATCGATTGCTTTCTCCCTTTTAATATCAAAGTTCGGCAGGTAATTATCCACCATCAAAAGATTGTTGACATAGTGAAATTCCTTGCCGAGCGCCTTGCACTGATTGTATGTAAATTCAGCGCTGTCAGTCGCGTCGTGACCGTAGGTTAAAACCATATACAGGTATGGCGTTTTGAAGGTGCTTGCTTTAATGAAATTCAAAACGATGTTCGGTAACTCTCCGCCGTAGACGGGAGCAACAATTCCGATTTTTTCATCCTCAAACTTTCCGCCCTGCTTTACCTTCGGTATGCTGATTGGACTGCCGTCAAGCTCTTTTGCAACATACAGGCAGTTGCCTGTTGCCGTAAAATAAAATACCAATTATATTACCTCCAGACTTTTCAACCATTTGGAAACGGCTTTTTCGCTTCCGCACTCTGCGGCAGACATTTCAACAGGCAAGCCCTTTAACACTTTTGCGTTCGGCTCTAACTGCGCGATTGTTTGATAGGTTCCGCCATCCGAGCTTCCCATATGCGTATTGAACGGAATAATTGTTTTACCGCTGAAATCGTACTCGTCAAATAATGTATATATAATCATCGGGAAGGTGTACCACCACATAGGATAACCGATAAAGATATTATCGTAGTCAGTAATATTTATTTCATTTTTAATTGCAGGGCGCATATTCTCGTCGTGTTCTTTCTTTGCATAAGCCGCAAGTGCGTTGTAATTTGCCCTGTTGCTGTCATACGGGAGCACGGGAACAATCTCCTGAATATCAGCACCCGTCTGCTTTGCAATTTCCTCAGCGACAGCCTTCGCCGTGCCATATACGGAAAAATATAATACAAGGTTTTTCATTTTCTTACCTCCAAGTTATAACTTTGCTATTGATTACACCTTAATTATATGCTAAAATGGTGGTAATGTAAAATATCAATTATGCATAGAGATATAACTTTTGTTTATAGGTGGTAATATGATAGAGATTTATTTGCTTGAACAGCTTTGCGCCTTTGCCGAACATGGAACGCTATCCAAGGCGGCGGAATCGCTCCACATTTCACAGCCTGCGCTCAGCCGCTCGATGAAAAAAATCGAGGAGGAGCTCGGCGTTTCTCTTTTTGAAAGGGACAAGGCGAAAATCAGCCTGAACGAAACGGGCGAGCTTGCGGCAAAGCTTGCAACCGAGCTTTTAAGCCTTAATCTCGGTATGGTAAGAAGAATTAAGGCGTTCGACCGCAGTCAGCGCAGTATAACCGTTGGGGCGTGCGCTCCGTTCCCGATGAACGAGCTTATGCCGCTTTTGCAGGAATATTTCGGCGGTATGCTTATAACAAGCGAGCTTGCTGAACTTGATGACATTGAAAACGGACTTCTTGACAGCACCTATCAGATAGGTATATTAAATAAGCCGACAGAAAACGCGGAGCTGTTCTGTCAGCGGTTTGTCAGCGAGCATTTATATATTTCTGTCCCGAAAACGCACCGCCTTGCAGACAGAAAGTATGTAAAATATGAAGATTTTGACGGCGAGCGATTTCTGCTGTTTGAGCATATCGGCTTCTGGAAGGAACTCTGCCACAGCAAAATGAAGGGCGCGAACTTCCTTGTGCAGAACTCAATGGAATCCCTTGAAGAACTCATCAACGCGACGGACTTTCCTTGCTTCACTACGGATGCGTTTATTCACCCCGCACCGCGTGATACCAACAGGATTGTAATTCCGATTGAGGAGCCGGAGGCATACGCCACCTTTTATATCGCCTGCCAGAATTCCTATAAGAAAAAGTATGCCTCCTTCTTCAACTCCATCCGCTCCCGCTCTATTCAGGTTTAATAAACAGCCTTCAAATCAAAGTTTTGATTTAATACACTGATTGTTTATAAATATCTTAATACTTGTATAATGCCATATTAGCCTTTCAGTTTTTTTCGGACGGGAGTAGGCAAAGTAAGACGAATCCAAATCGCCTGAAATGCAGCATTTAAGCGAAATTCGTCATTTTCGTTCTTGCTTTACGCCAGTAAAGCTGTGCTCTCAAAAGACAAATTTCATCTTAACTCCAAGCATTTTAGGTGCTGCGCAGTTTAAAATTAGCAGATTTGGATTAGATCAAGGCAAAAAACGCAGGAATACTTTCGTATTCTGAGTATTTTTAACACAGAGATAAGGCAAATCAGCCATTTTAAACCGGTTTTGGATTCGTCTTGCTTTGCCTAATGGTCGTTTCAAGAATTTCTTTCGGCTACATTCGATTTTCCCCCTGAACGAAGTCCCCAAACCCTTGCAAACACTCACTTTTTAATTTTGTCAAAACCGCCAAACTGTCACGAAAACCGCTTCATAGACTTTTTGACGAAAAAACCTATGAATTGAAACGGTTAATTTTTGAAGATAATACCGCCCTGCTGTTTAAGGCAGCAGGGCGGCTTTTACATACATTCTATCATTATTTGCGTTGCCAGGCGGTAGCCTGTTTTGAAGGTTTCTTCGTTTATGACAATGGATAATTCATTTGCTGCCGTGAGATATTTTTCAAAGAGTTCCTTTTGTTCTTCGTTCAGTTTTGCAGACAATTCATCCTGCAGTCTGCCGACAAGCCTAAGTCCTTCTTTGTATCTCACACTGTTTTTAAGGCTCTCGGAATCCGTCGGCTCAATATTGCCGTTATATAAATTTTCAAGTACAGTCATACGCGTCACCTGTTATATTTAAAGTTGCCGGTCCATTTACCGCAGGAGCAAGACCATGCTTCGTAACCGCACGGACAGCGTTTGGGCATTCGAGATACGAACCAAACAAGGTTTTGCCCGTCCCTTTTTCACAAATACTGCGTTAAAGCGCCTTGTAAGGCGCAAGCCTTGCTTCATCTCTTTGCCTTGTCTTTGCAAAAAATGAACAGGGCAAAACTGCGAGCACCTTGAATTACATAGTTTGCGTTCATTTTAGTGTTTTTTTGATGCAGCCATACTGTCGTATGGCAAAACAAAAAGCGACAAAAGGGGCGTGAAATATGCAATTCAAGGCTTGCTGGGTTCGTATCTTGAATACCTTTATATTCTTCCCATGTGATTTCGCCGTCTTCATATTGACGGTTATATTCTTGCATAACTTTGCTGACATATTTCTTCAGTTCCTTCTTTGATTTGAACCATTTGCAACGACCAACGGTTTCCAAAATTTTGTTCGCACCGTAAACGGTACTCCAAAATTTTGACCGTTCGGCAGTTCTTCGTC
>SVQE01000069.1 GCA_015065505.1 Oscillospiraceae bacterium
AGAACCGTAGAATAATACAAGCTGATTTGATTGATAAAGCACAATATCGCCTGCTTTTGTTGTCGTCTGCTTGTCGTCAGAAGTCAAAGTATGACCGAGTGAGCCTACCTTTTCAAAACCTGAGTAGTCGCTCATATCAATGGTAACGCCTTCGTTTTTCACAAATTCATAAAACTCTTTTGCAGCAGCGTTATCCTCAAGCGTTGCAGAGAAATTGGTGCTGCCAATATTAATATCTACCTTCATTTCCTCGTTTTCCTCTTCTTCGTTCTCTGCAAGCTCAATCAAAACATCATAGCTTCCGCTGAGTTCTCTTATTTTTGCTAACTCGCAGGTAATCACACCGATATTTACCTGATATCCGTATTGCTCCGAATTCTCTTCATCTGAATGAAGAATCGTAAAATACGAGGCATCAATCGCATAGTCAATGTCGCCGTTCAGCCATCCATAGTGGACTTCATCCTCATTGTAAGGGAAGAAATCCTCAGGCAACGTACCGCAAAAATCGTGAGAATAGCTGCTCATGTGTACGGTATAGGGCAGCTTCTCAATGAGCGCTTTTGCTGTGTCGCTGTCATTCAGCACACCGGGAATAACCGTATCACCGAAATGCATATTGATTTTCGTTCCGTTTTCAATCACTCTTGTTGGCATCGCAGGATTATCTGTCTGCATCATTGCTCCGTCCTTTGCGACCTTTTTTGTACTCATAGATGTTTCCTCCTGAATTGCGGTTGTTGTATTGGTTGTGGTCATGTTTGTTTTATTCTTTGCACAGGCTGTAAGGGTAAGCAATAAAACAGCTGCAAGAATAAGCACTAAAATTTTTCTCATTGTAACTCCTTTCCAAACTGATAAATTTTGCTTAATAATTCATCTGATTTATTTTGATTTCCGTAGGCGGTAAATATGCCTTTATTCTCAAGAGCAAGATAATCCAGAAAAGAATTTTCATATTCATAAATTGCTCCGTCAAAAACACCGTCGCTTCCCGAACTGAGAAACAGCGCTGCGCATTTCAGATGCTTTGGCTTATCAAGAGCATAGATGCGGTTAATAGCGCATTGTAACTGTCCTGTAAAACTGTGATAATAAATCGGCGACGCGAGCACTATCATTTCTGCTTCTTCAAGCAATGGATATACCTTCATCATATCGTCGTTTTGAATACATTTACCGTTACCTTTGGTATGACAGTATTCACAGGCAAGACAGCCGTTAATATTTTCTCTGCAAATATTTACTGCTTCAACTGTATGCTCTGTTTCGCTTATTCCTTTTTCAAACGCCTTAATCATTGCGGCAGTATTACCGTTGATTCTCGGACTGCCGTTTAGTACAAGAATTTTCATATGACCTCCTTGATATATTTTGCAGGAACACCGCCTACAACCGTGTTTGCTTTTACATTTTTATTCACAACGGCTCCTGCGGCAATTATCGCACCGTCGCCGATAGTAACACCGGGAAGAATTGTACAGTTTGCGCCAATCCAGACGTTTTTGCCGATTGTTACGGGTGCAGGCTTCAGATTGGCTCTTTTTTCGGGATTCATATGATGGTTCAGGGTTGCTATCACCGTTTTAGGTCCTATCAATGTTCCGTCGCCGATTGTGATACCGCCCTGGTCCTGAAACTGACAGCCTGCGTTAATGAATACGCCTTTACCGAGTTTTATGTTTTTGCCGCAATCCGTATAAAAAGGCGGAAACAAACCGAAATCCGTACCGCTACCGCCGTTTGTCAGTTCCAGCATTAACGCCGTTAATTCTTCTTCGCTGTGATAACTTCCGTTGATTTGTGCAGTTATTTTCAGCGCCTCCTGAGAAAGCGCATGCATTTTCAGGTGTGTTTCGCTCTGTGCCTTTATTTCTGCGCCGCTGTTCATTCTGTCAATAAATTCTTTTAGTTCCATACTGCCTCCTTGACTTTTTTCTGATTATAGTATATATTCAAAACAAACCGATAGCAAATACTTATATCGAATGTTAATGCATAACTAAAAAGCATAGGAGAAGATATGGAACTTCGTGTATTGGAATACTTTCTTGCCGTAGCAAGAGAGGAAAGCATAACTGCTGCCGCCAATGCGCTTCATCTTTCTCAGCCAACGTTGTCAAGGCAGTTAAAGGATATGGAAGATGAACTCGGAAAGCAGTTATTTATCAGAGGAAGCAAGAAAATTGAACTTACCGACGAAGGCAAACTGCTGCGCAAAAGAGCACAGGAAATCGTACAGCTTGTGAATAAAACCAAGGGTGAAATCAGCACGGACGAAGGCGCTGTTACAGGGGATGTCTATATCGGTGCATGCGAAACAGACGGTACTCATATTATTACCGACGCCGCTAAACGGGTAACAGACAAGTATCCCGAGGTACGCTTTCATATTATCAGAGGCGACGATAAAGCAGTTGAAGAAATGCTGGATAACGAAATTATTGATATCGGCATTGTGCTTGACAATGTTGACTATAAAAAGTATGACAGCATAAAGACAAATTACAACGATAACTGGGGCGTGCTTGTAAAAAAAGACAGTCCGCTTGCGGCTTGTAATACCGTTAAAACAACCGATTTATATAATGAACCATTGATTGTTTCAAGACAGATACTCGGAAACGGCGTGTTAAAAACAGTTTTAGGCAGAGGTGACGAGGCGCTTAATGTTGCTGCTACCTACAACCTTCTCTATAACGGCGCACAAATGGTTAAATCGGGGCTTGGATATGCTATTTGTATAGACGGGATTATAAATACCTCAGGCGATAGCGAGCTGGTGTTTATCCCCATTAAACCTCCAATCAACACGCAAATGCACATCATTTTAAAAAAAGGTAATATCTTTTCTAAGGCTGCACAGGCACTTATAGACGAATTAAAATAGTAATGCCTATGCTTAAAATGCATAACGGTTAATTCATTATAAGTATTTGCTATTGGTATTTCGGCAGTATATAATGTAATTGAAAGGCAGGAGATAACTATGAAAACAAAAAAGATAATCTGCATTTTAATTTCATTAATTGTATTACTCACTTCATTTAGTGTTACTGCTTATGCGAATGCGGCACAAAAGAACAAAACGAGCATCAGCATCAGCAAAAAAAGCGTCACTCTTACAAAAGGAAAGACTTATAAACTTAAAATGAAGAATGCAAACGCAAAAAAGGTAAAGTGGAGCAGCAAGAACAAAAAGGTTGCTACTGTTAAAAACGGCAGGATTACTGCAAAAAGCGTTGGCAAAACAACAATTATTGCAAAATATAAAAAGAAAACCTACAAATGCAAGGTAACGGTAAAGGCAAAGAAAAAGCCGACTACGACGAAAAAAGAAACCACTACAAATCAAGGCAAAAAGAAAGAGAGTACGACTTCTTCCGAAACGACAACAAACACTACAACCACATCAACCACGCAATCGACTAACGAGCCGCTGTCTGAGACGACTACGCAAGAAACAAGTGAGGTTACCTCTGAATCCACATCGGATTTGCCTCAACAGGAAAAGACACTGAAACTTATGGTTGACGGTCAGGAAATAGATGTTATATGGGAAGAAAATGCTTCCGTTAATGCGTTAAAGGAAATGGCAGAAAGCGGAGATATTGTAATCAATCTTTCAAAATACGGCGGATTTGAGCAATTCGGTGAAATAGGTAAAACGCTTCCGTCAAACGATAAGCGAATCACTACCAAGCCCGGTGATATCATTCTCTACAACAGCGACAGTGTCGTAATGTTTTACGGCTCAAACACTTGGTCATATACAAGACTTGGCAAGGTTCAGGGACTGTCAGATGAAGAATTAACCGACCTGCTTGGCAATAAGGATGTTATCATTACTATATGTATGAGATAATCAGGAGATAACTAAATGAAAAGAATCATTGCAATCGTTTTAACGTTAACTTTGGCGATTATGCTTGTATCCTGTTCAGCCGGCGACAATACACCGAATTCAAACTCAAAAAGTGCCGATGCATCTACTGAATCTGCTAAAACGGATATAATAACAACTGACAAAAAAGTTCTAACTATATACTTCAGTGCTTCAAATACAAGCAATGCAGATGCCACATCCTCCGCAACGCCTGATTTTAACGGAATTGGATCAACGGCGTACATTGCAGAGTATATTCATAAAAAGGCAGGCGGCGACATAGAAAAAATTATTCCCGTAAAAGATTATCCAACAGGATATGATGAAACCGTAAACGCAGCAAAGACAGAGCGCGATAATGATGAGCGCCCCGAATTTGCACCACTTGAATATAATCCCGAAGAGTATGATGTTATTTTCATAGGCTATCCGATGTGGTGGTACACCCTGCCGATGATTATGTACACCTTCTTTGATACCTACGATTTCAGCGGCAAGACAATCGTTCCGTTTAATACGCATGAAGGTAGCGGTGATGGCGGTACCTACGACGAAATCAGAGAATTTGAACCAAACGCAACGGTAGTTGACGGATTAGCCATCAGAGGCGGCGATGCTGAAAAGTCAGCCAACAACATTGACGAGTGGATTGAGGAATTTTTTAATAAGAATATGTAATAAACAAGGCACGGGATAATAGAACTTCCGTGCCTTTAATATAAGAGCTGTTCTGTTTTCAAGGACTAAAAATCAATTTTTCTGAATTGCAACGGGGAAATACCCGTTTCCTTTTTGAAAAAGCAAATAAAGTTTGAGGTGCTGTTAAAGCCGCACTGATAGGCAATTTCGCTGACAGGCAGGCCGGAATTTATTAGTAGCTCCTTCGCTTTATCCAGACGCACCGATAAAAGATAGTCATAGGGAGAAAGCGCTGTATTCTCCTTAAATATCCTTGAAAAATAGGACGGGCTGAGGTTAACAGCCTTCGCGATTTGCATTACGCTGAGATTATTTTGATAATTCTGTTTAATATACTCCTTTGCAGTTTCTACCGACGATAGCGCTGCTTCGTTTGATGAGCTCTGCATATCGAGCATGCGCATCAGCATTTTGAAAATTGCTTCTGATTGCTGTGCCTCACTGTCTGTATTCATCACGGTAAAAATGTTTCGGCTTACAAAGTCGGGGCATTTTATTTTTTTACCCTTTGCGCTGATAATCTCTTCAAAAAGTTCACGGGAATTACCGCCGTCAAAATGCAGCCATAAGGTGTGTGCCGATGTGTCAGTGAAATATCTGTGCGGCTTGTAACAGTCAACCAGGAGTGCTTCTCCACCCTTTACTGTCAAGTCGCCCTGTTTGATTTCTCCGTCAAGTACGCAAATAAGCAGAAAGCTGTTATATTGCTCTCGAGTGACTTCATATTCATTGTTACAGAAAAATTCACCTGCGCACAGCGGGTAATAATAAAGCCGTTTTGCCGTTCCTGACGGCGTGTAAAAATACATATATGAGCCGTGCTCAAGTCCGTTTCCTATCAGTTTCATCATATCACAGCAGGATTTCTGAATTTTTTGATTGAATATCAAAACAAATCCTCTAATTCGTATTATATAATGAAGATGTAATAATGTCAACGAAGGTGATATTGATGAATACGAAATCTAAAGTTTGGGAAGAAACAGTAGTTATTCCTACCTATGAGGCAGCAGAGCCTGACAGAAATCCGCTGTTTCTTGAAAAGCGTGTGTATCAGGGCAGCAGCGGCAAGGTTTATCCGCACCCGGTGATTGACAGAATCAGCGATAAAAAGATTGATAAAGAATACAAAGCCGTATTTCTCGAAAACGATTATCTTAAAATTATGATTTTGCCCGAGCTTGGTGGCAGAGTGCAAAGAGCATACGACAAAACGCGAAACTATGATTTTGTTTATTACAATCAGGTTATCAAGCCTGCCCTTGTAGGACTTGCGGGTCCGTGGATTAGCGGCGGCATTGAATTTAACTGGCCTCAACACCATCGCCCGAGCACCTTTGACGAGGTGAACTATACTTTTTTTGAAAATGAGGATGGCAGCGCAACGGTTGTTGTGAGTGAATACGAGAATATGTTTCATACCAAGGGAGAGACGGAGTTTACGCTCTATCCCGACAAGGCGTATTTAGAGCTGAAAAATCATCTCTTTAACCGCACGCCGATAAAGCAGACTTTTCTTTGGTGGGCGAATCCTGCCGTGGCGGTTAACAGCAATTACCGCAGTATCTTTCCGCCTGATGTGACTGCAGTTATGGACCACGGCAAGCGAGATGTTTCCACTTTCCCGATTGCAACGGGAACCTACTACAAGGTGGATTATTCAAGGGGCGTTGATATTTCACGTTACGACAATCTGCCTGTACCTACCTCTTATATGGCGGCTAAAAGCGATTTCGATTTTGTCGGCGGTTATGATGACGGCGTGAAAGCGGGCCTGCTCCATATTGCCGACCATCATATTTCGCCGGGTAAAAAGCAGTGGACCTGGGGCAGCGGTGATTTCGGCAAGGCATGGGATAGAAATCTGACCGATGAGGACGGTCCGTATTTTGAACTGATGACAGGCTGCTTTACAGACAATCAGCCGGATTTCAGTTATATTGCGCCTTTTGAGGCAAGAGATTTTACGCAGTATTTTATGCCGTATCACGACTTGGGGCAGGTGCATAATGCGAACAAGGATTTGTCGCTTCATCTTGATGTAAGCGATACGATAACCGTTACGCTTTACTGCTCTGGTACGCTCGGCAAATGCGATGTTAATATCAATAAGTTTTATAAAAAATCCTTTGACTTTCAGTGCGCAAACACATATGAATTTTCTATCCCGAATAACAACCTGAAAATCGAAGATATAAAAATCACCGTCACAAAGGACTGCAGAGAGATTTTAACCTTTGACGGCAATGTGAAAAAGCACGATATACCCGAGCCTGCCAAGGCGGCGCCGCTGCCGCAGGACTGCAAAACAAACGAGGATTTATACCTTTACGGCACACATATTGAGCAGTACCGCCACGCAACTCGCAAAGCCGAGGATTACTACCTTGAGGGCTTGCGCCGCGATAAAACAGATATGCGGCTGAATAACGCCTACGGTATGCTCCTGTTCAAAAAAGGATATATTAGAGGAAGCGAGCAGTATTTCAGAAATGCCATTGAAAAGCAAACGCGCTCGAATCCGAACCCGATTAGCGGAGAGTATTATTATAATTTGGGCTTGTCGCTGTTTTATCAAGATAGGTTAAACGAAGCCTTTGACGCGTTTTATAAAGCGGTCTGGAATGCCGATACGCAGGCAAATGCATATTACTTTTTGGCGCTGATTCAGTCAAAGTTCGGCAACATAGAAAGCGCCGTTGCTTTTACCGATAAGGCGTTGATATTCAACGCCCGCAATTTCAGCGCTATGAATCTTAAAGCGCTGCTGACAGGTGAGAAGAGCGAAACCGTTAAATATGATAGCCTGAATATACTTGCGCTGTTCATCAACGGCGCAGATGTTTCAAAGCACATCATTAATCCGAATATGCTCATTGATTTGTCACTTGAATTATGGATGGCGGGATTTAACGACAAAGCACTTGAACTGCTGAGTCTCTGCAATGAGCCGTTCCCAATGCTTGATTACTACAGGGCGTTTTACAGCGGCGATAATTCCTATCTTGTTAAAGCGTTTAAGGCAAGCCCGTATTGCTGCTTCCCCAACAGGATAGAGGATATAGCCGTACTCGAATACGCTATCGAAAATAACAACGCTGACTTCAAAGCGCCGTATTATCTCGGCTGCCTCTATTATGATAAGGAACGCCACAGCGATGCGGCAAAATGCTTTGAAACGTCCATCAAAAGGGGTGCGGATTTTGCAACACCTTTCCGCAATTTGGCACTGCTGAAATACAATGTTGAATACAATGCAGAGGAAGCCTTAACGCTTATGGAAAAGGCATACAAGCTTGATGAAAGCGATGCAAGAATTCTCTATGAATTTGATTTGCTTAAAAAGCGAATGGGCGTTTCTCCGAAAGAGCGCTTAGCATTTCTTGAAAGCCGACTTGATGTTGTTAAACTTCGTGACGATTTAACGCTTGAATATATCACTCTGCTTAATCTTTCAGGCGAATATAAAAAGGCGCTTGATAGAATTATGGGCAGGAAATTCCACCCGTGGGAGGGCGGCGAAGGCAAGGTTCCCGAGCAGTATATCTTTTCAAATATCGCTCTCGTCACGCCCGAAAACACCTTCGCTTATCCCGAAAATCTTGGCGAGGGCAAGCTGTACGGAGCGCAGGAAAACCGCCAGAATTATTATATGGGGCTGAAAACCGATGACAGTGCATATTTTGAAAAAGCGTCAACGGGTTTGAGCGAGCCTGCCTCGGCGATGTACTACAACGACCAGCCGCCTGAAACGATATTCTATCAGGGTATGGCGCTTTTGAAACTCGGCAGAGAAGACGAAGCAAACGAGCGATTTGATAAGCTGATAAACTTCGCAGACAAGCATATTGGCGCTGAAATAAGCATTGATTATTTTGCGGTTTCATTGCCCGATTTGCTTGTGTTTGACGAGAATTTGGATATTAAAAATCAACTTCACTGCCTGTTTATGAAAGCGCTCGGTTTATACGGCAAAGGAGAAAAGGAAAAGAGCAAATCGCTTTTTGAAGAAGCGCTTGCAATTAATCCAAACACCTTCCAGATAGCAACACACTACAATCTGCTTTTCAAGGAGAACTGACTATGAGATACGACCAAACACTTAACCGCTGGGATTTTACCCTCGGCGGCTACAAAACAAAAGTAACCGTCCCGCACACCTGGAATGTGGACGATGAGGTAATGCAGCACAGAGGCAATGCCGCCTACGAAACCGCTGTGTTTATCGGCGAGGAATACAAAGGCAAAAAAGCATATCTTAAATTCAATGCAGTATATCATACGGCAAAGGTTTATGTGAATGATATCTTTGCCGGCGAGCATTCCCGTTCGGGCTATACACCGTTCAGACTTGATATTACAAGCGCTGTCAACTTTGGTGCTGAAAACAGAATCAGAGTAGAAGCAGACAACACAAAGGCGGATACAATGCTGCCCCATAACGGCGATTTTGACTGGGCTGATGACGGCGGCATAACACGCCGTGTAACGCTTGAAATCCGCGAGCCGGACGGTATTGAATATATGCACATCACCGAACAAATTGACAGTATGCAAAACGGACTTGCAAGCGGAACACTCATCATTAAAACAAATGTTGATAAGCCCTGTAAGGTAACGGTTTGTGATTATATGACTGGTGAAAAGGTTTGTGAAAACTCCAGCCTGACTGTGCCGTTTAAGAATCTGAAACTGTGGAGTTGCTGTTCGCCCAATCTTTATCTTGTAACGCTCAAAACAGACAATGATATTCTTGAGGAAAGAATCGGTATCCGCACCTTTGAAACCAAGGGCGAAAAGGTGTATCTCAACGGTGAAGAAATCTATCTTAAGGGCTGCGAATGGATGCCCGGCTCACATCCCGATTTCGGTATGGCGGAGCCGCTTGACCACAGTATTAAATGCTTAAAGCAGCTCAAGGCGGCGGGTTGCGTTTTCACCCGCTTTCACTGGCAGCAGGATGATGCGCTTTTTGACTGGTGCGATGAAAACGGCTTGCTTGTGCAGGAGGAAATCCCGTACTGGGGCTATCCCAAAGAGGCAACGCCGCTGCAGCTTGATATTGCAAAGCAGCAGGCAGACGAAATGATGTATTTTCATTTTAATCACCCGTCGATTGTTTGTTGGGGCGTAGGCAATGAACTCGGCGCAGAAACCGAGCTGACCATTCAGTATGTAAAGGATATGGTTAACTACTTCAAGTCGCAGGATAAAAGGCACCTTGTGAACTATGTTTCAAACACGCTTTCCCGTGTGGAAAATGCAGACAAGGACGATGCAACGCTTTACGGCGATATTGCAATGTGGAACGATTATCTGGGACTTTGGGAGCCAAGTGACGACATTCCGAATCATATGATAAGAACCTGTAAAAAAGCAGAGGGTATGCCGCTTCTCGTTTCCGAATTCGGACTTTGTGAGCCACATTTCAAGGGCGGCGACGAGGAACGCTCACGCATACTGAAAGAGCGCCTTGCAATGTATGCCGAAATCCCAAACATCTGCGGATATATGTGGTTTTCGCTAAATGACTACCGCACGCATTGCGGTGAAGAAGGGGAGGATAAACTCCGCCGCCGCGTTCACGGTTCAACGGATTTATATGGCAATGAAAAACCGTCATACCGCCTTTTATGTGAATTGCAAAAGAAATAAATTTGATGTATAATGGAAATAACAAATCGGGATTTAATGAAGCGATAACAACAATATGAATACACTCGGGGCTAAGGAGGATGATGATATGTCAAAGAAAATACTAATCATTTCAAGTAGCATTCGTAACAAAAGCAATTCTGAGATTCTTGCAAGAGAAGCGGAAAAAGGAGCAATTGCAGCAGGTAACGAGGTTGAGTTTATTTCGTTAAAGAATAAGGAGCTTCGTTTTTGTAAGGGTTGTCTTGCCTGTCAGAAAACGATGAAATGTGTTATTAAAGACGATGTTGCTGAGATTATGGAAAAGGTTAAAAATGCAGACACACTGTTATTTGCAACACCGATTTATTATTATGAGCTCTGCGGACAACTCAAGACATTACTTGACAGATTAAATCCGCTTTACCCCCAGGAGTACAGTTTCAGAGATGTATATCTTATGACTGCTTCTTATGAAACCGGAGACGAGGTTGTTGAAAAAGCTGTAGGAGGAATCAATGGTTGGATTGATTGCTTTGAAAAAGCAAGATATGCAGGTATATTCAACGGAGGCGGACTCAATGATATGGGTGAAGCATCAAACAAACCTGATGTTCTGAATGCAGCATTTGAATTCGGTAAAGCATTATGAAAAAAGTCATAATTGTTATTTCACTGGTGCTTATGATAATCACATTAAGCGCTTGCAGCAGTATCCCGGATGGGAATGAAACAACAAGCACTGCCACAAACGAAGCATCACAAACAGCATCAGAATCAACAACGAAAAAACCGCAGGCAACCGAAATGAAAGTAAATATACGTATAAACGGAAAAACCTTCTCTGCAACTCTTGAAGATAATGAAGCGGCAAATGAATTATATGAAATCATAAAAAATGACGGCTTGACGGTTGGAATGAGCGATTACTCCGGTTTTGAAAAGGTTGGTGCTCTTGGTCATACGCTGACATCAAACGATAAACAAACCACTACCGAAGCAGGAGACATCGTGCTTTATCAGTCAAATCAGATTGTAATGTTTTACGGTTCC
>SVQE01000070.1 GCA_015065505.1 Oscillospiraceae bacterium
ATGGTAAGACAAAAAGCGGAAAAAGGGGCGTGAAATATGCAATTTAAGGCTTACTGGGTTCGAATCCCTAATGCCTACTCGCTGCGCTCAAACAATAAATAATTTAATCGGAGCGAAGCGACCCGATAACTCGGAGCTCGGGGCTCGGCGCTTGAAACTTAAATAGTGATTTACACCGCAAATCACTATTTACACATTTGTAACATTGTTTACAAAAAAATTACACAAAACTATTGCATAATTACTCGAAAAGTTATATGATTATTAATTAGAATATTATTAATCAAATAATAATTAAATTATTTTAAATAAGGAGTATATACCGTGATTGAATTTAAGGATGTCACAAAAGTATATGACAGTAACGGCACCAAAGCGCTTGACAATGTTAACATTAAGATTGAAGACGGCGAATTTGTTTTCATCGTTGGTGCTTCGGGTGCGGGCAAAAGTACATTTTTAAAGCTTATAATGCATGAAGAGAAACCCAGCGCAGGCGAGGTTGTTGTTAACGGCTATTCCTCGGCTACACTAAAAAAGAGAAAGGTTCCCTACTATCGCAGAACAATGGGAATCGTCTTCCAGGATTTCAGAATCATACCAAAAATGACTGTTTACGATAATGTTGCATTTGCAATGCGAGTTATCGGCGCTAAGGAAAAGGACATCAGAAAGCGTGTTCCCTACATCCTTCAGCTTGTTGGTCTTTCAAAAAAGGCGCGCTCAATGCCAAACGAGCTTTCGGGCGGTGAGCAGCAGCGTGTTTCGCTTGCAAGGGCGCTTGTTAACAACCCCGACCTCATCATTGCCGATGAGCCAACGGGTAACGTTGACCCCGAAATGAGCCACGAAATAGTTGACCTTTTAACAAAAATCAATAACAGCGGAACAACCGTTGTTATGGTTACACATGAGCACGAGCTTGTTCGTTCTTTCCAGAGACGAGTTATCGTTATTCAGAACGGTCAGGTTGTTTCCGACACACCGGACCCCACCTATGCTCAGTTTAAAACCAAAAAACACGAAGAAGTCACCGATATGTATTACTATGAAGAAGAGGTTAAGCAGGAGGATGTTGCCGAAGTATTTGATAACCTCGAGGATATAGTAAACTCGGATGAACAAAACGGAGGTGAGCAGTAATGACGGGTTCAAGCTTCAGATATCTTATTAAAGAAGGCTTCAGAAACACATGGACTAACAGAATGATGAGCATTGCCTCAATCTGTGTTCTGCTCAGCTGCCTTGTTCTTATAGGCTCGGCCTCAATGATTTTCCTCAACATCAACTCACTTGTTGAAAGAATTGAGGATGAAAACGTTATTATGGTTTATATCAGCGACAATGCAACCGACGCCGATATAGACGATATGGGCAGAAAAATCACCGCAATGAGCAATGTGGACAAGCTTGAGTTTGTTTCAAAGGAATCCGCGTGGCAGGAACAGCTTGAAACAATGGACGAGGCTCAGGCAAAATTCTTCACCGAGGTGAGCACGGATATTCCGCTGCCCGACGCATACAAGGTTACGGTTAAGGACCTTTCAATTTTCGAAAAAACAGTTTCAGAGATTAGAACGCTTGATAATATCGACACGGTTAGAGATAATTCAAACCTTGCAAAGAAGCTTGATACTATCAGCCGCGGAATAAGCATTATTGCAATAGTTATTATTTCGGTATTATTTGCAATTTCGCTCTTCATTATTTCAAACACAATCAAGCTTACGGTTTATTCACGCCGTCTTGAAATAAGCATTATGAAATCCGTTGGTGCAACAAACTCGTTTGTTCGCCTGCCCTTCGTTGTTGAAGGAATGATTCTCGGAATTGTTTCAGGTGCTGTTTCGCTTGGCGTTGTTTGGGGAATATATGAATTTGCAATCAAGCAGTTTGCCGAGCTTTTCACTTCTGTCGGCATAACTCCGCTTCCGTTTACTGATAACGCATTGATTATGCTCGGCGTATTCCTTGCAATAGGTGTTATCAGCGGTGTTGGCGGCTCTCTGATTACAATGAGAAGATATCTTAATAAGGAAGGCAGTGAGATTAGTGCAATCTAAAAGATTTATTAAGCTTCTGTCGCTGATTCTCAGTCTTGCCTTTGTTGTTAGCTCTTTTGCTTCGGGCTCGGCGTTTGCCGCATCAACAAGCGAGCTTAAGGATAAGAAGAGTAAGATTCAGAGTCAGATAGACGCTGCCGAAAAAGAAATAGACAAGCTTTCGGCAGAAAAGAAGGAAACTCAGGAATATATTGCTGCGCTGGATAAAAAAATTCAGCTCAAGCAAGACCAGATTGATGTGCTTCAGGCGGACGCAAATGCGCTTCAGGCAGAAATCAACGAGGTTACTGCTTCAATCAAAAACACCGAAAACGAGATTGATAAAACTCAGAAGGAAATTGATAAAAAGCAGGCTCAGTTTGATAAAACCTTTGAGGATTACTGCCAGCGGCTCAGAGCAATGTATATTTCGGGTCACGCAAGCAACCTTGAAGTGCTTTTAACCGCAAGCGATATAAGCTCTGTTTTCACACGCTCTCAGATGATTAAATCTGTTTCAAAGCAGGATAGTGAAATTCTCGATTCGCTTATGACTCAGATGGAAGAGATTGAAAAGGATAAGGCTGCGCTTGAAGAAAAAATCATTCAGCTCGGCAAGGACAAGGAAAAGCTTGTTGCCGATAAAAAGGAATTAACCAATAATATTGCAACCATTCAGGCATCAAAAAGAGAACTCGACAACGAGGTTGCCGAGTGCAATGCATTAATTAAAAAGCTTTCTTCGCAAACGGCTGAATATCAGGAAGCCATTGAAGAAAACGAGGACGCTCTGAAAAAGGTTGAGGCTGAAATTCAGGCAGCATATGCAAGAGCTTCAAGAACGGGCTCATCAAACGGCTCAAGCGGCTCGGGTGCATTCAGCGGTTCGCTGAGATACCCCACTGATTACCGTTCAATTTCGGCAGGATACCCGAACTATTCAAGCGGACGCTATCACGGCGGCGTTGACTTCCCCTGCCCCTCCGGCTCAAGCGTTTATGCAGCTGCATCGGGAACGGTTATTGCTGCAATGAATCTGAACTACAGCTACGGTCATTATCTTATTATTGACCACGGAAACGGACTTTCAACACTTTATGCACATAACACAACCCTTCTTGTAAGCTACGGCGACCATGTTAACAAAGGTCAGGTAATTGCAAGAAGCGGTTCAACAGGAAACTCAACGGGTCCGCACTGCCACTTTGAAGTGCGCGTAAACGGAACAAGAGTTAATCCTATGAATTACTTATAAGAAAAATTATAAGAAAAAGCACTCCGAAAGGAGTGCTTTTTTAGTGGAGAGTGGGTAGTGGATAGTGGTTAGGTTATAATATTAATCCCGGATAGTTGTCAGCAGTGAAGTTCATTTGTGATGAGAATTTGGAAGATTCGGCTTCCTGTTTTGAGTCGGTAAAATTCTTAAGAATATATGCATAGTCCTTTGCATTTATAATGCCGTCGCTTACATAATCGCCGACAACAACGCCTATCGGCTCATCGGTGTGGTTATTGTTATCATTATTAACATCAACGGTTATATTAAAGCTTCTTGTTATAATATTATTTCCGCTGATTTTGCCCGAATAAAAGCCGGGTGCCGAAACAAAGGAAAACTGCCCTTTTTCATCGGTTGTTATATCAAGCCCGTTAATGCTTACAGTTGCGCCCGAAAGGGGTTCATTGCTGACATAGTCGCAAACTGCACCGCTGACAGTGAAGAGCGCATTCTGATTAATCGTAACATCGTACTGAGTGCTTTTGTTGAGAATGCTTACGGTTATAATATTGCCCGTATATTTTTCGTCCTCTTTCGGATACCAGTGGTTTTCAGCCTGAGTCTGATTATATATTATGCTGTAACCGTCAACAGTGCTGCCGCCTGCGCTCACAGAGGACATACTGCCGTTTTTATAGTAAACATTAACCGTCATATTCTGCAGAATTTTTGAATAGTTATAGAAGAAATACGGCTCCCCTGCCGAATCCGTTTTCCAGCTTCCGTCCGTATACCAGGTGAGCTCGGCATTGCAGTTAACCTCAAGGCGGTCTATAACATCCTGCTCGCTGCCCTCATAAATCAGCTTAACGGTTAATTCGCCGCTTGTTCTTGAGCTATCCCATCCTGCAGCATAATAATAGGTTTTGCCTGCTTCAAGCTGATAGGATATGCAAAACTGGTCGGCGTTCGGCTGATTATAATATTCCCAGTTAGGGCTGGAATTTGAATATGCAAGCTGAGTGTATTCCTTATTCTCTTTTTCAAAAAGATAAGCCTCGCCGAAACGAATGCGGTTAAACGAAAGGAAGGTATACATTCCCGTTTGCTCGGGTGTGAAATAATACCAGAGCTTATCATCATTACCGTCGGTTGTATTAATTATCTCGGTGCCGAGAATTATTTTCTGCGTTTTTGCAAAGGCGCTGAACATACCGGAAGTAAAACTGCAAATAATCAAAACGATTGCAGTGACAAAAGCAATTATTTTTTTCTTTTTCATATTTTACCTCCTTTTTTATTTTTATAATTCATTATCAGCTTATTACATTATATTATATCAGAATTTTTCATCTTTGTATAGTTACAAAATCAGGATAAAAGCAATTAGTCAGTTAAAATAACTTGTAATATAATAATGTTTAGTATATTATATTAGTATGAAAAAGAAAAAGAGAAGCGTAAAAAACTTAAAAATTTCAACGCGAATAACAATTGCAACCGTGTTTGGCGTGCTTATTCCCATAACAATTATCGGAGTTTTCAGCATTCTGTTTTACGGCGATTTTGCCGCTTTTTTAAATCTTAAAACAATTGATTCAAACACATATTCGGTTGTTAACGTTTTTCAGTGGAATCAGGCATTGAATGAAATTTCGGACGAGCTGATTTCCGATCACTCCGATGAAACCAAGCTAAAAATAATCGAAAAGCTTGCAAAGCCTGCGCAGAAAGTCGGCTCACTTATTTATATAAGCAACTCATCGGGCGAGTTTTACACTAACTCCGATAAAAAAACCGTTTTTGATGAGGCAAAAAAAATAACTAAGGTTAACACCGAAAAAAACACCTACTGTGTTACCTCAAAGGGAATGGTTTTGTTAACCCACGCTGCATCGGAAAATGAAGAATATCTTATAGTTATCGCAAACCCCAACTATACTCTGAATGATGTTATTGATGAAAAAACCATAGACGATTTCAACTCAATTGTTTACGGAAGAACTGCAGCTGTTGCAGCGGTTGTTGCGGCGGTTTTCTTCATAACAGCGCTTGCTTTCTCGTTTATAACCTCCTCAACAATCATCAAGCCTATTAAAAAGCTTGAAGAGGGTTCGCACGAAATTGCAAACGGAAATCTCGACTTTGTTATCGAATATGATTCAACAAACGAAATCGGAAAAACGGTTAATTCGTTTAACGAAATGACCATGCGTCTGCGCGAATCATTGAAAACGCAGGAGGAGGCGCAGAATTCAAGAAGGGATATCATAACGGGTTTAGCCCACGATTTAAGAACTCCCCTCACCTCAATCAAGGGCTATGTTGAAGGCTTGAGAGACGGCATTGCAGACACCCCCGAAAAACAGGAACGCTATTTTGAGAGAATATTTGCCTCAACCGCAACAATGGAAAAGCTGCTTAACGACCTGCTTACTGTTTCAAAGCTTGAGGCAGGCAACATTTCGATTGATTTACAAAGAATTAAAGTAAACGATTTTCTTGATGACTGCCAGAGCTATATTTCTCTTTACCTTGAAAAAAGAGGATTTGAAATCGAATACAATAACAAATGCAGCGATAACGCATATGTTATGCTGGATTCCGACCAGTTCCAGAGAGTTATAAGAAACATTGTTTCAAACTCAATTAAATACAGCAAAGAGGATGTTCAGGGCGTTATAAAATTCTCTGCAACAGAATATGAAAGCACCGTTATTATTGCTATTGAGGATAACGGAATAGGCGTTTCGAGTGAAAACCTGCCCAAGATTTTTGACAGCTTTTTCAGAGCAGACAGCTCAAGAACGCAGTCCGACGAGGGCAGCGGAATAGGTCTTTATGTTTGCAAGCAGATTGTTGAGCTTCACGGCGGAAGAATCTGGGCAACGGGTAAAGAAGGCGTAGGCCTTACAATTCACATAGCGCTTGATAAAATAAAACAAAATAAACCGAAAGGTAAAAATATTTATGAATAAAAAGGTTTTAATCGTTGAGGATGATATCAGCATTCTTCAGCTTGAAAGAGATTATCTTGAGGCAAACGGCTTCGCTGTTGAAGCAACTCAAAACGGCAAGGACGGACTCACCCTTGCACTGAATAATGATTTTGATTTGATTTTGCTTGATATTATGCTGCCCGGTGTCAGCGGACTTGATATATGCAAAAAGGTTCGCGAAACAAGCAATATTCCGATTCTTTTCGTTTCTGCAAAGAAGGATGATATTGATAAAATAAAGGGGCTCGGTCTCGGCGCGGACGACTATATTATTAAGCCGTTCAGCCCTTCGGAATTAACCGCAAGAGTTATAGCGCATATCAACAGATATGAAAGACTCACGGGCATAAATGTTCAGCCCTCGGGCATAATCGAAATAGATTCCTTGAAAATTGACAAAAACGCAAGAAGGGTTTTCGTTAATTCTAAGGAAATAACATTAACAAACAAGGAGTTTGATTTGCTTGCCTGCCTTGCAGGTCAGCCCGATAAGATTTTCAGCAAGGATGAGCTCTTTGAAAAAATCTGGAAATACGATTCAATGGGCGAAACCTCAACCGTTACCGTTCATGTTAACCGCGTTCGCGATAAATTATTCGCAGCGAATAAAAACTTCACGGGCGTTAACACCGTTTGGGGACGCGGCTACAGATTCAACAAATAGTTAAGAAATGAAGGAATGAAAATATGAAGATTAAAGACGGATTTGCAAAAAGAGAAATAGCAGGCTCGCACATTGTTGTTCCCGTTGGAAAAACGGCAATGGAATTCAACGCGATGATAACGCTTAACGAATCGGGCGCGTTTTACTGGGACTGCTTTCAGAAGGATATAACAATCGATGAAGCAGTTAAGCTCATACTCGATGAATACGAGGTTGAGGAAGACCGTGCAAGAGCCGATGTTGAAAAATTTGTTCAAATGCTTGATGAAAACGGATTAATAGAAAAATAAAATAAGGCGGGTTTGAACCCCGCCTTTTAACCTATATCTGACCACCGGTCACTGACCACTGGCCACTAAAAAAAGAGGCACAGCCTCTTTTTTTATTTTCTCTTGATTACATCAATCATAAGCTTTTCAACCTCTTCGCGGTTGAAATTAGGCATTGATTTTGTTATAACATCCGCACATCCTCCAACAAGGAAGGTTACCTTTGCAACCTCGTGGAAATTATCGTTAATGTTTATATTGTTAACCTTGCAAATGGCGTCGACCATATTTTCTTTTAGAGCTTTAATTGCGTAGTCATAAACCATTGTGTTTTTGAATTTTTCAAAATACTTTGTGTTCTGCTCAACCGCATCAAGAATATCCTTAACATTGTTTTCGGGAGAGGTTGAAACATTGGTGTAATCTATATCCTTTCCCAAAGCAACAATCTGCGAGCTGAAAAAGCTGAAACAACTCTGAAAGCACTCATCAATACTCTTATAGTGAAGATAAAACGTGCTCTTGTTAATGTCCGCCTTCTCGCAAAGCTCAACAACCGATATTTTGTTGATGTCTTTCTGAGCAGCTAAATCCAAAAACGCGCTGAAAATCGCCTCTCTTGTTTTAACTATTCGTTTATCCACAAATTTCACCTTTCAAAAAAATTTTCAAAAATTTGCCGACGCTATATTAGCACAAGGATGGGAATTAATCAACACTTTTTTATTATTTGTTGATTTATTTAATATTTTGTTTATTTTTTTATATACTTTGTTTATCTAATTTTAAAGTTGTAAATTAATTAATTATATAGTATAATTAATTTAATTATTGATAAGCAGGAGAGTAAAATGAAAAACTGTTGGCTTAATAATAAAACTGCCGTTGTTACGGGCGCTTCGGGTGGCATGGGAGCAGGAATTGCCGCAACCCTTATTAAAGAGCACGGCTGCACCGTTATCGGCATTGCAAGAAACGAAAAGAAAATGCTTGAATTCATTGACGAGCTCGGCGACGAATATAAGGATAAATTCTCATACAAGCTCTTTGATGTTTCTTCAAGAGAAAACTGGATAGAATTTGCAAATGAAATCAAGGAAAAAGGAATCGCAGTTGATATTTTAATCAACAACGCAGGCATTCTTCCCCGATTCACAAGATTTGATAAATATTCCGACGAAGAAATTGATGCAGCAATGAACATTAACTTCTATTCCGCTGTTTATTCGGTTAAGGCAATGCTTCCCATTCTTCTTCAGTCGGAAGAGCCTGCCATAGTTAATATTGATTCCGCCGCTGCATTAATGACACTCGCAGGAACCTCGGTTTATTCTGCATCAAAAGCAGCGCTCAAGGGCTTCACAGAAGCTCTCAGAGAGGAATTCAAGGGAAAAATCTATGTTGGTCTTGTTTGCCCCGGATTTACGAAAACAAATATTTTCCGTAACCAGAAGCCCGACGGCAATCAGGAAGAGCAGAAGATTATGAATATGATTTCAACCGACTGCGATAAAATGGTTAGAATGATTATGCGCGGAATACGCCGTAAAGCACCAATGCAGGTTCACGGCTTTGACGCGCACGCAATGTCTGTTTTCAACAGAGCAATGCCCGTTTACGGCTCAATGCTTTTCAGCGCGGCAATGCGAATGACCCACGCAGATATATTCAAGGATATTTTCACCGATTAATTTTAAGGAGGAATTCTTATGGAAGATATAACAAAACAAAAGCACCTGAAATTTAAAGACATTATTGCCTATTCGCTCGGTCTTTTCGGCTTTCAGGCAATAGTCGGCTTACTGTTTACATACCAGGCAGAGTTTGCCGGCTCAATCCTCAAGTCAAGCGTTATCGTTGTTGCAATTCTTATTCTTGTTGCAAAAATCGTTTCCGCAGCTGCCGACCCGATTGTCGGCAATCTCATTGACCGTTCAAAGAGCAAGCTCGGCAAGTTCAAGTCGATGATTGTTTATTCAATTCTTCCCCTGCTTATAACAACAGTTTTAATCTTTGTTAAAGTACCTTTCACAGGCGTAGGACTTTATATCTGGATTTTCATTATAAGCCTTATCTGGTCCATCGCAATGACAATGGCGGATGTTCCCTCACAGGGAATTGCCGCAGCGCTCACCCCGAACCCGACAGAGAGAACAAATGTTGTTTCAATCTCAAACACCGCAAAGCAGATTGGTTTTTCTGCCTGTGCTGTTATTGTTCCGATTGTTTGCCTCATTGTTAAGGGCGGTTCAAAAGTTATCGTGCCGAAGGGCGAGCAGGACGATGCAATGATTTCAAACGAATATCTGTTCGCAGCAGTTTTAACAGCTGTTTTCGGATGCGTTTTGTTATCGCTCATTCCCCTTATTAACAAGGAAAGAGTAACAAACACATCAAGCGGAACAATCGGCTTTAAGGATATGTTTGCAGCACTCAAGGCAAACAAACCCTTTATGCTTGTTATCATTTCATACTTCCTCGGCTTCGGCAGACAGATGGCAATGGGTATTCAGGTTCAGACCTCAACCATTATTTTCGGAAGCCAGAACTTAGTTGTTGTTCTTGGAATTGTTACCGCAGTGGGCTCTATGATAAGTATGGCAATCTGCCCCTTCCTTATTAAGAAGCTTAACGAAAAGAAAACATATATTATTCTTTCGGTATGGGGCTTTGCTGCTTCAATCTTCTCGTTTATTATCGGTCATTTCTTCTTTGCAAATCCCGATGTTCTCGTGCTTAAAATCTTATTCTTCGCATCCCTCTTCCTTATCGGCTTACAGTTCGGTGCTGTTACCCTTATGCCGATGATTATGACTGCGGACTGCGTTGACGCATACGAATTTGAAACAGGCAAAAGAATGGAAGGCGCCTGCTATGCAATTTTAACCTTAACAATTAAGGTTTGCCTTGCACTCGGAATGGCAGTTGGTCTTGTGTTCGTTGGAGCTTCGGGCTACTATGATTCACTCGGCAGCAGCGAATTCTCATCAAAGAGCAAGGATATTATCTTCTTTGCATACACCGCACTTCCCGGCATACTTGCCCTTCTTTCAATTATTCCGATTCTCAAATACGATATTGTCGGCGAAAAGAAAGCAAAAATTTCAACCGCTCTCGCTGAAAGAAGAAAAGAAGACTAACAAAAAAGAGGCGAAAGCCTCTTTTTTAGTCTGTCGGAAAAAATATCATTTTAGTTTATAAGGAACAAAAGCTATGGCTTCACCGAAAACGCGAATATTAGTAAGCGCCTGCCTGCTTGGCGAAAACTGCAAATATAGCGGCGAAAACAACCTGCATCCCGAGGTTATCAAGCTTGCTCAACACTTTGAGCTCATTCCCGTATGCCCCGAGGTATTCGGCGGACTTCCGATTCCGCGCGAGCCTGCCGAGATAAAAGACGGCAGAGTTGTTAATAAAAGCGGCGACGATGTAACCGCCGCCTTCATCACAGGCGCAAACGAAACGCTCTATATCGCAAGAGAAAAAAACTGCCCTGCAGCTCTGCTGAAGGAAAAATCGCCGTCCTGCGGCTTCGGCAAAATATACGACGGCTCGTTTTCTGGCAGACTCACCGAAGGCAGCGGCTTTACCGCGCGATTGCTTTCGGACGCCGGTATTCAGGTATTCGGCGAAAGCCAAGTAAACAAGCTGATTGAATTATATGCATAAAAGGGGTGGGCAACTTAGGGATTTAATAGATTTTGAAATGCTCTTTTCCGCTATAACAGCTTCAAAACAAGGGTTAAGGC
>SVQE01000071.1 GCA_015065505.1 Oscillospiraceae bacterium
TGCTCAAATTAAATAACTAAGAGCAATATATTGGGTCACGCAGGATGTTTTGACGAGGCAGCGCTCGCAAACGAACCGTAATTCGTAATTCGTCATTCGTAATTATATCTCGAAGGGATATTTTAGTCCCATCTGCCGTCTGCATTCATCCATAATTTTCATACAATTTTTTGTTGCTTCAAACGGAATATAATCCGATTCCTTTTTGCCTGCTCTTATTTCATCGGCAGCCCTTGTAAACTCTGTTAAATAATCGGTTTTGCCCTTGAAGGTTTCTTTTTTGCCGTTCTTTTTAAGCGTTGCTTTATCAGCCATATGGAAGAAAAGCGGCAGGCTTATTTCGCCGTTTGTTCCCTTTATATAACAGCTTTCCTTCAATGTATCAAGCGCCATATATAAGGTGCATTTGAAGTTTTTGTAATAAAGAACAACGGTTTCTTTTATATCAATTCCGTTTTTCAGCGTTCCGCTGCATTCAATCCTTTCGGGATAACCGAAAATATTATAACAATAGGTTATAGGATAAATGCCTATATCAAGAAGCGCGCCGCCTGCGGTTTCGGGAGTTAAAACGCGCGAATCCTTGCTCATCATAAGTCCCGGAAAGGCATAGTCTATCTTAACATCCTTAACCTCGCCGATTTCGCCGCTTTGCACCCATTTTTTAACCGTCAGTGCAACATCCGAAAACCATGTCCACATAGCTTCGCAGAAATAAACATCATTCTGCTTTGCAGATGTAATAAGAGTATCTACATCCTTTTCGGATACGCCAACAGGCTTTTCGCATAAAACGGGCTTGCCAAGCTCCATTGCGCGAACAGCATAATCAACATGGGAGGTATGGGGCGTTGCAATATAAACGCCGTCAACATCCTCGGCGCTGATGCATTTTTCAAAATCGGTATAAGCCTTTGCACCGTGCTTTTTCGCAAATGCCTCAACCTTTTCCTTATTTCTGCCGTAAACAGCAGTTATTTCGTGCTCGCCCTTTTCAATGCTTTTAGCGGTTGACTTTGCAATGTTACCGCTTCCGATATACGCCCATCTGAATTTACTCATAAAATCACCTTTCCTATTCTTGCCTCCCTTTGCTAAAGGGAGGTGTCACGAAGTGACGGAGGAATTATTTCCCTTCTCCATTCCTCAATCAGCCTGTCAAGGCTCCATGCCGCATTTGCAGGGCTTGTTGACGGCAGGCAGACAGCCTCTATATTTGTCAACGGATAAATATACATTTTGTATAGTTTATTGGCTGTTTTGCCATTTGTAAAAACCGATTGTATATTACTGCTATTAATTATCCCGTTTATATCGTTAGGTACAGCATTTTTGATTGAGCTGTCCGACGAGCCTTCAATCTCGCAGGAATGAATAACATCCCACAGCGCAATATTGTTTTCAATCAGAAAACGCTTTTTATCCTCAATGCAATTCGGCGCTTCTCCGCCGAAAACACCTGCCAGAACACGCCAGAAGCGGTTTTGCGGATGCCCGTAAAAGAAACCCTGCTCCCTCGATTTAACCGAGGGAAAGGAGCCGAGAATAAGTATTTTTGAATTACTATCCCAAACAGGTTCAATGGGATGAATGATGCTTTCCATAATTTTCACCAAGTATATAATAGCAAAAAAGGCTGAGTATGTAAAGTGGGTAGTGGGTAGTTAATCACGAGCCGCAAGGGTTTAATTGTAGGGTGCGACCCCCGGACGCACCGCAGAGAAGAGTTCGTTTCATTCATCCATTGTTGTAACAAATGCGTTATTGCAACGGCGCGTCGAGGGCGTCGCGCCCTACGATTGTTCGACGATAAGCATTATATAATTGCCGACCGCAGGTCCCACAACTCTTCACTCTTCATTCTTCACTCTTCACTTAACTAACCACGAACCACGAAAAAAATAAGCCTTGCTTTCGCAAGGCATTATTTTTATTACATTACATCACTGTATGCTGTCTGAAGCGAGCTTCCGTCGGAATAAATTACATATCCTCTGTATTTATATCCTGCAGGAAGGTTGCTTACAGAAATTGCAAACTGATTTGCGCCAACAAGCTTGGTTGACTTCGCACGAACGATTGCGTAGCCTTGCTGCTGACCTGAATTTTCAACAATAATTTGTGATGCAGTAGGTGTTATTGCTTCATATCCGCCCTTTGTGCTCGGAGCTGCAACAAGAATTCCGTATTCCTGAACAGCGTCCATATCTATTGCAACAAGCTGAGCGTTGAAGGTTGTTTTTGTTCCGCTTGTAACAACGCCGCCCTGACGGAGATTTACGCAAGGAACTGAACCGTATTTCTTGAAGTTGGTTTCATTAACCGCTACAAGATTTGTTGATTCAGCTGCATACATTGTAAACTCTCTGCCGTAGTAGAACGGACGGTAGGTATCGCCAACCTGCTCAATCCAGCCGTATGTTCCTTCGCCGCCGTCAAGCTCAACCTTTTCGTTATACTTAACAGACGAGGTGGGAATTGAATCGCCGTTAATATCCGTTGCTGTTATTGCACAGCTTGAATCACTTGCATCATATCTTGCGATGATATCAGTGTCGGCGCTTATTGTTACTGTTGCACCTGCATTATACTTAACTCCGCCGATATAATATCCGTTGAAATCATAGTATGCATAAGCCGGAGCTGCCGGAAGTGTGTAGGATGTTCCGCTATCTACAAAGTCTGCAAATTCAATCGGCTGACCTTCAAGCTTAACATCGTTGTTATAATAATTTCTGAGAATTCTTATTCTCTTCTGAGTTCCCGTTCTTCTAACGGTTGTAACGGTTATAGCTCCGATTGTCTTAACTTCAAGCTTATCACCGTAGCCATAGAAAGCATTCTTTTTGTGAACAGAACCCGATGTGATATCAAGATACCATGCAGTATCCTTGTCGTCTGAACGGAAGGTCATTTTTGTTCCGTAGGTTGCTTTGCCGTCCGCATATGTTCCGTTGTTCGAACCGATTGAGGTTACGCCGCTGTCTGCAACAATATTATATTTCTTAATACTATTGCTGAGTGCGGTAAGAATTCCCGTTGTTGCATCATTTACATCCTGCTGTGAAACATTATCATCAACAACATTGATTGTTGATGTGGTATCCCCGGTTGTGTAGTTCTGTGTCAGCGAGCTTACAAGAAGGTTTGCGTTGCTGCGCGCAGTTGTTATTGATGAAGTTGAATCATATGCGTCGGGGTCGAGATTATTAATTGTCTGAACCGCTGCTTCATAAGCCGTAGTATCGGCAGTTTTCGCTGCAATCTTAAGATTTGCATACGCATTGTTAATTGCTGTTGCATAGCCGTTTGCCTTTGTCTGAACAGCCTGACCGTAGTCTGTTCTTTCAATTGCACTTGATGTTGCATATGCCGAAGCACTGCCGCCCTGAACTGCTGAAATAAGATTTGCAATAGACTCTTTGTCATACTGAGCAACCTTGCCGTCAAGACCGAGAAGCAAGCCGTTTGCCTTTTCGTATGCCTTATCAAGTGCAGATAAATCAGCAAGAGTATCAAGATTGTTATAAGCAGTTGTTAATGCAGTGTTAAGTGTTCCTGCCTTTGACTGATTATAGTTTCCGTCAATAAGACCGCTCATATGGTCAACAGCGTCTTTATACGCCTTCATAAATGCATTAACCGATGAAACCGTGTAGGTTTTCTTAAGTGCTGCAGCGCCTGAATTATAAGTATTCTTAATGTCGCTGTTTGTTATTGAAGACTTAAGCAACGGATAGTTTGCATCAGCAACTGCATGGCTTGTTCCGAGCGTTGATGCGTGGCCTGAAATAACGCCGACAACCTCTGTAACCTTTGAAGCTGTTGATGAGAAATCATAGCCTCTGATGTTGAAATCCATTGCGCTTTCAAGATTCTGCATATCGGTTAATAAACCGCCGCGCTTATAATTTGCAACATTTGAACCAACGCTTGAATATCTTGAGTTGATAGCATTTATCAGCTTCTGATAGTCAATAACATAGATATGAGCATTCGCCTGTCCGTGAGCTACGATATCATTATAATATGTCTGTCCGGTTTTTGAACCTGCAAGCATCTGCCAGTAAAGGTGGAAATCTGCATAACCGGCACCGCCGTTTCCTGAATCATCAAGCGCTGCCTGAATAGCGGAAGGCTTAATAATTATGGCATTAGCATAACGGTAGCTTGTGTTCTTTAAGTTTTCAGTAGTATAACTAACATTATTCGAAGTGTTATACGTTGTTCCCGAACAGCGCTCTGCGGAGTTAATCATATAAAGCCAGTTTAAATCCCACCAGCCGCCGTTCTTTTCATCACTTCTCCAACGGCCTGCGAGTTCAACATAAGCGTTAGCATTGTTTGGAGAAGACTTATTACTGTTGGTTCCGTTTGTCGGATACAGATTGAACACGCGTCTGTCTTTACTTCCGCTTCCCTGATTTACTGCGTAAACAGGCAACGCCATGGTTTTGCCCGACTTATATGCAATAACAGTATTTTCGGGATAGAAAATATGTGTCTGGGTGTTGGTGCTATCTAATTTAAGTCTATAGTTACTTGTTCCTGAAACCTGCGGTGAATAAATCAAGCTATCATAATATGTTCCTTTAAAATAAGCCATATCATGACCGCCGCTCGGAACCTCGGCTTCAGTGAAGGAAGGAGTTACTGTTTCAAAATCGGAATTATAAACAGTCAGGGCTGCGGTCTTGTTAACAAGATTTTCCTTTGCAGTTTTCATTGATTTATATGCAACAAAATCGTTAACATCACCGTATTCAATAGCGTCAAGAACCTCATTTGCTTCAACATATGCCTGGTATGCATCAACAATGTTATCATAAACAGTTCCGTTTGCCATTTTTGTTTCATAAGCCCACATTGCAGCTTCAAGCTCTTCTTCAATATCGGTTGTAAGACCTGTAACATGTTCGGTGTCCTGCTTGATTATGTCATTTACGTTAACAATACCGCTGAAGATTCTGAATTCATCAAGGCGTCCGCTTTCGGCATCACTTGAATAACCGCTGTTATTACCGTAGTGAACTCCCCTTGCCTCTGTAGCTAAATAGTCACTTATAGATTTTCTTGAAATCTTGTGAGCATCAGCCGCAGCAGCATAAGAGAAATGCTTAACAATTTTTCCGTCAATATAGCAGTATATTTCATCATATTCCTTTGCAGGAACAATCTGAAGAGCTATGTGATGCCAGGTGTTAGCTTCAAGTCCGCTGCCGAACAATCCATTGAAATCAATATAGTCATCACCTGCTGAATTAACATCCCAGATGAAACGAAGATATCCGTTTTCGTTTAGCTCAAATACTTTTCTGGTTCCCCAGGGAACATCGTCAACACCGATGTTGAAAATAACCTGATTTCCGCCTTCGAGTGAAAGAGGATTATAAAGGAAGGAAATAGTATATCCGTTTGACGGGTCTGTTGATGTTAAATCAACACTGTTTGAATTTTCAGTTGAACCGTTATGAGTTGTAAGACCGCCTGCAATATTCAAAACATTTGCACAGGTGTCGTCTGCAACGGATGCTGTATAGGAATGCTTTGCAATGCCATCATAGGAATCGGCTGCCGCTATGTTTTCCATCGGGTCGTAGAACTTAACATCAGCGTTTGAAGGCGCCTTTTCAGCTGTGTAAACAGCTTGATTAAGAAGGTCGTCGGAATTTGTTATATCATCGATTGAAAGCGCACGCTTATAAATTCTGAAATCGGAAATAGCTCCTCCGAAATCTTCATCATCGCTCCATGCGGAATCGCCGAAGGATAAGTTAACCATTGAACTTAAAACAGTATCGCTGAATCCGTTGCCGCAGTTTATGGGTGTATTAGCGCCAATAATTGCGCCGCTTCCGTTGTTAAAGCCAACAGTCCATCCGAAAAGGGTTCCGTCAACATAGAATTCAATCCAGCCCTTGCTTAAAACCATAGTATAGCGGTGCCATTCATTTTCGGTATCGGTATAATTCCTTGAAATGCCTGTTCTTCCGCTGCCGTTTCCGTAGAACGCACCGAATTCAATGCCTTCTGATGCATAGATGTAGTTTGAATTCTTCTGATTGTTTCCGCTTCCGTCCCAAACGCATGTTCCCATTTCAACAGAAGCCATATCGAAGAATCTGCCACGAGCATCTGCAGTGCTGTATCCATACCAATCGAATGTTATACCGTCCTTGGCATTAACACCTTCGTTTGAGAGCATTGAAGCACAAGCCAGAGATGCTGATTTTGAAGAATCAAAATCTGCGGCAAATTTGCCGTGATAATCGCCCATTGTAACATTTGCGCTGTCGAGATGGTTTTTATGTCCCGATGCGTCGAGCGTTGCATCATCAGCTGTGAAATAGCGAGCTATAAGATAATCATTTGCGTTTTTGCCTGTTTCAAGATTTGATGTACCCCAGACATCAACGCCGTATTTCTTAATAAGAGCGTTATACTGCTCGGTTGTTATTCTTGCAATATTTCCGTGACGCGGATAAAGATGCGTCATATTGAACTGGGTGCCGTCGGTAAGCTTATCGCTTGCAGTGAATGCGCCTACAGATGCATTTTCATATGCACCCATATATGAACCGCCGCCGAAGTTATCGGCAATCAGAACGTATTTATCGGACTGAGTACGATAGAACACCTCGCAGCCCTCGTAAACACTTGAAATTCTGTCGTCATAGAATGATTTAACAACACCGTAAGGACCGTTTGCATGCTCGGCTGTTGCAACACCAATCTTGCTGTTTGTTTCATCCTTATACCACATATAATATAATCCGTCGGCATATGTGATATTAGCATCGATATTATTGCCTTTAACATGGGGAAGAAGAATTTTTGCCTTGCCGTCAAAGGTTTTGAAGTCCTCGGTATAAACATAATACATTCTTGTTCCGTATGTATCCGCTGTGTCGCTTGCTGCAAAGAAGAGCATATATTTGCCCTTTTCTCTGTCGTAGATTGCCTCGGGAGCCCACGCACGGTCAAGCACACAGGAGCTGCCCATAACATCCTCTAACAGCGAGGTACAGTCAATGCACCACGGAGTTACGTTGTCAATATCCGCAGGAGTATTTATATGCCATACAAGCAGCTTACAGTTGTTGTTAAAGCCGTATGTATCGGTGTCGAGGTCGGTTGCAAGAACATAATATGTTCCGTCCTGTGCATAGAGGAAATACGGGTCACGAACATTACCCGTTGCTGCAAGTCCCGTTCTTCCGCCTGTGGGATAAACATCAAGAACGGTTGAACCGCTTTTTACCTCTGACTGAACATTGGCAACATAGTCTGCACCGTTTAATGACTTCCAGTTATATCCGTCTTCTGAAACAGCATAACGAAGGTTTTCGCCGTTATCACTGTTGCCTGTAAAGTAAGCATATATGTATTTATCGTTTTCAATTTCTTTCTCGGGGCTGTAGTTTGCTTCGGTTCCCTCATAGAACTTAATCTGTCTGAAAGCAATATTCTGATAGTAAACGTTTGAGTTTGAACCTGAAGTTGCACCAATCATAATGCCCTTGATTTCGCTTGTGTTGCCTGCCCACTCAATTGAGCCGAGATTGATGATGATGTCGCCCTCTTCATCGGCATTATCAGTTGTGATATATGCACGGATTGTGTTATGAGAATAGGTCATAACATAGTGATAAAGCGTTGTTTTTGAAATTTTCGGATTATCGGTTGAAATCTCAAAATAGTCGTTTGTGAAAGCATCATCACCGACATTTCTCAGAACAGTTGCGCTTGCCTTAGCGCTGTCACCCTTTTTGTACATAGAGCCATAGCCTGCCTGAGAGAACCACTGGTTTTCCCAGATGTTTGATTCGCCTGAATAGCTGTCGGTCTTGAGTTTAAGGAATGTGTTTTTCCAATAATCGTCGCTTCCGCTGCCTGCTAAGGTGTAGTCACCGAAGAACGAGAACTCAATATCAATTTTGAATGCATCTTTACCGGTAATAGGCGTGTTTGATGTATATTTAGTTCCATCCTTATACCAGCCGTTAAGATACATAAAGCCATCTCGAACTCGGGTTCCGTAAGTTGCAACATTATCAAAGCTGTTCCACTTATCGGTATAGTATTCTATACCCGACCATTCACAATAGGTTGAAGTGTTGTTATTAACACCTTTGAATGTTGATGAGCCTGTGTAGTTATAGGAACCACTGTTTCCCGTTTTGCTCCAGCTTGTTGTTGTTAAGTCTGTTGAGTTAATCAGACTCCACTGGGTTGAAATCTGCGGTTCGTCAGCAAAAACGCTGAACGCAGGTATCATTGTTGCAATCATAACAACTGAAAGCAATAATGATAGCATCCTTTTGCTCAATCTCTTCATTTGTATTCCTCCTAAAAATATTGATATGCACATACTCTCTATTTTAATTATATATTAATTTTAACATAAGTCAATGATTGTTAACAAACTATTAATACAAATTATCACAATTTTTTTGCGTTTTATCACATATTTTCTGCGTTTTACGACACTTGTAGTTAAATATTACATAAAAATCATATATAAATACAAAAACGAATTAAGATAGAGCAACATAAGCCGGCGACACGAGCCACGAGCACGAACCACGAAAAAAGGCTCCCTTGTGTAAAGGGAGGTGTCGCGGAGCGACTGAGGGATTGTTGGCAATGGTTACAACCCTTCCCACCGAGAATTGTTCGTTTCATTCATCCGTTATTATAACAAATGCGTTATTGCAACGGCGCGTCGAGGGCGTCGTGCCCTACGATTGTTCGCCGAAACGAATTATATAATTGCCGACCGCAGGTCCCACAACTCTTCACTCTTCATTCTTCACTCTTCACTCAACTAACCTCGAACCACGAAAAAAATAAGCCCCGCTTTAGGGTGGGCGACTTAGGGATTTGATAGCCTAAAAATGCATCTTTTAGCGAAATACTGCGTTAAAAATGCTCGGAATAAACAAATTATTCCTGTGCTTTTTGCCTTGTCTTTCACAAAAATCTGCTATTTTTAGGTGCAAAGCAATTTTGAAATAGGTATTTTTCGTTAGAACAATGAACAAACAAGGGTTAAGGCTGGCGCCTTAACCCTTGTTTTGAAGCCGTTATAGCGGAAAAGAGCATTTCAAAATCTATTAAATCCCTAAGTTGCCCACCCGTTGAGGCATTATTTTTTTATTTTGTCAATACATCCGAATAAACGGTCTGAAGTGAATTTCCGTCGTGATAAATAATATATCCTCTGTATTTGTATCCTGCAGGAACATTATTTATTGCAACGGTGAACTGGTTTGCACCTACAAGCTTGGTTGACTTCGCTCTCAGTATTGCGTAGCCTACCTGCTGACCTGAATTCTCGATAATAACCTGTGAATCTGCAGGCGTAATCGGTGTTGCTCCGTTCTTGCCGCTCGGTGCTGCAAGAAGAATTCCGCATTCTCTTATATCTGCATTACCCGGAACAATCTGTGCGTTAAACATATACTTCGATTCGCTTACGATTACTCCGCCTTTTCTCATGTTGATTATCGGTGCTGTGCCGTAGCTTTCAAAGGTTTCCTCATTTACTGCAACAAGCGTTGTGCTTTCTGTTGCCAAGAAGGTTACCTTCTGGCCTTTATAGAACGGACGGTAGGTTGTTCCAACCTGCTCTACCCAGCCGTATGCGCCGTCGCCGCCGTCAAGCTCAACCTTGTCGTTATAACTTACTGTTGAGTTATGAGCAACGCTGTTTATATCTGTTGCGTTGATTGCACAGTCTGCATCAGCTTCGGTGTAGTTTGCAACGATTTCAACATCTTCCGTAACCGTTATAATATACTCGCCGTCGCCGTTTGCTGCAATAGCATCGCCGCCCTTGTAGCTGTAGCCATTGAAGGTTGTGTATGCGATTGCAGGTGACGCAGGAAGAGTGAAATCCGTTCCGCTCGGTACGAAGGTTGCATACTGAATCGGGCGTCTTTCGTCGCCGTAGTTTCTGTATACAATAACCTTGCAGTCATTCGTTGAATCCCTCTTAACTGCATTAACCGTTGTTGCGCCGAGAACCTTGGTTTTAAGTGTTTTTCCGTAGCCCTGGAATGCAAGCTTTTTATGCATTGAGCCTGTTTCAACCTCAAGGAACCATGCTGTGTCGTTATCGCTTGACTTGCAGGTTAAGGTTGCGCCGTAGTTAACCTTGCCGCCTTCCTCTTTTCCGTTGGTTACGCC
>SVQE01000072.1 GCA_015065505.1 Oscillospiraceae bacterium
TCAGAACTGAACAGGGCTTTCCTAACTAAATCATTATTAAACTTTTTTATTGTCCACTTTTACTTGACAACTTCACTCTGCTCCTTGCTTTTTTAGTTATCTCTGAACTGGAGCTCATACAGCTCTTTATATGTTCCGTTTCTGGCAATAAGCTCGTCGTGAGTTCCGAGTTCGGTTATTTTTCCGTTTGTTACAACCGCTATTGTGTTTGCGTTTCTTATTGTTGATAAGCGGTGGGCAACAACAAGGGTTGTTCTTCCGCTGCAAAGCTTATCGAGGGATTGCTGAATTAAAACCTCGGTTGTGTTATCAAGCGCGCTTGTTGCCTCGTCGAGAATAAGAATTGAAGGGTTCTTCAAAAATACTCTTGCGATTGAAACCCTTTGCTTCTGACCGCCCGAAAGGCGTATTCCGCGTTCGCCGATTTCGGTGTCGTAGCCGTCGGGAAGGGTCATAACAAATTCGTGCAGGTTAGCATTCTTTGAAGCTTCAATAACCTCCTCGTCGCTTGCATCAAGGCGTCCGTATTTAATATTATCGCGGATTGTTCCCGAAAAGAGGAAAACATCCTGCTGAACTATTCCGATATTTCTTCTGACGGAATCCATAGTCAGCGTGCGGATATCCTTTGAGTCGATTAATATGCTGCCCGAGTTCTCGTCGAGCTTATAGAAATTCGGAATAAGGTGGCAGATTGTTGTTTTTCCGCCTCCCGAAGGACCAACAAGAGCAATTTTTGTTCCGCTCGGTATGCTGAGCGAAACATGGTCAAGAACGCCGTTTTCGTCGTTTTCGGTGTATGAGAAGCAAATATCCTTAAGCTCAATATCGCCCTTTGCAGTGCCCAAATCCTCGGCGTTCGGCGCATCCTCTTCCTCGGGAATATCCATAATCTCAATAAACCTTTTAAATCCCGTTGCGCCGTTCTGCCATTGCTCAGTGAAGTTAACAAGTGTCTGCACGGGCTGAATGAAGAGGTTAACCGAAACGATGAAGGTTGAATATTCACCGAAATTAATTCTTCCGTCATAAAGGAATAAACCGCCTGCAATAAGAATAATAACATTGAAAACATCGGTTATGAAATTGGTTGACGAGAAAAATCTTCCCATTGCCCTATATGATTTCAGCGAGGCTTTAACAAACATATCGTTTCCGACTTCAAACTTTTCAAGCTCCTTGTCGAAATTAGTGTATGCCTTTGTTACGCGGATGCCCGTTATCGAGCTTTCAAGTGAAGCGTTGATAACGGCGTTGCTCTCTCTTCTTTCGGCAAATGCCTCGCGCATCTTTTTTCTGTAGTAAGCAGAAACAATAACAAGCAGGGGAACGCAGGCAAAAATTATCAGCGTAAGCCAGATATTGATTGTGCAAAGATAAATAAAGCTCAGAATTATCATAATCGAACTTGTAAGCAGGTTTTCGGGACCGTGGTGCGCGAGCTCAACAACCTCGAATAAATCGTTTGTCATTCTTGTCATTATCGAGCCTGTTTCGTGGTCGTCGAAAAAGGAAAACGGAAGCTTTTCAAGGTGGGTGAAAAGCTCTGTTCGCATCTGCGCCTGCATACGCGTTCCTACTATATGCCCCTGATACTGAACAAAATATCTCAGAAGCATTCTTAAGATGTATAGCATAAGCACGCCGACGCCTGCAATTATTATAGCTCTGTATTTCTTATTCGGAATATAGTCGTTGAGCATACTGTTTGTCATAATCGGGTATATCATTCCCAGAAGTGAAATCATAACAGATGCCGCCATATCCAAAGAAAACAAAAGCATATGGGGTTTATAGTATGAAATGAATCGCTTTAACATTATTATTTCTCCTCGGGGTAAACAACGCCCCATTCATTTCTGAGCCTTGTCATAATATCCATAACATCCTCGGTTAAATCGAGGTGCATTTTGTTTTCACCGCCCGAAACGGCTTGTTCCATATCGCAAACCTCGTATAAAAGAGGGGATATTGAAGAATCGCTTTTAACATCAATGGGCTGGCGCGCGTCAAAAAGGGTTATTCTTGCTTTTGTTGCGCGGTTGAAATTATCAAATTCAACCCAGCCGTTTTCAAACGAGGCAACCGCAGTTCTCGGAAGCTTTGCAACAAAGGAAAGCGTTACGCAAGCCATTTCGTTTTTGCTGTTTGAGGTGAGAATAACTGCCTGCTCGTCAACACCCGTTGGCGCAAGGGAAACGGTTGACTTGATTTCGCCTGCATTTTCGCTGAGAAAACGCCTTACGAAAGAAAACGCATAAACGCCGATATCAAGCATTGTTCCGCCTGCTAAATTCGGGCTGTAGAAACGGTTTGTTTCATCGTATTCCTTCCTTGTTCCGAAATTAACATCAATCAGCTTAAGCCTGCCGAGAGTTCCGTCCTTTATATATTTCTCAACGGTTTCATAAACGGGCATATGGTAAATTGTCTGCGCCTCGGCAAGAATAACGCCGTTTTCATCACAGAGCTTTTTTGCAAGCGCAAGCTCTGAGGAATTAAGCGTTATTGCCTTTTCGCAGAGAATGTGCTTTCTGCTTTCGGCAGCTTTAAGTATGTATTCAATATGATGATTGTGGGGTGTTGCAATATAAACAATATCAATGCTCTCATCCGCAAAAAGCTCGTCGGCGCAGGAATAAACCTTTTCAATGCCGTATTTTTTTGCAAATGCCTCAGCTTTTTCATATGTTCTTGAATAAACGCCAAAAAAGGGGTTGCCCCTTTCAGCCATAACCTTTGCCATATCGCTTGCAATATCTCCGCATCCGATGCACGCCCAATTATAATTCTTCATTTTACCCCTTCTTTTACAGTTTAAAAATTAAGTAATTATATTATGAAAAAATACTAAATATTTTTTATACAAATGATAACATATTGTTTTGGCTTTTTCAATATGGTATAATCTAGGCATTAGGGAATCGAACCAAGCAAGGTTTTGCCCGTCCCTTTTTCACAAATACTGTGTTAAAGCGTCTTGTAAGGCTTACTCGGTTCGAATCCCGAATGCCAAAGGAAAGGAGCAGGAATAATGGAAAAGATTGTAATAGACAGTTCAAAATGTATAGGCTGTTCGCAGTGCGTAAAGGACTGTGTTGCCTCATCTCTCTATATCGAAAACGGCAAAGCGGTTTTCAGAGGCGAGGGCTGTATCGGGTGCGCTCACTGCTATGCAGTTTGTCCGACAGGGGCGGTTGATATGCCGGAATACGACAAAAAAGATTGCGTTGAAGTTACCTCAATGACTGAAATTGACAGCGACGTTCTTCTTCAGGCAATGAAGAGCAGAAGAACCATAAGGCAGTATAAGGATACTCCCGTCGAGAAGGAAAAAATCAAAAAGATTCTTGAAGCGGGCAGGTATGCTCCTACGGGGGCAAATTCGCAGAATGTTGCTTTCACTGTGTTAGGCTCAAAGCAGGACGCGATTGAAAAGGAATGTGTTAAGCTTTTCAGAGCAGGAGTGGGCATAGGTTCAAAGTTTTCAAAATCTTTAAGCCACACAACGATTGACGAGCATTTCTTCTTTAAGGGAGCGCCGCTTGTTATTGTTGTTTCGGCTCATAATACTGTTAACGGCACGATTGCAAGCGCATATATGGAAATTATGGCGAATTCTCTCGGACTCGGAGTGCTTTACAGCGGATTTTTCTGCGGCTGCACAAAGCTGAATCCGAAAATTAAGAGTATGCTTAAGCTTCCGAAGGGTCACAAGGCTGTAACCTGTCTGATTATGGGTTATCCCGATGTTAAATATCAGCGCATTGCCCCCAGAAAAGCACATAGTGTAAAAAAACTCTGATAATGCTTTTAAAGCGCCTCAATTTATGATATAATAGTAAAAAAGCAAGGAGTGAGGCAAATTATGGGCGAATATAAAGTTCTTGAAATTAAAAAATCCGTTTTTGAAAATAACGACAGGGAAGCTGATATCCTTCGCGAGCAGCTGAAAGGGGATAAAACCTTTCTTCTTAATCTGATGTCCTCTCCCGGAAGCGGAAAAACAACAACGCTGAAAAGAACTATTGCAGCACTTAAGGATGAATATAAAATAGGCGTTATGGAAGCTGATATAGACAGCGAGGTTGACGCTAAAACAATATCCGAAACGGGCGTTAAGGCAATTCAGCTCCACACTGGCGGTATGTGCCACCTCGATGCAGGAATGACGAAGCAGGGACTTGAAGGCATTGCAGCCGACCAGTTTGATTTTGTTGTTCTTGAAAATGTCGGCAACCTTGTTTGCCCTGCCGAATTTGATACGGGCGCTTCAAAAAATGCAATGATTTTATCAGTTCCAGAGGGCGATGATAAGCCGCTTAAATATCCGCTTATGTTTTCAATCTGCGACTGCGTTTTAATCAATAAGATAGATACTAAGAGCGTTTTTGATTTTGATGATGATGCAGTTGTTGAAAGAATTAAACGCCTCAATCCGAAGGCTGAAATCTTCTTCATTTCGGCAAAAACGGGCGAGGGAATGGAAGGCTGGTTTAACTGGCTGCGAAATCAGATAAATGAATGGAATAAATAAAAATTGCACTCGTAAGAAACAACTTACGAGTGCAATTTTTTATAACTTATAATCAATTGCAACCGAGCTTTCTGCAACTGAATGCATATGCTTTTTAACAACGGAGCAGTGATATTCATTATTTTGATAATCATCAAGCGCCTTTTCATCGTCGAGAAGTACCTGAAGAATTATGTCATAGGAACGCGGTGAGTGAAGAAAATCAACGCCAACCTCAATTCCTCTGAGAAGAGAAACATTATTCTTCATTGAAAGAAGAATATCCGCAGCTTTTTTTACTTCCGCTTCGCTGTTTTCCTTTAATTTAAAGCAAACAATGTGTTTAATCATTTATTCGTAAACCTCTCTTTTAAGTGCGCCGATGAAGGGAAGATTTCTGTAGTGCTGGTCGTAGTCAAGACCGTAGCCGACAACAAATTCATCGGGAACCGAGCAGCCAACATAATCTGCGCTGAGGTCAACAACTCTTCTTGCAGGCTTATCAAGCAGGGTGCAGATTGTTATTGAGTTTGCGCCCCTTGTTGTGAGCATCTCGGAAACATATTTAAGCGTTCTGCCCGAGTCGAGAATATCTTCAATAAGAAGCACATCATAGCCCGAAATATCTATATCAATATCCTTAATGATTTTAACAGAGCCCGAAGAACGGGTTGAGCCGCCGTAGCTTGAAACAGCAAGGAAATCGAGCTTAAGCGGAAGATTAATATTTCTTGTTAAATCAGTCATAAAATATATAGAGCCTTTAAGAATGCCGACAACAAGAAGATTTTTGCCTTCAAAATCCTTTGTTATCTGAGCGCCGAGACGCTTGTTAATTTCTGCAAGCTCTTCTTCACTTACTAAGATTTTTTCGATATCATTGAGCATAAGTATTCTCCTATCTGCAATCCGCTCCCGTAATTAGGAGCGGATTTGATGATTTTTATTAATTTATCTGTCCTCACGGAAATAGGAAAGTCCGAGTGAAGCAGGGGGCTGGTCCTCTTTCTTCTTTCTTACCGAAACAGCAACAAGAACAACTATTGTAACAATATAAGGAAGCATTTTGAAAAGCTCCTGTGCCTTGAGCGAGCTGCCGGGGATAACAAGATAAACAATGTAGAGTCCGCCGAAAATAATTGAAGCAAAAATGCCGAGATTCGGTCTCCAGATTGCGAAGATAACGAGCGCGATTGCAAGCCATCCTCTGTCGCCGAAGCCTTCGTTAGACCAAACGCCGTTTGCATAGTCCATAACATAATAGAGTCCGCCAAAGCCTGCGATAATTGAGCCTATGCAGGTTGCAAGGTATTTTGATTTAGTAACGCTGATACCTGCTGCGTCTGCGGTTGCAGGGTTTTCGCCAACTGCTCTGAGGTGAAGTCCGCCCCTTGTTCTGTTAAGGAAGAATGCACAGATAATTGCAATAATAATTGCGGCATATGCAAGGAATCCGTATGAAAAGAAAACCTTACCGAACCAACCTGTTGTTGAAGCAAAGGGAAGCTTTGCCGCAAAGAATTTACTTGTTCTTGAAAGTGCAACTGAGGGAACATCGCTCTTAACAAGCTTAATAAGCGATGCGCCGAAGAAGTTACCGAAGCCAACACCGAAGGTGGTGAGTGCAAGACCTGTTACATTCTGATTTGCTCTTAAAGTAACGGTTAAGAAGCAATAGATAAGTCCTGCAAGAAGCGAGCCGATAATTGTGCACATAATCGGAATGAACAGTGCAAGGAAGCCATTCAAGTCGCCCGAACCTACTGAGTTTTCGTAGAGGAATGCGCCGATAACGCCGCTGATACCGCCGATATACATAATTCCGGGAATACCAAGGTTTAAGTTACCGCTCTTTTCCGTCATAATCTCTCCGGTTGCGCCGTAGAGAATCGGAATGCCCTGCATAACAGCACGGGGTAAAAATGTAACTAATGAACTGAAAAATGCCATCTTATTTTACCTCCTTACTGCTTTTATTGAATTTTATTTCATAGTTAACGAAGAATTCGCATCCGATGATAAAGAAGAGGATGATTCCCGTTAAGATATCCGAGAAGGATTTGTTAAGTCCGAAAGAGGTTGAAATCTGACCTGCGCCTGCTTCAAGGAAGGAAAGAAGCAGAGCTGTTAAAATCATAACAAAGGGGTCGAATTTTGCAAGCCAGCTTACCATAATTGCTGTAAAGCCTCTTCCGCCTGCGGTTTCGGTTGTGATTGTCTGGCTGGTTCCGCTTACAAGAAGGAAGCCTGCAATACCGCAAACTGCACCCGAAAGGAACATTGTTCGAAGGATAACCTTTTTAACATTGAGTCCGATGTAGCGTGCGGTGTTCTGTGATTCACCAACAACCGAGATTTCATAGCCGTGTTTGCTGTAGTTAAGATAAACATACATAAACACTGTTAATGCAAGAACGATAATTATATTGAAAAGATACTGCTTGCCTGCGATTGAGGGAAGCCATCCCTTCATTGTTTCGGGGTTGATAATACCGATTGAGCCCGAGCCCTTCGGGTTTTCCCAAACACGCGAGAAATATGCAACAAGCTGAATACCAACATAGTTCATCATAAGGGTGAACAGGGTTTCGTTTGTTTCAAGTGTTGCCTTGAATACTGCGGGAATAAGTGCCCAGATTGCGCCTGCAAGAACACTGGCAACAAGCATTGTTAACAAAAGCAGCCAGTTTGGCATATTTGTTTTACCAAGAATAATCATACAACCTGCAGTAGCAAGTCCGCCCATTAAAACCTGACCCTCGGCGCCGATATTCCAAAATCGCATCTTAAATGCGGGGGTTACTGCAAGCGAAACGCACAGAAGCATTGCAACGCTCTGAAGAAGATTCCAGATTCTTCTTGAGGTTCCGAATGCGCCGTCTATCATTGTTGCATAAACCTTTATCGGGTTTTCACCTGTGAGCGCCATTGTTACAATCGCACAAACGATAAGCGCTGCAACAACCGAGCCTATTCTGATAAGTGTTGCGTTAAACGGAGGTATGCCTTCGCGCTTTGCAACGTGGAAAAGAGGTTCTTTCTTTTTTGCTGTTGAAACATTACTGCTCATTTACTTCAACCTCCTTTGCATCAAGGCTCTTTGTCATCAAGAGTCCTATTTCTTCCTTCTTTGCTGTTTTACCTTCAACAATTCCCGTAACATTACCCGAGTTGATAACCATAATTCTGTCGCAGAGTGCGATAAGAACATCGAGGTCCTCGCCTACGAAAATAATTGAAACGCCTTCTTCCTTCTGCTTGTTGAGAAGGTTATAAATCATATATGATGAGTTGATATCAAGTCCGCGAACGGGATATGCAACCATAAGAACTCTGGGCTCAAGTGCAATTTCACGGCCAACAAGAACCTTCTGAACATTACCGCCCGAAAGTCTGCGGACGGGAGTTGAGGTTCCGGGTGTTGAAACTTCAAGCTCTTCGATTATATCCTCTGCAAGCTTCTTGGGCTTCTTTCTGTCGAGAAATTCGCCCTTACCGCTCTTGTAGGAACGAAGCATCATATTATCGGTTATATCCATATTTCCAACAAGACCCATTCCGAGTCTGTCTTCGGGAACGAAGCTCATTGCAACGCCGAGACGCCTAATTTCTCTGGGTGATTTGCCAACGAGCTGCTGTTCAACCTCATCGGTGTCGGTGAAAAGAATTGAAGAGCCTTTTTCGGTTTTCTGAAGTCCTGCGATGGATTCAAGAAGCTCTTTCTGACCCGAACCCGAAATACCTGCAATACCGAGGATTTCTCCGCTGTGAACGGTGAAGTTAATATCGGTGAGAGCGTTTGAGCCGTCGTGGTTTTTAACATTAAGATGCTTAACAACGAGGCGCGGCTCGGGATTTTCGGGGTCTTTTCTTTCAATATTAAGGTCAACCTTTTCGCCAACCATCATTTCGGTTAAGGAGGATTCGGTTGCATCCTTTGTTAATACTGTTCCGACATTTTCGCCCTTTCGAAGGGTTGCAACTCTGTCGGAAATATCAAGAACTTCGTGAAGCTTGTGAGTTATTATGATAATTGATTTGTTATCCGCTTTCATATTGCGAAGAACATCAAATAATTTACTTGTTTCCTGGGGTGTTAAAACAGCGGTGGGCTCATCGAGAATAAGGATGTCCGCCCCTCTGTAAAGCACCTTGATAATTTCAACTGTCTGCTTTTCCGAAACAGACATTTCATAGATTTTTTTATCGAGATCAAGAACAAAGCCGTATTGATCTATTATTTTCTTAATATCTTTTTTAGCTCTTTTTAAGTTGAATTTTTCGCCGTCATCAATGCCAAGCACGATGTTTTCGGCAGCAGAAAAGATATCAACCAGCTTAAAGTGCTGATGAATCATACCAATTCTGTATTTGAAAGCATCCCTGGGTGAAGAAATAACAACCTCTTCGCCGTCTATCAGGATTTTTCCTTCATCGGGATAGTATATTCCCGAAACCATATTCATAAGTGTTGTTTTTCCCGAGCCGTTTTCGCCGAGAATTGCAAGAATTTCGCCTTTATAGACCGTGAGGTCTACATTCTTGTTTGCTACTACTTTAGTACCGAAGGCTTTAGTGATGCCTTGTAATTCGAGTGCAACTTTTTCGCTCATATGTACCTCCGCAGGGGATAAATAATCCGTTTACTAAGTGATTACAGCCGTGACTGCTTTTCAGCCACGGCTGTATTGAATATTGTGTTTCTTATTTCAACTTTACTTAGAAAGCTGTGTTAAGATAAGTGATACCGTCAACATTGAGGTCAAAGTAAGGAGCTGATCTGTATTCTGACTCGTGGAAGTAACCGTCTTTAATAACTTCGGTGTCAGGAGTGAAGTCAGCGTCTGTGTCAACGTCAGCCTTGTATGATTCAAGAGTCTTGCCGCCAACGGTGAAGTTTGCTGTATCAAAAACGTGAACCTTGCCTGCTTCGATGTCAGCCTTAACTTCGTCAATCTTAGCCTGGGTGCCCTTTGCAGCAGCCTTCTCGTTTACTTCTGTAAGCTCAACAGAGCCGGTAGCGATAGTGCCTGTCCAGTCAGCTTCGATTTCTTTGCCATCCTTAACGCACTCGATGATGTGCTTGAAGTAAGGTGCCCAGTTGATTCTTGAAGAAACAATGAATGTGTTGGGGCAAGCGCTTACTGTCGAACCGTTGTAAGAAACGTCGGGGATACCTGCGTTTTCGCAAGCTGTGGGAGCGCCCATTGAGTCAGCGTGCTGAGAAATGAGGTCTGCACCGCCATCAATAAGAGCCTGAGCAGCTTCCTTCTCTGCAGTCTCATCGTACCATGAACCTGTGAACTGAACGTCCATAATAACGTCGGGGCAAATGCTCTTTGCGCCAAGATAGAATGATGTGAAACCGCTTACAACCTCTGCATATGTGTATGCGCCAACATAACCCATCTTCGGAACTTCGCCCTTAAGCTTGCCTGCTTCTTTAATCTCGTTGAGCTTCATACCTGCAGCAACACCTGCAAGATATCTGCCTTCATAGATTGAAGCGAATGCATTGTGATAGTTAGCAAGCTTCTCTGTGTGAGCCTTTGTACCTGTTGCGTGGCAGAACTGAACATCTGTGAACTCTTTAGCAG
>SVQE01000073.1 GCA_015065505.1 Oscillospiraceae bacterium
CAAAGAAAAAGGTTAAGGAAGCAGGCGATGTTCTTGATGAAGCCGACCACAGAAACAGCATAATTCAAAAGAAGCTCAAAAAGGTTGAAACGCTCGACGCGTCCCAATCCGAAGAGATTCTTTCAATAGAAGAATAAAAAAGGGGCGAAAGCCTCTTTTTTTAGTGGTCAGTGGTCAGAATTTGCAGGAGGCTCTCCCGAGCCTCCCGCAGTGAAGTGTATATTTCATTCATCCGTTAATGAAGCACAGGCAAAATAGCAAATGGAGGGCGTGAAAGCCCCCCATTTTTACTGTTGAATATTGCCCGAGCGAAGCGAGTAACCAAAATTCTTCACTCTTCACTCTTAACTTTTAACTCTTTTCTGAACGCAAGCAACATCGGAACTGCGATAACCGCCGCTATGCAATAAGAAATCGGCCAGGCAAGCTGTATGCCTGAAATATCGAGAAAACGGGGTAAAATCAGCACAAGAGGAATGAAAAACAGTCCGTTCTGCGCGCAGGCAAGAAAGAAGGCTTTTCCGCTTTTGCCGACTGCCTGAAAGCTCATATTTCCAACCATAACCGTCGGAAGCACCAAAAGCGCAATGCAGAGAAATCTCAGCGCCGTTCCGCCGATTTCAACAACCCTTGCATCCTTTCTGAAAAGCTCAATAACCTGCGGTGCAAAAATAAAGCAAATTCCTGCAAGCACAGCGATAACCGAGGTTGAATATACCCACAGAAAATCAACTGCCTGCTTAACCCTTTTATATAGCTTTGCGCCGAAGTTGAACGAACAAACGGGCTGAAAGCCCTGACCGATGCCGATTGCAACGCTGAAAATAAACATTCCAACCTTTGCAACAATGCTGATTGCGGCAATGCATTCATCGCCGTAAGCTGCAGCCTGCAGATTGAAAACCATTGTTGAAACAGAATTGAGTCCCTGCCTTGCAAAGCTCGGCAGACCGACTGCAATAATATCCTTGATAATTGAAGGCTTAAACGAAAGATATTTGAACGAAATTCTGCTCTGAGGCTTCTTCATAAGGAAGATGCTCAGCAGAATAAGCATTCCGATATACTGCGAAAGCGCCGTTGCAAGTCCTGCGCCTGCAATTCCCAGATCAAACGAGAAAATCAGAATCGGGTCGAGAATAATATTAAGCACGCCGCCTGTTGCAATGCCTATCATTGCAAGCCTTGCCATTCCTTCAAAGCGAAGAATATTGTTTAAAACAAATGAGGTTGTCATAGCAGGCGCAGCGATTAAAATATATGTGCCATAGGTTTTTGCAAGGGGTAGAATTGTTTTGGTGCTTCCCATAAGCAGCATAAGCGGCTCAAGAAAAATGAGACCGAACACCATAATTATTAGCCCTGTTGATAGTCCTAAAAAGTACGCTGTTGAAGAATATCTTCTCGCTTCATCAATTTCCTTTGCGCCGAGGCGCCTGCTTATATTTGAGCCTGCGCCCTGACCGAACATAAAGCCAAACGCCTGAATTATTCCCATAAGGCTGATAAGAACTCCGCACGCTCCGCTTGCCGAAACACTGATTTTTGAAACAAAATAAGTGTCTGCAATGTTATAAAGCATTGTTATAAGCATACTTATAACCGTTGGAAGCGCAAGGCGCGCAATCAGCTTTTTAACAGGCGTTTGGGTTAAAAATTTATATTGCTTTGCCGCTGAATCGTTCATCGTTTTCCCTCAAAATAATGAAAAATATATCTTAATTATTATATCAAATCATAAAATGCGTTTCAATAGATAACTATAGGCATTAGGGAATCGAACCCAGTAAGCCTTAAATTGCATATTTCACGCCCCTTTTTCCGCTTTTTGTTTTACCATACGACAGTATGCTTGCACCAAAAAACGAAAAAATGAACGCAAACTATGGAATTTAAGGTGCTTCGCAGTTTTGCCCTGTTCATTTTTTGCCAAGGCAAAGCGGTGAAGCAAGGCTGGCGCCTTACAAGACGCTTTAACACAGTATTTGTGAAAAAGGGACGGGCAAAACCTTGCTTGGTTCGAATCCCTAATGCCTAAGCAAAAAACAGGGGCGATTTAGCCCGTGCCTTTTTATTCAAGATTTAATGAAAACTCTATTTCATCATCAAAAACTTCGCCCGTTTCAAAGCCTTTGCTTTTATAAATCTTAATTGCGCCGAGATTATCCTTGTTGCAGGTAAGCGCAACTCTGCCCGATGAGCCGAAGGGCTTTGTTTTGATGTAATCAAGAATCAAATCAAGCGCCGCGCTGCCGTAGCCCTTTTTCTGCTGAGCCTCATCAATCATCATATGCCAGATATCATATTCGGGAATATCGTAGTCATAAATAACCATAACATATCCAACCATTGTGTCGTCCACGTAAATTCCGAAGGGCTGGCACTGCTCTCTGTAAACATATGCCTGCGCCAAAGAGCGAATCGGGTGCGAAACAAATTCTTCCTGACCTTTAGCAAGCTTTAAATTAAATGCGTCAATAAAATTTTCTTCTGTAATTTTTCTGAGATTAATCATAATCTTTCCTCCAAAAATGTTTTAATAATCTGTTTTCTTGTATTGAACATCTGTGAAAGGCGCAAAAAAGCCGCGGCAACAAAACCGCGGCAAAATATAGTTCTTTTAGAATGCAGCCGAGGTTCTTAACAGATATTCAGAGCTTTTGTTTGCGTTTCTTTTCATCATAATTAAGCACCTCGCTTTCTGTTTGAGTATGGAAACATTATACAACAGTTTAGGAGATTTGTCAACGGATAGGGAACGTATACAGGGGTCTGACCCCTGTATACGTTTGCGAGCCTCTTGGAGTTTCGTTTCAAATCCCTTCCCTAAATGCAAAAGCGTAAGAAGGGATTAACCCCTTCTTACGCTTTTGGTCTGCCCGAAGGGATTTGAACCCCCAATCGCTTGAATCGGAATCAAGTGCATTATCCAATTATGCTACGGGCAGACGGTAAGATTATTATAAGGATTGGTTGGGGAATAGTCAATATTCAAATCATAATTTGAGTTGCGAGTTCCGAGAATCAAGTTCCGAGTTCAGGTTACTCGCTGCGCTCGGACAATTAATTTAAAATCGGAGCGAAGCGACCCGATAACTCGGAGCTCGGCACTCGGCACTTGAAACTAAAATTATAATTTATTTCTATTTAATATTTGATATATTGACTATATTATAATAAAATGTTAAAATATTAACAATGGAGTAATTCTATGAAAGAATATATTGCGAGGAAACAGTTATGGCAGATAAATTGTTAGGCTATGCACCCGAATGGACTTATGATGATTCAATCCCTGTTCGTGAGCCGATTATGAAGCTCGGAAGGATGATAACCGACCGTGTTCAGATTGTTCTCGGAACGCAGAAAATAACCAAGCAGGACCCTGAGTACTGGGCGGTTGCAACCATTTGTCCGACGGACGAAATGGCTGAGGTTGCGCTTAAAATGAAAAAGCGCCACCCGAGAACATGGGATGATATGAAAAAGCTCGTTAAGAATATGAATATTTCCGACGAGCACCTTAAAGAGCTGCTCGACGAAATGAGCGAAAACGGACTTATTGAGTGGAACTACGAAAATCCGCAGCACGAAAAGCAGTGGGTTCTTCCGATGTTTGTACCCGGCTCCGGCGAGTTTTCAAATATGAACAAGGAGCTGCTTGATAAGCATCCCGAGCTCGGAAGATTCTTTGAAAGAATGACAAGGCTTCCGCTTGAGAAAATAACTCCGATGGTGCCTCCCGGAGGCGCAGGAATCGGAATGCATGTTATTCCCGTTGAAAAGGCAATCGAAATGGAAAACGAGGCAATAAATGTTGAAAAAATATCCTATTGGCTCGATAAATATGAGGGCAAATATGCCGCTTCTCCGTGTTCCTGCCGTTATTCAAGGCAGACCTACGACGAGGGCTGTGCCGATGACCCCGAGGGTTGGTGCATCGCAATAGGCGATATGGCTGATTATGTTGTTGAAACCAAGAAGGGCGGTCACTACATAACCAAGGAGCAGGCGCTTGAAATCTTCCGTCAGGGCGAGGAAAACGGATATGTTCATCAGATAACAAATATCGACGGCGCAGATAAGATTTTTGCAATCTGCAACTGCAATGTTAATGTTTGCTACGCTTTAAGAACCTCGCAGCTTTTCAACACCCCGAATATGAGCCGAAGCGCTTATGTTGCAAAGGTTAAGAAAGAAAACTGCGTTGCCTGCGGAAGATGCGTTGAGCACTGCCCTGCAGGTGCGCTCAAGCTCGGTCAGAAGCTCTGCACAAAGCAGGGTGAGATTGAATATCCCCGTCAGGTGCTCCCCGATGAAACCAAGTGGGGACCAGAAATGTGGGAGGAGGAATACCGCGATAAAAACCGCATAAATACTCACGAAACAGGAACTGCTCCGTGTAAAACAGCCTGCCCTGCGCATATCGCAATTCAGGGTTATCTCAAAATGGCTGCTCAGGGCAGATACGAGGAAGCGCTTGCGCTTATCAAGAAGGAAAATCCGTTCCCTGCAGTATGCGGTCATGTTTGTAACAAGCGCTGTGAGGAAGCCTGCACAAGGGGTACGGTTGACGAGGCAATCGCAATCGATGATGTTAAGAAATTCCTCGCTCACCGCGATATGGCAAACGAAACAAGGGTTATTCCGAAGAAGGTTATCCCGAAGATAACCGTTGACGGCGTTTTCGACAGAGAAAAGGGCTTCACCGAAAAGGTTGCAATCATCGGCGCAGGTCCTGCAGGACTTTCGTGTGCATTCTATCTTGCCGAAAAGGGTTATCTTAATGTAACAGTTTTTGAAAAGAACGAGGAGCCGGGCGGAATGCTTCGCTACGGTATTCCGAACTATAAGCTTGAAAAAGCGGTTATCGACGCCGAGATTGATATAATCAGAGAAATGGGCGTTGAAATCAAATGCGGCGTTGAGGTTGGCAAGGATATAACTCTGAACGAGCTTCGCGATCAGGGCTACAAGGCATTTTATATGGCGATCGGCGCTCAGGGCGGAAGAAAAGCAGGCGTTGACGGCGAGGATGCCGAGGGCGTTTTAACTGCTGTTGAATTTCTTCACGCAGCCGCTGAAAAAGAGGCTTACGATATCGGCAAAACCGCAGTTGTTGTAGGCGGCGGTAATGTTGCCATAGACGCTGCAAGAGTTTCCGTTCACTGCGGAGCTGAAAATGTTTCGATGTTCTGCCTTGAAAGCAGGGAAGAGATGCCTGCTTCCGAGGATGAAATTGAAGAAGCACTCGAGGACGGCGTTTCAATCAACAATTCATGGGGACCGAAGGAAATCCTCAAGGATGAAAAGGGCAGGGTTAAGGCAATCGTATTCAAAAAATGCACGCGCGTTTTTGATGATGAACACCGCTTTGCACCCGTTTATGATGAAAATGACACAATGACCGTTGAATGCGACAGCGTTATTCTTTCAATCGGTCAGGCAATCGAGTGGGGAGGTCTGCTTGAGGGCACTGCTGTTGAGCTTAACAGAAACAACACCGCAAAGGCTGACACCTTCACCTTCCAGACCGCACAGCCCGATGTATTCGTCGGCGGCGACGCGTTTACAGGACCTCGTTTTGCAATCGATGCTATTGCAATGGGCAAGGAGGGCGCAATTTCGATTCACCGCTTTGTTCAGCCCCATTCAACCTTAACAATAGGCAGAAATCCGCGTTACTATGTTGAGCTTGATAAGGATAATATTGTTCTTGAAAGCTACGACACAGCTCACCGCCAGATACCTCAGCCGACTAAGAAGGTTGACCCGAAGGGCTTTAAGGATGATTATAAAATGCTCACAGAGGAGCAGGTTAAAATTGAAACCTCACGCTGTCTCGGCTGCGGCGCAACCATTGTTGACCCGAACCGCTGCGTAGGCTGCGGAGTCTGCACAACTAAGTGTGAATTCGACGCAATCCATCTTTACAGAGAGCGTCCCGAGTGCTCAACAATGTATAAGGCAGAGGATAAGCTCAAGGCAATCTTCCCGAATATCATCAAGCGTGAAATCAAGATTAAAAAAGCCGAAAAAGCTGCTAAAAAAGAAGCTAAGAAGGGCTAAACTATGCACGAGCTCGGTATAGTTTTTCATATAATCGACACGATTGAGGAAATTGCAAAGGAACAGAATCTTGAAAAGGTGGCGAGTGTAACCATTGAGGTCGGTGAGGTTTCAACGGTTATTCCGAGCTACCTTGAGGATTGCTGGAAATGGGCGGTTAAAAAGCACGAATTGTTTAAAGACAGCGTTTTAATCAGCGAAAAAATCGATGCAATAACCTATTGTGAGGATTGCAAAAAAACCTATGAAACGGTTAAATATGCAAAAATCTGCCCCCATTGCGGAAGCGAAAACACATTTCTGCTTCAGGGCAATGAGGTGCAGATTAAGGAAATAGAAGCAATATAGTAAGTTAAGAGTTAAAAGTTAAGAGTTAAGAGTTTCGGGGAGCTTCGCTCCGATTATAAATCGGGTGCGGGCAGCGCCCGCCATAAACTTTTCACTCTTCACTCTTCACTCTTCATTAATAATTAATTCAGGGGAGGAAAAACATATGGGTATGTTATTCCAAATTTACGGCGATATGTCGCTCTGGCAGATTATCGGCTGGTGCCTTGTTTTCGTCGGACTCGTTGTTGCTAATGAAATAGCACGCCGCACTAAAGCAGGCGGAATTTTCTGCTTTGTTGTTATTCCGATTGCGCTTACAATTTATTTCATTGTTATCAATATCGGAGCTGAAACCTTTGCAAAGGATAATCCAACCATTGTTCAGATGAACGGCTGGTTCCACTATGCAAAGCTTTATGCTGCAACAATCGGCTGTGTTGGCTTCATGATTCTTAAATATCACTGGGGCAAACTCGGCAAGGTTAACTGGTTTAAGGTTTTCCCGTTTGTAATCGTTGCAATCAACATTCTTATTGCAGTTGCTTCCGACTTTGAATCTGCATGGAAGGGTATGGTTGGCTGGACAAACGAAGCAGGAACCTATATTCAGGGAAGCGCAGCAGGCGGCTGGTGGTATTCATCCGAAGGCGTATGGCTTTACGGCGGATGGTGGAACATCCTCAACGGTCTTGCAGGTATTATAAACATCTTCTGTATGACGGGCTGGTTCGGCATTTATTCCTCAAAGAAAAAGCAGCAGGATATGCTCTGGCCGGATATGATTTGGATGTACATTCTCGCATACGATGTTTGGAACTTTGAGTATACATATCTTAATCTTCCTCTTCACACATGGTACTGCGGTGTTGCACTTCTTCTTGCTCCAACATTTGCAAATGCATTCTGGAACAAGGGCGGCTGGATTCAGAACCGCGCAAATACGCTTGCGCTCTGGTGTATGTTCGCTCAGGTATTCCCGAGCTTCCAGAACCACTCAAAGTTCACAACTCTTCCGACCGTTTATGCCGATGTTGCTAAATTCGCAACAGCAGCAAACGGAAAGATGGACCCGAGCCTTGTTTTAACAGCAGCTGACGCCAATCCTAAGGCACAGGGAGTTGTTGCAATTGCAGCAATCGCAGTAAACATTCTTGTTTTAACTGCAATTATCAAGCGCTCAAAAGAGCAGGGCAAGAACCCGTATACAAACGAAATCTTCTCGGATACAAGGGATTTCAAGCTTGCACTCGAAAGAGCTGCAGATGCAAACAAAGCAGCATAAGCATAATAGTTATTCAACAAAAAACCGACTTGCGTCGAGCAAGTCGGTTTTTTTGTGTTTAAACAGTTACAAATCATTGACAATTTGCACAAATATAATGTTTAATTGTTGACTTATTATTTAATATAATATAATATTATAGTTAGAGAAAAATTACTATTTTTCCATATATTTTTGAAAGGATTGATAATTATGAAATTATCGAAAAAAGTTTTAGCAACCGTACTTTCAGCATTAATGGTTATTTCCATGATGCCGACATTTGCTTTAACAGCAAGTGCAAAAGCTGTAACTGTAACAGATGCAGCTCCGACTAAATACGGTCTTGTTCGCACGGGTAACTCAAGCAGAGGCTCGGGCGATAACGGTTGTATTACAAACGACGGCGGAGACGACAATATGTCAGCAATTCTCTGGGAATTCGATTTATCGGCTATCCATGAGGGATATGAGGTTGCTTCCGCAACACTCACAGAGGATATCTGGAGCATTAATAACAGAAATATCCCCAACCAGTATCTTGATTTCTGGTACTGCAATCCTGCGGATATTAGCAATTATTCAAACTATCTCAATAACGGCAACTACCGCGACAGCTCTTTAGGCTACGGAACAACAGGTCCTTCAACCTATAAGGCAGCATTCGGTGTTACTGAGAGCAATCCGCTTTATTCAAGCCAGCATGTTTACAGTGCAGACAGCGCAACAATCAGCTTTTCAAACCAGGCTCTTATTGATGCTTTAAATAAAGCAGCTGATGAAAACTGGGGCTCAATCGTTTTTGTTGCAATGTATAACGAGCCTGCAGCAACAACATGGTCAGATATCTGGGCAGGTTTACCGAAGCTTTCATTTGCAACAGCTGCTAAGCCCTCAGAGGATTATGCAAAGGCAAATATGGCTTCCTATAATGGCAGCAATTTAGTTTCAACATCAAGCGGCATTCAGTTCTCATCGGGCGGAGACGCATATACAGCAAATGTTCTTTATACCGCAAACGGAAACTATGATTCAAACTACTTTGAAGGCGTACTTAACGGAAACAACAAGCTCGGCTTCAACATCTATCCTGCATCAAGCAGAGTTGTTTATCTTAACGATTCCGACAGCCTTGTTATAGGTTATCCGCTTATTACTAAGGTTCAGAAAACCCAGGCTTCTGCAACAACAGTTCACTTTGGTGTTAACTACATTGTTACGGATACTGCTGCAGACTGGTATCTCGATCACGACTGGTTTGTTTGCTCGGGCGACAGAATCTGGAATAATATTTATGATTCACAGTCCGATAAAGCATACGGCGTAAATAAAATTAACTACAGCCTTGATGTAACAGGTCACGGCAATGAAGACATCAGCGCAGGAAGCTGGAACTCTCACAGCGAAGGCCATTTCACTGAAAATTCACCGATAACAGTTGCAAATACAATGTATTACGATGTTACAAAGGTTAATTTCGGCGAGAATTATTACTATGCAATTCCTGCAGTGCCCACATTCAAAGCAAGTGCTGACGGCTGCGGTCACTGGATTGGAAGCCAGGGTTCATGGAACAACATTGAAAACTGGTCGGGCATCACAATCAACGGCAAGACTAATATTGATTTAAGAGTTCTTGACATCAAGCCTCTTAAGGATATTGTTTCTTCTGCTGATTTCAAAGCAAACTTCAATGCTATCACAGCAAACGAAAACCTTTACACAGCTGAATCACTTGCAAACTACTATGATGTTATTGCAGAAATAATCAGATTCAATGTTAATCAGCTTGATGTTTCGAATGATGCTGCATTAGCTTCATCCGCAGCTGAAATCAAAGGCTTGGTTGATGATTACAACACCTATAAGACCCCGGTTAAGAAAACCTTCACTGCAACCTTCAAGACTGCAGCAGGAACAACAATCGAGGCAAGACAGATTACAGCAGGCAATGCACTCGGCGAACTTCCTGCAAACACAGCAGGTGCAACCCATATTGCAAACACCGATACACACAGTGTTTACACATGGGAAGGCGTAACAACTGCTGAAACAGTTATTACCGATAGCGCAGAGTTCACAGAAACAACAAAGACTGTAAACTGCACCTTCACAGCAGGCGCACACACAGATGCAACAGACGCATTAAATGGCTATACAACATACAGCTGCACTTGCGGAAATTCATATAAATCATATGATGCACTCAACTTTGATGCATACACCGCAGCAGTTGCAGATTATAACACAACAATCAATGCCGCTGATTATGAGGCTACCTACACTGCAGAATCAAGAGCAGATTATGAAGCAG
>SVQE01000074.1 GCA_015065505.1 Oscillospiraceae bacterium
AAGGCTGGCGCCTTACAAGGCGCTTTAACGCAGTATTTGTGAAAAAGGGACGGTCAAAACCTTGCTGGGTTCGAATCTCGAATGCCTAGGCAGAATTATTATATTGCGTTATTTTTTTAAGTTTGATATAATAAATTCGACAAAAAATTTTTATTGAGGTGATATAATGCCCGAGGTAAAAGCAGAAAAAAAGAAAAAATCGAAGGGTAAAAAGGCACTAATTATCATTCTTAGCATTATTCTTGTAATAGCTCTTGCGGCGGTTATTTTTATCAATGTTGTAACAAAGCCGACTTCTGACACCGATGAAAACAGATACGCGGTCGGCGGTATGGTTATTTCGGACACCGTTGAATATAAAATCGACAGCGCTAAGGGCATTCGCCATAATCCCATTATCAGAATTATGCAGATGGTCTGGCGTTTCTGCTCGGACGGCGACGCTGCAAAGCACGCGGTTCAGACACCGCCCGAAACGCTGCACAAGGAAAAGGATATTCCATACATAGACGACGGCAATATTTATCATATGCTTGATGTATATTATCCCGAAGGCACAAAAGAGGGTGATAAGCTTCCCGTAATTATTGATATTCACGGCGGCGGCTGGATGTACGGCGATAAGGATTTGAATGAATACTACTGTCTTGCACTTGCCGAAAAGGGTTATGTTGTTTTCAATATGAGCTACCGCCTTGTTCCCGATGTTACGGTTAACGAACAGCTTCAGGATGTTGCAATCGCGCTCAAGTGGATTAGCGAGAATATGAAGAATTATCCCTGCGACGGAGAAAATATAATGCTTACGGGTGATTCAGCAGGCGGACAGCTTGCAGTTTATTCCGCAGCTCTGCTTCAGAGTGAAGAATTGCGCGAAATCTTCGAGGTTGAAAACGGAAATCTTGAAGTAACTGCACTTGTTCTCACCTCGCCCGTTTCATATATGAAGGACGGAGGCGCATTCAGCGTTTACACCAAGATTTTGTGGGGCAGCGATTATAAAGAGAAGGCAACATATAATTATATGGACCTTTCCGAAATAATCGGTTTCGTTCAGCTTCCCCCGACTTATCTTATAACAAGCAGCGGCGATTCGCTTGCACACGACCAGACAGTTAAGGCATATAATCTTATTGCTTCAACAGGAACAAAGTGCGAGCTTTCGGATTACGGTGATGAATTCGGCGAAGAGCTTCCCCATGTTTTCAGCGTTTTATTCCCGTTTGACGACGCAGGCAAGGATGTTATAGAAAAGGAAACCGATTTCTTCCAGAGGGCAATGCTTTTAAAGGTTGACAGCGAATCGGAATATATCGGCGAATAAAAAGTACAAAAAACACACAGCCATTGAATTTCTCAATGGCTGTGTTTCTTTTTATTTAAATTTGTCGAAAAAGCCTTTTTTGGGCGGGTTTTTCGGCGGTGTGTAAGAAGAATCAAACTGCATAAGAATATCCTTTTGCTCTTTTGTGAGCTCTTTCGGAATATCAACAATAATCCTTACAAACATATCGCCCTTACCAACCGAATTGAGCCTCTGAATACCCTTGCCCTTGAGCTTGAAAACATCACCGGGCTGAGTTCCGGGAGGAATGAAATACTTAATATCATTATCAAGAGTCGGAACTCTTACCTCTGCACCAAGCGCAGCCTGAACAATGCTTATATGCTTGTTGTACCAGATATCGTAATCCTCGCGTTCGAAATCCTTATGAGGCTTAACATTAACAACAACTCTGAGGTCGCCGCTCGGACCGCCGTTTATGCCGCTGTCGCCATAGCCGCGAACATTAACAACCTGGCGGTTATCAATTCCTGCAGGAATATTGATATCAACCTTTGTTTTCTTGCGAACCTTGCCCTTGCCGCCGCACTTCTGGCAGGGCGTTTCAATAACTCTTCCCTTACCGCCGCAGCGTGAGCAGGCTCTTTGAGTGTTGATAATTCCGAACGCAGTTCTCTGCTGAATATTAACAACTCCCCTGCCCTGACATTCGGGACAGGTTGTTGCGCTTGTTCCCTCGGCAGCGCCCGTTCCGTGGCACTGTGAGCAATCCTCAATCCTTGAAATATCAATGGATTTCTTACAGCCCTTTGCCGCTTCTTCAAAAGTAATTGAAATGGTTGACTGAATATCGTTGCCCTTTCTCGGCGCGTTCGGATTTCTTCCGCCGCCGCCAAAGCCACCAAAGCCTCCGCCGAAGAAGGAGGAGAAAATGTCGCCGAGGTCGATATCGCCCTCAAATCCGTTGAAGCCGCCTGCGCCCTGACCTGCACCATAGTTCGGGTCAACGCCTGCAAAGCCGAACTGGTCGTAACGAGCCTTTTTCTGAGGGTCGGAAAGAACCTCATAAGCCTCGTTGCACTCCTTGAACTTTTCCTCGGCTTCCTTGTTATCGGGATTTAAGTCGGGATGATATTTCTTCGCGGTTTTTCTGTATGCTTTTTTGATTTCGTCGTCTGACGCTCCCTTGCTTACGCCGAGAACCTCATAGTAATCGCGTTTGTTTTCAGGCATTTAATCTGCCCTCCGTATGTTTGTAATTCGTTCGCCATGGGGACACACCTCCGAACGCAATTCAAAAGAGAAACTGTGTCGGGGGAGGAATGTCCCCGTGTGTCGAAGAGGGAACGCTCCACATTCGTTCGTTGATAATATTATCGGAGCGGAGCGACCCGAAATTCTCAATTTTCAATTCTTAATTTTCATCTACCTCTGTATAATCGGTGTAGCCGTCACCAGCTGCGCCTGCGCCTGCATCAGGACCCGGCTGAGCGCCGCCCTGAGCTGCCTGAGCTGCTGAATAAAGCTTCTGAGAAACCTCATAGAACTTGTTTGTTAAATCTTCCTGAGCTGATTTAATTGCATCAAGGTCCTCGCCCTTAAGAGTTTCCTTAAGGAAGCCAACCTTTGTTTCAAGAGCAGCCTTATCGTCTGCAGAGAACTTATCGCCTTCCTCTGAAAGAAGCTTCTCTGTCTGATAAACCATCTGGTCTGCATTATTTCTGAGGTCAACAGCCTCTCTCTTCTTCTTATCCTCTTCTGCAAACTGCTCTGCTTCACGAACTGCCTTTTCAATATCATCCTTGCTCATATTTGATGAAGCGGTGATTGAAATCTGCTGTTCCTTGCCTGTTCCGAGGTCTTTTGCCGAAACATGAACAATGCCGTTTGCGTCGATATCGAAGGTTACTTCAATCTGCGGAACGCCTCTTCTTGCAGGAAGAATTCCGTCGAGATGGAACATACCGAGAGTTTTGTTATCCTTTGCAAATTCTCTTTCACCCTGAAGAACGTGAACCTCAACTGAGGTCTGGTTATCTGCAGCTGTTGAGAAAATCTGGGATTTCTTTGTGGGGATTGTTGTGTTTCTTTCGATGATAACTGTGTTAACACCGCCCATTGTTTCAATACCGAGTGAGAGCGGAGTTACATCGAGAAGAAGGAGTCCCTTAACATCGCCGCCGAGAACACCGCCCTGAAGAGCAGCGCCCATAGCAACACATTCATCGGGGTTGATTCCCTTGAAGGGCTCTTTGTTTGAAAACTTCTTGATTGCATCCTGAACTGCAGGAATACGGGTTGAACCGCCTACAAGAAGAATCTTATCGATTTCGTTCATTGAAAGACCCGAATCCTTCATTGCCTGACGAACGGGACCCATTGTTGCTTCAACAAGGTCTGCAGTCATTTCGTTGAACTTAGCGCGAGATAATGATGTTTCAAGGTGCTTCGGACCTGTTGCATCAGCAGTGATGAAGGGAAGTGAAATCTGAGCGTTTGTCATACCCGAAAGGTCGATTTTTGCCTTTTCTGCAGCTTCCTTAATTCTCTGCATTGCCATCTTGTCGTTTGAAAGGTCTATGCCGTTCTGTGCCTTGAATTCAGCAACAAGCCAATCCATAATCTTCTTATCGAAGTCGTCACCGCCAAGACGGTTGTTACCTGCTGTTGCAAGAACCTCCTGAACGCCGTCGCCCATTTCGATGATTGAAACGTCGAAGGTACCGCCGCCGAGGTCGTATACCATAACCTTCTGGTCCTCTTCCTTATCAATACCGAAAGCAAGAGCTGCAGCTGTGGGCTCGTTGATGATTCTCTTAACATCAAGACCTGCGATTTTACCTGCATCCTTTGTTGCCTGACGCTGTGAGTCGGTGAAATATGCAGGAACAGTTATAACTGCCTCTGTTACCTTTTCGCCGAGATAAGCCTCTGCATCGCTCTTAAGCTTCTGAAGAATGATTGAGCTGATTTCCTGGGGTGTGTATGCTTTGCCGTCAATATCAACCTTATAGTCGGAGCCCATATGTCTTTTAATTGAAGAAATTGTTTTATCGGGGTTGGTGATAGCCTGACGCTTTGCAACCGCACCTACGATTCTTTCTCCGTCCTTTGTGAATGCAACAACAGAAGGTGTTGTTCTTGCGCCCTCTGCATTTGCGATAACAACGGGCTCGCCGCCTTCAATAACTGATACACAGCTGTTTGTTGTTCCTAAGTCAATACCAATAATCTTTCCCATAATATTTTTCTCCTTTATATAGTTTGTTGGTTTGTTTATTATTTATTTTAAATGACCGAAGCCATTAATTTGCTGTTTTAACCATTGCGGGTCTTATAACTCTGTCGCCGATTTTATATCCCTTCTGGAAAACATCGACTATAACATTTTCGCCAAGCTCTTCATCCTCAATGTGCATAACTGCGTTGTGATAATTCGGGTCGAAGCTCTCGCCTGCTTCACCGCACTGCTCAACGCCGAGCTTTTCGAGTGAAGCCATAAGTCCGTCGAGCGTCATCTGAACGCCCTTTTTCAGCGCTTCATAATCAGAATTATCCTGAGCAAGCGCTCTTTCAAGGTTATCTATTGAAGGAAGAATTTCGCTTATAACATTTCCTTTTGCGTTTGAATAGGTCTGCTCTTTTTCTTTGGCGCTTCTTGCTCTGTAGTTAGCATATTCGGCTGCCGTTCTTAAAAGCTGGTCCTTTGTATCCTTAAGCTCTTTTTCAAGCGGTGATTCCTCCCCCGCTGCAGCTTCCTGCTCTGCGGTTTCCTTCACCTCTTCTTCAAGAACCTCTTTTTCTTTTTTACTCATATCGAACACCTCCCTGAGTTAAATAGCTCTCAACGGTTTTCATTATATAATCAACTCTGGAAAGAACGGATTCATAATCTATTCTGAGCGAGCCAATGATTCCGAGAGTTGCCGTCTGATTATTATTATATTTGAACTTCTGCACCGCCATTACAGTGTTTCTTAGTTCGTAAACGGGATTTTCATCGCCGATCAGAAGCACTGACGGTGCTTTTGCCTTTGCAAATTCGCTCAGCAGCTCTTCAAGCTTATCCTTCTGAGCAAGCAGAACAAGCAGTTTATAAATGCTGTTTCCGAGCTCTGCCTGAGAAAGAAGCTTTGTTTCGCCGCTTATTGAAAGCACTCCGTTTGTGGCTTCCGAGCAAAGCGAACACAGCGAGGATAAAATCGGAAGCATATCAAATATTCTTGCTCCGAGGAACGGCGCCGTGCTTTGTATGAACGATAAATCAATATCGACAAGCGGTGTTCCGATGAAAAACTGCTTTGTTATGCTGTAAAACAGCTCTTTGAATTCATCGTCAATCGGGCAGTTAACCGTGCAAACGGAGGATTTTATTTTACCTCCGAGAGAGAGCATAACAAGCATTGCTTTATTATTGCCTGCCGGAATAAGCTCTATTCCCTGAATGCAGTCATACGGGTCTTTAAGTGTGCTGAAAAATGCCGCACAGCCCGTCTGCTCTGAAAGAAGCTCGCCTGCGCTTGCAAGAAGCCTTTCGGGGTCGGAAGCGTTTATGCTTAAAACCTCGTTGATTTTCTGCATTTCGTAACCCGACAGCGGATAGAGCTTAACAATGTTATCAACATAATATCTGTATGCCGCTTTGGTTGGAACTCTGCCGCCGCTTGTGTGCCTTTGTTCAAGAAATCCGATGCCCGTTAAAAATGCCATCTCGTTTCTTATTGTTGCAGAGCTGATAGTGTAAGGAAGCATTGAGCAAAGTGTTTTAGAGCCGAGCGGTTCGCCTGTTTTGATATAGTAATCAATTATCATACCTAAGATGGCTTCGCGCCTTTCGCCTAACATCGCTGCTCCTCCCCTCTTTAGCTTTGCTTGCTATTAGCACTCTATGTGCCCGAGTGCTAATCTATGGATATATTATACCCAAAATTGCAATTTGTCAACAGTTTTTTTAAAAAAATTGAGATTTGCAGGGGCGATGCCCCACAAATCTCAATTTAAGTTTTAAGCGCCGAGCCCCGAGCTCCGAGTTGTCGGGTCGCTTCGCTCCGATTATATTAATTGTTTGAGCGCAGCGAGGTTCGTTTGCGACCGCTCCCGGTGGGAGATAAAGGGAGCAATAAGAACTGCCGAACGGTCAAAATTTGTCGGCGCTCCAAGCCGAAACAAATTTTGGGAACCGTTGGTCGTATACCTCAAACTCTGAACTTGGCACTCGAAACTCGCAACTCAAATTATGATTTATCGCCTCCGCGATAAATCATAATTTGTTGCAATACTTCGCATTCGGGCAGCCCTTGCAGTTGCAGCCGCAGGAGGATTTTCCTGCTTTTTTGTTTTTTATTATTGAAAACAGCGCAAGTGCAACAAGCGCTCCGACAGCGAGCAGTGTTATTATTGTTGCAAGATTATTCTGCAAAAATTCAAGCATAATTTTCCTCCTTTATAATTATAGTATTATTTTCTTATTATTTAACCGTTAATCGGTTTTCATCATATTTGTTTTTTCTGAACAGGAAATAGCAGATTGCAGCTGCTGCGGCAAAGGCGGCGATTATTCCTATTATATGTCCCTTGATGTCGCCCGTGAATAAGCAGCCGAACTGAAAAACAATAAGCGAAACAAGATATGCAAAGCCGCACTGGTAGCCGATTGCAAACCAGGTCCATTTCGGGTTGTTCATTTCCCTTCTGATAGCGCCGATTGCAGCGAAGCAGGGCGCACAAAGAAGATTGAAAATAAGATACGAAAAGCCTGCGAGTGCGCCGTGGTTGCCGCTGAAGGAATTGAAATCAGCTGCAAGAGCGCTCCAGATTTCGTCGCCGTTTTCTGCAAGCTCACCGCCGAAATGATAAAGCTGTCCGAAGGTTGAAACAACATTTTCCTTTGCGATAAGTCCCGTAACGGCTGCAACGGCGGTTTTCCAGCTTCCCCATCCGAGAGGAATAAACAGCCATGAGAAAAGATTGCCGATTTTAGCCATTAATGAATTTTCAACATCCTCAATCATACCGAAAGAGCTGTTTTCAACGCCGAAATTAAGGAAGAACCAGATAACGATTGTTGAAAGCAGAATTATTGTTCCTGCTTTTTTGATGAAGGACCAGCCGCGTTCCCAGGTTGAACGAAGAATGGTTTTAAGCGTTGGAAGATGGTAGGCAGGAAGCTCCATAACAAAGGGTGCGGGGTCGCCTGCAAAGCGCTTTGTTTTCTTAAGCATAATTCCCGAAACGATGATTGCGGCAACGCCGATAAAATATGCCGAAACGGCAACAAGTCCGCTTTCGCCGAAAAGTGCGCCTGCAATCAAGCCGATAATCGGAAGCTTTGCAGAGCAAGGAACAAAGGTTGTTGTCATAATCGTCATACGGCGGTCGCGCTCGTTTTCGATTGTTCTTGATGCCATAATTCCGGGAACACCGCAGCCCGTGCCGATAAGCATGGGAATAAAGGATTTGCCCGAAAGACCAAAGTGGCGGAAAATTCTGTCCATAACAAAAGCAACGCGTGCCATATATCCGCATCCTTCAAGAAATGCGAGCATAACGAAAAGCACAAGAATCTGCGGAACAAAACCCAGAACAGCGCCTACACCGCCGATAATTCCGTCGTTTACCAGCCCGAAAAGCCAATCGGGAATTTTGCCTTCAAGCAGTGTTGAAACGCCGTTCGGAATCCACTCGCCGAACAGAACATCGTTTACCCAGTCCGTTGCTCCCGAACCGACTGTCTGCATCGCGATATAGTAAACAAGAAACATAACAAGCGCGAAAATCGGAAGTCCGAGAAAGCGGTTTGTTACAATCTTATCTATTTTATCCGAGGTTGAAAGCTTGCCCTTATTTGCTTTTTTATAGCAGGATTTTATTATTGAAGAAATATATATGTATCTTTCATTTGTTATAATTGACTCCGCGTCGTCGTCAAGCTCTTCCTCGGCGGCTTCAATATCCATTGCAATATGCTCCAAGTCTGCCTTGCTGACTTTAAGCTTTTCAATAACCTTTTCATCACTTTCGAAAAGCTTTATCGCATACCATCTCTGCTGAGCCTGTGGCATATCGTGAAGCAGGCGTTCCTCAATATGTGCAAGAGCGTGCTCAACAACACCCGAAAAGGAATGTTGAGGCGAAGCCGCCTTGCCCGATGCTGCTTTTATTGCAGCTTCAGCCGCCTCTTCAATACCCGTTCCCTTGAGCGCGGATATTTCAACAACAGGACACGCAAGCTGACGCGAAAGCTCGGCAACATCAATCTTATCCCCGTTCTTATTAACAACATCCATCATATTTATTGCAACAACAACGGGAATGCCGAGCTCAACAAGCTGAGTTGTTAAATAAAGGTTTCTTTCAAGATTTGTTCCGTCGATAATATTTATGATTGCATCGGGCTTTTCATCAATAAGATAATCCCTTGCAACAACCTCTTCAATGGTGTAGGGGGAAAGCGAATAAATTCCCGGAAGGTCGGTAATTGTTACATCGCTGTGCTTTTTAAGCTTTCCCTCTTTCTTTTCAACAGTAACCCCGGGCCAGTTGCCAACATACTGATTTGCGCCCGTAAGCGCGTTAAACAGAGTTGTTTTTCCGCTGTTAGGATTACCTGCAAGTGCAATTTTAATACTCATATTTCATCCTTTCTTAGTTAGATATGTCTAACTCTTGTATAAAAAAATTATTCTACCTCAATTAATTCAGCATCCTTTTTGCGAATGCTGAGTTCGTAGTCTCTTACGGTTATTTCAACGGGGTCTCCGAGCGGCGCAACCTTGCGAACATAAATCTGAACGCCCCTGGTTATGCCCATATCCATAATTCTGCGCTTGAGCGCTCCCTCTCCGTGAATACGCTTAACGGTGCAGCTCTCGCCCACATTAACATCCTTTAATGTCATTTCTTTCCTCCTTATATTTTAATTACGAATTGCAGTTACTCGGTGCTTCGCACCTCAAACAATAAGTCAGATTGTTGGTTAATTATAGCCCTCATTTCATTTATATTATTCTTAATCGCAATAATAAATGAAACAAGAATATTTGTTTTTGAATTCCCGGGCTTATTGACCGCCAGATACCGAAATTCGTCATTCGTAACTCGTAATTCGTAATTTTAAATGCATACTGCATTTTTAAACATATATCTTCATCGCCATTTCCTTGCTTATGGCAACTCTTGTTTCTTTAATTTTTACAATAATATTTCCGTTTTGCTCGGTTATAACGCAAACATCATCGCCAACGGTGAAGCCGATATCTGCAAGATGCCTTTTAACCTCGGGTTTGCCGCCGATTTTTCTTATTATGCCGTTTTCTCCGTCGCCGAGTGAACAAAGCGGAATCATGGTTTTCCCTCCTTAAACAGTTAGATTCGACTAACTTATGCTTTGAAATAATAGTTAGATATGTTTAACTGATGCGTCAAAAAATCAGTTAGACTTCTCTAACCAACAACAATATACTACGGTTATTTATATTTGTCAAGGGTTTTTCAGATTTTCTTCGGTTGATTTTTTATTTCTTTTATGATAACATTTAAACATAGGCATTAGGGATTCGAACCAAGCAAGGTTTTGCCCGTCCCTTTTTCACAAATACTGTGTTAAAGCGTCTTGTAA
>SVQE01000075.1 GCA_015065505.1 Oscillospiraceae bacterium
TAGCATATCGTTAAACACGATATGCTCCAATCGCGGATTATCTTTGGACGAAGAACTGCCGAACGGTCAAAATTTGTTGGCGCTACAAGCCGAAACAAATTTTGGGAGATTCCCCTACTAGGGGAAATGTCTGCGTAGCAGACAAAAGGGTCTGCCGCCTCTGCCAAGAGGACGTTGGTCGGGTAAACGCTCTTCATATGAATCCTTTCGATAGCTGAGAAGAGAATCTCGCCGGGGACGCCAAAAGAGCAGATACCTAAATGGGTATCTGCTCTTTTGGCATTTTAAGGGATTCGAAACGAAACTAAATCATTTATGACTGCTTTACTTAACAAAGACTTTATGTTAATATATAATCAGCGAATACCCTGCCCTATTTTTATAAAGGAGAGATTATATGTCAAAGTACTGTCAGAATTGCGGTAACGCAATTAATGAAAACGAAAAATTCTGCGGCAGCTGCGGAGCGCCCGTAACCGCTGAACAGCCCGCTGCTCAGCCTTATCAGGAAACCAATCCGAGCTTCAACAGCTTTTACAGCGCTCCGAGCATTGCCCCCGGCTTTTCACGGCGTGTTAACGACCCCGAAATCCTTGCGGCTGTTAAGAAAAACAAAAAGGCAGGAAAGCTTTTTGCTTTCTTGATTATTCCGCTTCCGCTTATCGGCTTTGTTGTTTACAGCCTTGTTACGGAAAAAATGGAGTTGAATCAGGCGTTAATGGCGGGAGGATTTGTTTCGTTTGTTTTCCTTATCTGCACGCTTATAAGTGCAATTAAATCACGCTCTTCAAAAAGCTATGAAGCGGTTGTTACCGATAAAAAGCAACGCGAACGTGCCGAACACAGCAATGATGACAACACTTCTTATTATACCCAATATATCACCTATGCAAAAACCGATGACGGCAAGAAAAAGAAGATTGTTGAAACCGACAGAGGTATTGTTGCAGCATATAACTATCTTCCCGTCGGCGCACGCTTCAAATATCATCCGCAGTTCGCATTTCCTTATGAACTCTATGACAAAGCAAATGCACCGTATATTGTTTGCGTTGCCTGCGGCACGCATAATGAAGTTACTAACGACAGATGCAGCAGATGCAATGTGCCGCTTTTGAAATAAGGATACGTATATGGATAATAAGTATTGGGACAGCGTTGCAACCGAAAGGGTTGCCTTATGCGATGACGGAAAATATCGCTGGCGCTATGATGTTAATCTTTTTAAAGACCTTGATATTTATTGGCTCATCTGGAAGGTTATGTTTTTCTCTTTGGCAGCAATATTTGCAATAGGAATTATTTCGGATATTGTGCGCTGGGGCTTTGATTCGGTAACAAACTTAAAAAACTATCGGGTGTTTTTATATATCACACTCGGTATGACTGTTATCTCCGCACTGAGCTATTTTATTTATGCCGCCATTATGGGTAAATACTACTGCATTGTTTTTGAAATGGACGAGCACGGCGTTAATCATCGTCAGACCGATGTTCAGGCGAAAAAATCAAAAAAAATCGCAGCGGCAACAACGCTTGCCGGCGCTGCATCGGGCAGTCTTTCAACTATGAGCGCAGGGCTTGGCGCTTCACGCACCGAAATGTATACCGAATTTTCAAAGGTAAAAAAGGTTAAACCCTATCGGCGCAAAAAGCTGATTAAGGTTAACGAAATACTAAACCATAACCGTGTTTATGCCCAACCCGAGGATTTTGAATTTGTTTATAATTTTATTGTTTCACACTGCGAAAATCTGAAATAGGAGTTAAAAATATGAAAAAGTTAATTTCAATTCTGCTTGCAGTTGTATTGCTTGCAACCGTGTTTGCAGGCTGCAAAAAGAGCACGGACAGTAATTCCGGTCTGGTTGCAACCGTAACGCTGCCTGAGGAAAACAAGGAAACGCAGTGTGTTAACGCGATTGCGAATCTTGCAATTCAGGCTCAGCTGCGTTCAATGCTTAAAGAGGCAAAATTCTATCGCCTTTGTGAGGATAAGGCAAATGCAAAAGAAATAAAAGCTGCTGCCGAGGAATGGGCAAAGGCTTGTAATGACGCGGATGTTCTTTGCTCCGCTTCATATCTCACGGCAAAGCGCCTTGCACATATTGAGAGAACAACGGATTACAAAAACACAAAGGCAATGCTCGGGCTGAATAATCCGTTTCTGATAACTGCAAACGCTGAAACAACATACAGAATGGAAAAGTTTGAGGATGCAAAGGAATGGGCTGAATATATCAACCGTATTTATGAACACGCAAAGGTTGGTCAGAAAAACGCATATCTTGCAAAAATCCTCAAAACCGATGTTAACCGCGCACATAAAGCCATTGAAATGGCAAACGAAATATTAAAGGGTAAAGCGGATTTGGATGCCGGCTACGACGATGCAACCTACAAGCTTCTTATGAAAACAAAAGCTGCCGGCAAGGTTGCAGGATTCACCGCGGCAACCATTGCTTCCGCAGGCGGAACAATGGGCGTTTTAGGTGCGGCAGGCTATGTTGCCAGCGGACTTGACACCGCAATTGAGGTTACGGACACAACACTTACAATGACTCTCGGCGAGGACCATCAGGTTACTAAGTCTTTTCAGGACACCGCTGCAAAGGCTGCCCCGATTATATCCGTAGTCAGCTTTATTAACGTTTTCAACCCCGAAGCGTGGTCAAACGGAAACATTGATGCAGTGGGACAGCTTCGCTATGTTGTCGACAGCGGTATGGATTTAACAAGCTTTAAAGTTTTCGGCGTTGAGGTTCCTCAGCTTAAAGAGTTAAACGATAAGTTAACGCTTATAGCTCTTGCCGATGATAACGATGCAACCGAAAAGGAAAAAGAAGAGCTTAAAGAAACCTTGTTTGATATGGGCTTTGGAGAAAAAGCTGTTGAAAAAATCCTCAACTCCGCTAAATCCGAACCCGAAGAAACCGAAGAGGTGCAGGAAATCAACAAGCCGTTTGAGGAGCTCACAGTTGAAGAGATTGATGAAAAGGAAGAGGATATCTCTTTAAGCGATGAAGAATGGGAAGACCTCTTCAAAGAAGTATACAACGATTATTTAGAGGAAATGCACAATAAGGGCTTTATTGACGATGACGACGGCATTTGGGATTACGACCCGTTTATGCCCTTTGAAGATTTTCCGCAGGACGGCGACGAAATCGGCTTCGATGACCTTTCAATGTGGGCAAAACCAATGACTCCGTTTGATGATGACGAAACAACAACCGAAGAAGCTTCAACAGAAGAAGCAGATACGGAGGAAGAAGAGGAAGAAGAAACCACCGAAGCCACAACCGAAACAACAACCCAAGGCGCAGACCAAAATATTGAAGACTTTATGGGCGATTGGTACTACACGGAAACCGTTGAAGGCTACACCTTCACCTCGCATCTTTCAATGGAGCTTTCAGGCAAAAAGGTGATTGTTTCTATCACGGTTGACGAAGATGACACCGATTCCGGAAAATGCGACTATAAATTTGACGGAACAACGCTTACCTTAACATACGGCGGTTCGGCTGTTTCGTATACGCTCAAAGGCAAAAATCTTGTTAGCTCAAGCGGCGGCGAAAACACTGTTTGGCACAGATAAATAACCGACACAGGGAACGTCCCTGTGCATCACTAACGGGCGTATATTCCTATCCCGTTGAAGAAGCGGCAAAAATTGCAGTAGGCGCCGTTTGGGAATACATTCAAAACAACCCCGAAGCATTTGATTTTGTTTCATTCTCGCTCTTTGACGACAGAACTCTGCAGGCTTACAAAGATGCATACGACCAAATAAAAGTCACTCAGATAGTAAACTCATCAAAACTTGATGATATCAACTTCCTGCTCAGAAACGGAATGATATAACATAAAAAGCACATTGGAAATTCCAATGTGCTTTGTTTTTTATGAATTGAATTGCTTTTAATGCCGAAGGCAATTCATGCACAAAATAGCAATTCATTGTCAAGCTCTGCTTGACATTATTTATACATCGGACCGTAGGTTGCGCATGCACGATAGTCTGCTGACTGGGTATCCTCTGTGCCGAATGCGCTCCAAGCGTGCGGACGGAAGATTTTATCCTCATCAACATTATGCATATTAACGGGGATTCTGAGCATTGATGCAAGAGTTATAAGCTCTGCGCCGACATGACCGTAAACGGTTACGCCGTGGTTTGCTCCCCAGTTAGCCATAACGCTGTAAACATCCTTGAAAGCGCCCTTGCCCGTAAGATTCGGAACAAACCAGGTTGTTGGCCATGTGCGGTCGGTTCTTACATCGATAACATTGTGGATATCGTCGGGAAGGTCTGCGGTGTAGCCCTCTGCAAGCTGAAGCACGGGACCGATGCCGTCTATAACATTAACACGAAGCATAGTTACGGGCATCTCTGCAGTGCAGCGGAAGTGGCTTGAGAAGCCGCCGCCTCTGAAATACTCATAATTTGCTCTGCACCAGTCGGTTGCGTTAAGGCAAGCCTTGATATCAGCGTCGGTCATTTCCCAGAAGGGCTTCATGCAGCCTTCGCCGTTTGCGTTCTTAGCTGCGCCGTTGCCGTCAAGAGCGGTTGCGCCCGAGTTGATAAGGTGAATAAAGCCGTTTGAAGCAACGCCATCGGGCTTAACGCCTGTAACTCTTTCGCAAGCCTCGGGGCTCCAGTAGGTGCGAACATCATGGAAGCAGGGAGCGGTGTTTGTAACAAGTGTGCCGAGCATCATTGCAACGCAGTTGAGAGTATCGTTTTCTGTTGCAAACGGTGTGGGCGCCTTTTTGCCGTTCCAGTCGAAGGTGCTTGCCATAATTGCCTCGGTGAAGTCTGCGTTCGGAAGCCAGTCAGTCCACTGACGCTGACCCTGGAAACCGCCTGCAAATGCGTTTTTTCCGAGCGCTTCCTCGTGCCAGCCCATTTCATCGAGCTTTTTATTTCCATAGAGGATATCGCGCATAATCATTGTCATTTTAACAATGAATTCCCAATCCTTATCGGGAGCGATTACCTTTGATTTTGTGATAATTTCGGGCAAATCCTTGCCTGCGTTTACATCGAAGCCCTCTTTGCAGTTTTCTTTAACCCATGCGAGTGCCTTTTCGTATTCCTCGTGGTCATAGATTTCAAGAGTTATTCTGCGTATGATTTCGGTCATATCAACCCATTCAGCGCGGATGCCGAAATATTTCTGGAACATATCTGCATTGCAGTAGCTTCCTGCAATACCCATTGCAACACCGCCGAAGTTAACATATGCCTTGTTCTTCATCCAGCTTGCGCCGATTGCACAGCGTGCAAAACGGAGAATTTTTTCTGCAACATCCTCAGGGATGTTTGTGTCGGTCTGGTCCTGAACATCTCTGCCGTAAATAGAGAATGCAGGAAGTCCCTTCTGTGCATATGCTGCCATAACGGCTGCAAGATAAACTGCGCCCGGGCGCTCCGTTCCGTTGAAGCCCCATACTGCCTTGATTGTTAGCGGATCCATATCAAAGGTTTCGCTTCCATAGCACCAGCAGGGTGTTACGGAAAGAGTTGCAGTTACATTTTCCTGTGAAAACTGGTCTGCACATTTTGCAGCCTCAGCGCCGCCGCCGATGGTTGTGTTGCTGATAACGCACTTAACGGGTGTTCCGTCGGGATATCTGAGATTGCTTTCAATGAGCTCTTTTGCGGCTTTTGCCATGCCCATTGTCTGAGCTTCGAGGCTTTCTCTAACGCCGCCCCATCTTCCGTCTATAACGGGTCTTATGCCGATTTTGGGATATATCATAACTATTCCTCCATTTATTTTTATTATTTCACTACGCCTTTTTTAAGCAGAATATTTGCATAAACCGCTTCTTCACTTGTTGCGATAATTGCATATGCCTTCTTTGCTCTTTCATAGAAAGCAAAGCGTTCCATATATTCAACACCGCAGTTTTCGGGAGTGTGCTTTTTAAGAAGTGCATCGTATTCGTTCCAGATAACGGGAGTTGGAACGGTGTCGCCCTTAACAACCTCCATAAGTGCAACGGGTGTTGCATAGTATTGATCGAGCGGAATAAGCGCAAGCACAGCGTCAAGGATTTCGGGAACATTGTTTCCGTCCGCCCTAACAACTATTGCGTTCTTACCCATACTCTCGCATGGGAAGTTTCCGTCTGCAATTACGATTTCATCCCCGTGCCCCATTTCACAAAGAACCTTTAAAAGCTCGGGGGATACAATTTTTGGAATACCTTTAAGCATATTAATTATCTCCTTTTTTATGAAGTGTTTCGTCATCGGGATTGAAGAGCTTGTAGCCCGGGTGTCTGCCCGTTACTCTGTAGTAGCCTCTGAGGTCTATAAGCTTCTGAATATTCTCTCTGCTGATATCAAAGCTTCCTCCGAGAATTACTGCATTGATTGTAATTTTTGCCCAGAGTTCAAGGCTTTCCATTCTGTAGAAAGCGGTTATAACATCGCTGCCGACAGCAAGCGCACCGTGATTTTCAAGAAGCATAACATCGTGCTCTTCAAGATACGGCTCAATCGCATTCGGAACCTCGATTGTTGAAGGTGTTCCGTACGGTGTCAGCGGAACTGAGCCGATAACGGCAACATCCTCAATCATATTATACATATCCATTGCCTTGTGAGCCACTGCAAAGCCCGTTGCACCCGGAGGATGTGCATGAATAACCGAAAATACATCGGGACGCTTTTCATAACAGCGAAGATGCATTTTGATTTCGCTCGAGGGTCTGAGCCCCTCGGCTGCCTCAAGCACATTGCCCTTTTCGTCGATTATGATAAGCTTATCGGGCGTGATAAAGGATTTGCTCATGCCTGTAGGCGTTGCAATAATTCTTCCGTCCTCAAGCTTAACGCTGACATTTCCGTCGTTTGCTGCAACCCAGCCGAGCTGCCATGTTTTGTGGCAGACATCGCAGATTTGCTCTTTAATTAAATTAATATCCTGCATAGCTTTTTCTCCATAAATATAATATATAAATATGATAACTGTTATTATATTAATAGTCAAGATAAAATGATATTTGCGGTGCAAATATCATTATTTGAAAAAAGTCTTGACAAACGGATGAAATCTGCTATAATGGAATTAAATTAGATTGTACACAATTTAATTTTACAAAATATTTGATATTTGGAGGAATAAAAAATGAATGTACTCGATTTCAGCGTATTAAATCAAAAGGGCGAAGAGGTTTCGCTTTCACAGTACGGCGGAAATGTTCTTCTCATAGTAAACACAGCAACACACTGCGGCTTTACTCCCCAGTACGACGGACTTGAAGCAATGTATAAGAAATATCACGATAAGGGCTTTGAAATTCTTGATTTCCCCTGCAATCAGTTTGCTTTTCAGGCAAGAGAGGATGACGAGGGCATCAACAAGGTTTGTTCACTGAGATTCGGAACAACCTTCCCGAGATTCAAGAAGATTAAGGTAAACGGCAAGGATGCAATTCCGCTTTATAAATACCTTGTTGAGCAGACAGGCGGCAAGAAAATCGGCTGGAACTTCACAAAGTTCTTAATAGACAGAGAAGGAAACATTGTTGAGCGTTTCGGCTCAAAGGTTACTCCCGAAGAAATTGAAGCTAAGGTTGAGGCTGTATTATAATGTATGATATAATTATTATAGGCGCAGGTCCTGCAGGCATTTCCGCATCGCTTTATGCAAAAAGGGCAAACAGAAGCGTTTTGGTTATATACTACGGTGAATCCCAGCTTGAAAAGGCGCATTTAATTGATAATTACTACGGCTTTGACGGCGGTATTTCGGGAACGGATTTATATAACGGCGGTATCAACCAGGCAAAGAACCTCGGCGTTGATGTTAAAAACGAAGAGGTTTTGCATATTTCGATGAACGGCGAAATGAATTATGAGGTTAAAACCGCAGATAATGAATATACAGGCAAGGCGCTGATTATGGCAACGGGCAACAAAAAGCTCAGACCCAATATCAAGGGCGTTGTCGATTTTGAGGCAAAGGGAATCAGCTATTGCGCCATTTGCGACGGCTTTTTCTTCAGGAACAAAACGGTTGCAGTGCTCGGAAACGGCGACTATGCATTAAGCGAAGCGGCAGACCTTGAAAATATTGCTCAAAAGGTGTATATTTTAACTAACGGAGAACCTGCTCCCGAAACAGATAAATACGAAGTTATAACAAAGAAAATTTCTGAAATCAAGGGCGATATGAAAATTCGTGAAATCGCTTTTGAGGACGGAAGCAGTCTTGAGCTTGACGGCTTGTTTATCGCGCTCGGTGTTGCAGGCGGTGCCGATTTTGCAAAAAAGCTTGGCATTGCGCTTGACGGCGACAGCATTAAGGTTAAAGAGGATTTGTCTACAAATGTTCCCGGGGTTTTCTCGTGCGGAAACATAACGGGCGGACTTCTTCAGGTTTGCAAAGCCGTTTACGAAGGCGCCGAGGCAGGCCTCAGTGCAGTAAAATATGTAAAAAATAAGGAGAATTAAAATGGTTAAGGTTATTAATGAAGATAATTTCGACAGCGAAGTATTGGCAAGCGGAAAAACCTGCCTTATAGATTTCTTTGCTGAGTGGTGCGGACCCTGCAAAATGATGGCTCCCATCATTCACGAAATCGCAGACGAAATGCCCGATGTAACAGTTGGCAAGGTTGATGTTGATGAAGCAGGCGAGCTTGCAATGCAGTTCGGCATTATGAGCATACCCACAATTCTTGTGTTCAAAAACGGCGAAATCGCAGAAACCTTTATCGGCTTAACAGATAAAGAGAGCATTGTTAACGCGTTGAAATAACATAAAAAATCCCCTAAGTTGCACACCCTTTAGGGGATTTTTGTTTTGGTGAGAGTATTATGAAAAAGTTAAAAATTATTCCATTACTTCTTGCGCTTTTTCTTCTTGTTTGCTCCTGCTCAAAAAGTGTTCCTGAAGTTAAAGTTAACAGCGATGAGTGGAAAACGAATTACACCTTTGTTTTCTGCCACGGTCTTTCGGGCTGGGGCAGCTACGACAAGCAGAATAAATATCTGCCGTACTGGGGTATGAGAACGGGCGATTTAATTGAATACCTCAACGAGCAGGGCTTTAACTGCGTAAGCGCCTCGGTTGCGCCCCACGGCAGTGCGTGGGACAGAGCTTGCGAGCTTTATGCACAGCTTACGGGAAGCGTTGTTGATTACGGAAAAGAGCACAGCGAACGCTGCAGCCATGCTCGATACGGCACGGATTACAGCAGCAATCCCCTAATTGATAAATGGGACAGCGAAAACAAAATCAACCTTTTAGGTCATTCCTTCGGCGGCGCAACCGTTCGCCTTATGTGCGAGCTTATGGCAAACGGAAGCGAAGCGGAAATAAAAGCAACCGATGAAAACGATATTTCACCGCTGTTCACCGGTGGCAAAGCCGATTACATAAACAGCATAACCGCGCTTGCATCGCCCCATAACGGAACAACC
>SVQE01000076.1 GCA_015065505.1 Oscillospiraceae bacterium
GTAGGTTTCACCCGTCTGGTCTGCATTTTCAATATCGGATGAATCCGCAATATAATTATATTCCCACGAAGCCAGAGTTTCGGTATAGTTATCGGGCTTTTCACCCTGATATACGGTGCAGGGATTTGAAGTGATGGTAACTTCATCAAGATTAATGCCGTCACCCGTTACCTTAAGGGTTAAGGTTTTGCCTGCATCGCTTTCCTTAACTGTGTATTCGCTGTTTGTTTCACCGCTTATGGCTGCATTATCGGCATACCACTGATATGAAACATAATCGTTAATTTCATTATTATTTGCATCGGTTATTCTCGAAGTGAGAACTTCATCCTTATATGCGCCATCTCTGATATAAACGCTTGCTCCTACAAGGCTGCCTGCCTTAATAGTGAAATGCTCGGTCTTTGCGCCCGTATAGTAGCCGATACCGGTTATTGATACAGTCGCAGTGCCTGCAGAAATATTATTTGAATATGAAATTGTGTAGTCCTTGCCCTCAGTAAGAGCAACGCCGTTATAGCTTACATTAACTGCAGGTTTAATTTCCTTGCCCGTTACGGTCTGGTCGGGAATTGCATCAACAGTGCAATTATAAACAGAAACTGTTCCCAGCTGGTTAGTAATCCAGTTCTGTCTGCTTGAAAGCCAGTTGTTGATTCCGCTTGTTACCGTATCAGGATTATATTCGCCGCTGTTATTTACATCTTGGCGAACATTGTTCATTGTGCCCGATTTCTGCATTGTGTTTGCATATTCTGCAGTGCTTTTCAGAACGCCGCTCGGGTCGGTTTCTCTTCCGAGCAGAATATCAATGGCAGGTGATATATTTGAATACCACTCACTTTTAGCCATCAAATCGAAATCATAGCAGTTTGTTGCAAGCGCAGCATAGAAGCCGAGCGGAGACTGGGAGTCGCTTGTGTAGCCTGTGTTTGAATCGCCCGTTCTCCAACGATAGATTCTTGTGTTTTTTGCATACCAGCCGTCAGTGCTTGAGAGGCTCATGCCCCAACGGTTGCTGCCGCTTTTATCGTATCCGAGCGCCTCGTCAAAGTCCCACACAGGTCCTGCATAAACCATTGGATCAAAGCTATCGGAATCCTTATAGAAATATGTTGAGGTTGTTGATGAGTCGAGATTTTTGAAAAATTCCTGAGTCCAATAATACCTTGTTGCAGAATCGGCATCAAGAATATCGCTCCAGCGCTTTCCTCTGTATTTCTCTGCAGGCGCAGGGTTAGTTATCGATTTAGAGCCGTATAAAGTGCTGGTAAGGCTTGAACAGTTTGTTGTTGTTTCACCCGAGGGAACTGTTCCCCCGTTATAAACCGATGAGCCCATTGCATATAGCAAATCATAACTATAGTTTGCCATATTTCTGCTTACATAATCGTGGCTCTTTATAACCCAGCCCTGGCGGTTATATGCACAGAAGCCCGTTGTTTCTTCGCCCCATCTTTGAGAGATTTCAAGCTCATAAACATAACCGCCCGTTATGTCATCGGGGTCGTTCAAATCTGATAAGGTTTCAAGGTTGGACCTTGCAAAACCGCTGTATCTTCTTGCACCTACCAAATGGGTGAAAGCGTTTGAACCGGATGTCATAGTCTGCCTGACATTGTTCAGATTGTAAACACGGGTTTCAAAATTACTCAGCTTTTCAAGCTCTGCAGGGATAACAGCTCCTGTTTCAGGGTCGGTTGTTCCGTTTGCTAATTCAAGTGCTTCATATGAATCGTTAATATCAACTCTTCCCGATTTAATTTCAACCTTTTCGCAAAGCTGATACGAGCCGTAATACTGCTGATTAACATATAAGTCAACAGGTCGGCAGGTTGGCTGATAATTAATGCCTATGTATTTTGCAAAGTCGTATATAAGCTGGTCTTTAATGAGTGAATTGCTGTCATTCTTATTGGCAAGCAAAACCCATTTTTTTCCCTTGCCAAGCCCCATAAGACTTGTTGACTGAGCTAATTTGAAGCCATAGGGGTTTTTATTATTGCCGGTGCTCCAGGTTGCATTACCGCGTCCTTTAAGGCTATCCATATCGCCGTCGTATTCAACCTCGCCATCTGCATTAACAACAAGAACAGTTCCCGCCTCGCTTACGCTGTGGTCCGAGCTGCCGTTGATGCTTTTGATTGAACCCGAATTTGTGTCGATATAAATTGAGCCTACATCGCCCGATTTCATTGCAACAAGACTATAAGTATTTGAATTGAGCTTAAGGGTGTAGTCCTGTTTAAAGCCGCCCTCATCAATATCCTTGAACACATCCGTTGGCTGGCCGCTGACAATGGTTTGTCCGTTAACAGTTGCTGTTGCAGCGGTAAACCAAACCTTAAGATTGTTGCAGTCTGCATTACTGGGAAGGAAAAGATAATAGTAATTTGAGGAAGTGCTTCTTTTATACGCACCGACTGCACCCGTCATTGTTGTTTTACTGCTGCTTGAAATGAACTGATTGAATTCATCAACAGAAATGCTGTTTTCGGGGTCAGCCCAGAACTGAAGCCCTGCGCTTTCAAGGTCGCCCGGAGTTGAAACAGCCTCGGTTGTTGTTGGCACAGCAAAGAAAACGCTTATAGTCATTACAAGTGTCAGCAATATTGATATTAATCTTTTTGTGGCTTTTTTCATTTTTTCGCCTTCTAACTTGAGTAGGATTTTTAGGCAGTTATACTGTTGTTGAGGATACCACCTTGGCAACGCCTACATTATCAGCCCATTTCCATGTGGTTTCCTTTTCATTACCGTCTGCAAGTATTTTATAATTCTTCTGAGTTACTTTCGAGGAAGAATAGAAATATTTAACCGAGCTGTTTTCGGAAGAAGCAACGCCGTCTATCTTCCATTTAACAGCCTTCTTGCTTTCTTCTGCGCTGCCCTTAACAAGCTTTGAAGCCTTGCAGATAATTACCTTTTGTTTTGATTTTCTCGGAGTTGAAACCTTATAGCTTTCGCAGATAACTGTTCCGCCGTTGATTTCAAATCCGTCAGACTTGCCCTCTCGTATACAGGTCTTTTTAAATGAAGATGCAACGCTCTGACCTGCTGCTTCATAGGATTCAAGTCTGTCCTGATTATTAACTCTTCTGACCTTCAGAGAGGTTTTTTCATATGCTTTAACCTTGATTGTTCCGCCGCTGATAGAAATTAAGTCATCGGCATCAATGCCGTCGCATGCGGAAGAAATTATGTTTGCAGTTCCGCCGATTTGGTTATATTCATCACATCTAATTGCATCGCCGTTTGAATTAATTGTAAGCGAGCCCGATTCAAGATTAACCTTACCGTAGGAGAAAATGCCCTTTGCGCCGCCGAGCTTGCTTGTTACGCCTGCTGCGGCAGTTTCAAGATACATTGAAACATTCTTAACGGTTATGGCTTTTGATGATGAAATAACATTGTTTGAGTTAACTGCTGCTTTAAGGTTAACCTTACCGTTACCCTTAAAAGTGAGCTTTGCCTCGTTATAGATAACGCCGGTATAAACATTTGCGGTGTTTTCAAATGTGCTTGTTGTTCCCGTCGGGAATGCAAGGCTTACATTTGGCGCAGAGGTTCTTTCGGCAAGCTCTTCAATCGCATCATCGGCAACCGTTCCTGCAGTTGCTTCGGCTTCGATAAAGCTTCTGTCTGAATTATCGGATTCATCAATAAGCTGAACAATATTACCCTTGTTATAGGAAATATTAACATCCTCAAATCTGAGCTCAGCCTCTTCATCGTTTTTGAGCTTAACCTTGATTCCGCCATGCCATTCATCGGTTTCGGAGGTTATTTTATAATCACCGGGGTTATTGATTATAACCTCGTTTTGATTGCATTCAACGCCTGGGGCAGAGGATGAGGCTTTACCGTTCTTTTTGAGAACAATATTCATATAGGTTTTTTCCTCGGCAGTCTGAGAACCCGAGGAATCACCGCCCGAAGAATCGCCGCCCGAAGAATCACCTTTTTTGGTAGTGCTCTGCTTTTTATCAATGTCCTTCTTTTCAGAGGTTGAAGCAGTGTCTTTTTCGGTTTTCTTGGCAACGGTTTTATTGCTTGAATCAACCTTTTTAACCTCGGTTTTCTTGCCGTTTTCAACTGCAACCTTTTTGCCCTTTTCTTCTTTGATTTCAATTACCTCGTTTGTAAGAAGATAGTGCACCGAGCCTTTATCATTCGTTTGCTTGGTTAGCTTGATGAATTCGGTTTTATTATTGTTTTTGTTAATATCGTTTATATCCTGAATTGCAATAATATTGCCGCTTGCATCCGCATATGTTTCAATCTTGATAAGCTGCTTTTCGGCATTTTCGGTTAAGCTGATGCTTTTTTCACCGCTTGTTGCCGCAACAACGCTGTTCAAAAGCGGATATGCCTTTGCATCAAGCGGATTTGCATCTTTATCAAAAGCAGTGATTATGTATGCTGCAACAACCGTTTTACCGTCTTTATCATAGATGGGCGAAAGCTTAAGAGAATTACCCTTACTATCCGTTGCGTCATAGAAGGATATTTCTTCGCTTTCAACCGAAACGGTTTCTGCCTTGGTTTCGCTCTCAGCTGTTGTTGACTGCGTGCTGTCATCGCCCGTATTCGATTTTGATGCAGGTTTTGTCAGCGAGCAGGCACAAAGAGCTGCAACCAAACTCAGACAAAGCATTATTGCTATTAATTTTTTGTTTACCATAATTATTTCTCTTCTTTTGAAAATGTTTGGGACTTCGATAATTTAAAGCCCCCTCATCAGTCAGCTTACGCTGACAGCTTCCCCCCCGAGGGGAAGCCTTGATAGGTTTGATTGATTCTTATTGGAAATGGAAGCTTCTTACGTTGCTTTCCTCTGTTGCAAGCATAATCTTAAGATTGCCGTTCATAGCTCTTAAATCGTCTATCATTTCTCTGATTTGCTTTGAATCCTTAAGCGTTACGCTGAAGGTGAGCTCGAAGAGTGCGCCGAAGTCTACGCTCTTAACTCTCTTAAGCTTATAAGAGGTTGTGTATTTGCTGAGAGTTTCATCAAATGCGCCAACATAGTTAAGAGTTTCGGGAACTGTTATTCTGAGCTCGCAGGTTTCCTTATGCTTGCCTGCATAGTTTGTGAAGTGAAGAATAAGAATAATAATAATTAAGAAGCAGGTTGCAACTGCGCCCCAGATCCAGTAGCCGAGTCCGCAGGTTAAGCCCATTGTTACGCTGAGGAAAACAAATGCAATATCCTTCGGGTCGCCGGGCGCGCTTCTGAAACGAACAAGTGCAAATGCACCTGCAAGTGAGAATGCTGTTGCAACATTGTTACCGATTACAAAAATAACCATACCAACGATTGGTGCAAGTAAAATAAGAGAAACGCAGAATGCCTGTGAATAACCCTCTTTTTTATGTGTGAATAAGTAAACAAGGCTGATTGCCAGACCAAGTAATGCAGCGGACAAAACAACTATTAAAACATTTCTGAAATTAAGCTCTCTTGCGTAGCCGCCGCTTTGCATTTCGTATGCAAAGTCACTGTTCATAATTGAATCAAAAAATTCGTTCATTTAATTTTCCTCCTCGAAATCATTAAAATCAATTTTATTTCCGTTAATGTCTTCCAGCTCGTAAGTGAGATTATGCTCTGCGGCATCTCTCTTATAAACCGAGCCGTATTTTGAAAAACCTCGGCTGTATAGCTCGTGTTCGCTGAGAAGCTTTGAAAGCCAAAGCGGCATTGAGCCGAGAATTTTTATTTCCATAATGTATGTATTTTCAGGCAGGATGCATTCATCCTCGGGCTGCTCGCCGAGAACAAAATTATTTCTTCTCGTGTGCAGATTTCTGTCGAAGGTCATTCTGAAATCCTTATCTTCCTTGCCGAAAAGCGCCAGCCTGTCGTACTGCACATAAAGCGCAGGGCGAACCTTGTTCATTTTCAGAAAATACTGAAGCTCCTTTGCAACCTGAGTTGAAAGATAATCCTTCGTTTCGGGAAGTATTCCCTCGTTTACAAACGGCTCAATTTCTTTTAGCTTAATTTTAATTCGCCGCTTGTTTCCGACACCGTTGCTCTTTTTCTTAAGCTCCATAAATACGGTGTCCTCGGGGTCGCTTCTGTCGTAATACGAGCGTATTCGCATTTTTTCTTTGTAAACGGGCTTTGATGAATTCTGCCTTATTATATCGTGGTTAGGAGTATCGTAATAAATGCTGTAAATGCGATATTCCTTTCCTCCGATACAAAACGGGTCGAGGTCCATATATTCAAGCAGAATGGGCATTATTTCATCAAGCTTTTCTTTTGTTATAAGATATTTTTTTTCATATCTCTTAAAAGTAGCTATTGCCAAACAATCACTCCCAATATCGAAAATTCAACCAACATATATTATAATACATTTAATTTTAAAAATCAAGTAAATAAAAATAGTCTTACCGTAGAGGCGGTAAGACTATTTTTCGTGGCGCGTGGTTCGTGACTCGTGGCAAGTTCCAATCACGAGGCACGAATCACGAACCACGCGAATCATATTTTGAAAAAGCGGTATATCAAATCAAAATCATCGGGAAGAAGGGTTACTTTATCGCCCTTTATTTCACAATCAAGGGAAAGAATGTTGATTAAATTCGGGTTTGTAACCGTTATTATGCCTTCTTCAGCCCGTTCAATATTCCTTTCGCCGCCAAGCGCTTTAACAATTTGTCTTACTTCCTTGGGCAGAATTTTTCTGCCTGAAAAATCAACCTTTGAAATGATTATACTTTCAAGAAAATATGTGAGAATACTTAAAACAACACCTGCAAGAATGAAATAAAACGGCTTGTCAAAATCCCTGAACAATTCAAAAACTGAGCCTGCTCTTTCATATGCAATTCTGATATCAAGAAGATAGGCTGTCAGATATGAAACAATAATCAGCGCAAGGTATCCGAGATACATAATCGGGTTATAAACAAGAACAAAAAGCGCAAAAAGCCGAACATCGCCGAAGATAACGCCGAGTGCAAAGCATAGCGAAAAGGCGGTTTTCTTTTCATCCTCAAGCTTATTGAAAAGAAGCGCAAATATTCCGAGACTCAAGAAAATATTTACGAAATATTTTCCCGTAAGAAATCTTGATACGCTGTCGCCTGCAACGCCCTGAGCCTTAAAAATATTTGTAACACCGCTGACAATTTCGCCGTTAACATATGCCGTTCCCGAATAGTCATTATTATAGAAAAGGCTTGCGAGATTTTCTGAAAAAGCAAGTGAATAGGCGTTATTAATCATCCCGATTATCGCTCCCCTGCCCTTCATCTGAGTGCAAAAGGATTTAAGAAGCGAAAGCAATAAATCATAGCTTAGTCCAAGACCGAGCGCGATTGCAAGGCTGATTAACGAGCATACCGCAAAAGCATTAATAAGGCTGAGCTTTTCTGTTATGAATGAAAATGCAAGGGAAAGAATAATTGAAAGCAAAAAACTTATATGAACACCGCAGAGCGTGAAAAGAACTGCATCAAACAGCAAAAGTGAAAAGCCTGCTGCAAGCGCTTTCCTTGTGTTTTTGCAAACGCGGTAGTTTATCATAACGCCTGCTGCAAGGGCAAAAAGAAAAGTAACAGCAGAATTAACACCTGCATAAAGCTTTTCCATCTGAGTTGACGGAATAAGGGTTAATGTATTAATGAATAGCAGCGTTAATGCGCTGAATATGAAAGCAAGAGATAAATAAAACGGCAGATTTTTCAGCCTCAGGAATAAATTGTTCATAAAGCTATTATCTGCCGTTTATATTTTTTTATTCAGTTTAATATAATTGCATCAAACAAGTTATTGATTGAGCGAAGCGAGAAACCGACTACTCGGAACTCGGCACTCGGGGCTCGCAGCTTATTTCAGTTTCAATACTGCGTTATAGTCGTCTATGTCGTAATTGCCTGCTGAGTTTTTGAGGGCTTCATAGATATCAACGGGCTTGCCGTCGTAGCCCTTTGCATTGATTTTCTTAAGCGCAAATCTTATTTTCTTTATGAACTTAAGGAAAACATCGCCCTCAGGTGTGCCCTCTTTAAAGCTTTGGTTGCCCTCAAATACCTGACGCACAAGGTCTGCGGCAAAGGTTTTAAGCTTCTTCTTTCTTATGCTTTTATCGCATTTAATCCAAAGCACTCTGCAAAGATGACCTATTGTAACCTTATTAAGCCTTTTTCCGACAAGCTTGATAATCGGCTTCATTTTCTTCTTATCGCCCATACCAAGCTTACGCATAACTCTCTCGGGGTCGGTTGCCATATCACCGAGTGTGTTGAGAATCATATTATCAAACAAATCCTTCAAATACTGCGTGCAGGTTTTTCCCTGTGTGTCCCAGTCAAAATCGGGTGCAGGGATTGTTTTAATATCAACAGTATCTTCGCTTTCAATGGTTACATGACGGATAACAGATGGGTCTGCGATAATGGAGCCGGTGCAGACATCATAAATCTTATTGCCCTTTTCGGTTTGCATAACATTAATGCTCTGATTATGCATATGCCCCGTAAACACAAGGTGAACGCCCATATCCGCAAGCAGAGTTAAAACATCGTAGGAATGCTTCTGATACGAGGTTTTAACAACGGATAATATGGGCTGACCCGGGATAAGCGGATAATGGTTCATTGCAAACATCATTTGTCCGTCATCCTTTGCCTTTTGGCACTGCTCTTTAATCCATTCAAGCTGCTTATCGTCGAAGAAGCGTCCGCCTCCTTCGGGACCGTCGTTATTAAGCGCTAAAAGGCGCACGCCGTCAGCAACCTGTGCAACATACGAAAGATGCTGTTTATCAACTGCAATGGCATCCTTGAAGCCGAATTCATAATACATATCAAAGAGCTCGGCTCTCGGCGTGTTTTCGGGATGATGCCAGCCCTCTTCGTCTATACAAAAGCAATCCTCGCGACTTTCTTTAAAATCGTGGTCTGCGGTAACAACATAGATTTTCTTGCCGCTTTCCCTGAGCTTGTTGAGGTGCTTTATAAATTCAATATGGCTTTCCTTTTCGCCGTTGAAGGATAAATCGCCTGCAATAAGCAGAGTATCAGCTTCGTTTGCGCCCTCAAGATAATCAAAAACAGCCTCGTTTATGCTCTGTGTTTCAGCAAAGCATTTCTGCTCGTAGCGCATAAAATCATCATACGCCTCGCCTCTTGCACCGAGAGAATTTTTGAAATAATGAGGGTCGGTAATAAGATAGAAACTAAAAGGTTTCATAGTTATCTCCTTTTGATTTTGGAGTTTGGATGGTGGAGAGTGGAGTTTCGGAAGGGCTTCGCCCTTAGGCATTCGGGATTCGAACCGAGTAAGCCTTAAATTGCATATTTCACGCCCCTTTTTCCGCTTTTTGTCTCACCA
>SVQE01000077.1 GCA_015065505.1 Oscillospiraceae bacterium
GGGGGTTCGTTTGCGAGCGCTGCCGGTGGCAGATGAAGCGAACAAAAAGAACTGCCGAACGGTCAAAATTTGTCGGCGCTCCAAGCCGAAACAAATTTTGGGAACCGTTGGTCGTTGCGGAAATGCGCCGAAGGTTTAGTATTCATATCATTTAACGAATTTGTAGGGCGCGACGCCCTCGACGCGCCGCTGCAATAACACCTTAGCGTATACAGGGGTCAGACCCCTGTATACGTAGTTGCGCGTTGCGAGTTTCGCGCCCCGAAACTCCAAACTCCACTCTCCACACTCCACTCTAATAAAAAAAATCCCACATCTGTGGGATTTTTTTTATTCTTCAAGTGCTTTATTTCTGAAAAGAAGGCTGATGCACCAAACTGCGGAAAGGGCAACAAGTGTGTAAATAATTCTTGCAAATATTCCGTCCTGACCGCCGCCAATCCAGGCAACTAAATCAAACTGGAATATGCCAACGAGTCCCCAGTTTATTCCGCCGATAATTGTTAGAATCAAAGCGATTCTGTCCATAATTTTCATAAAAAATCACCCCTTATAGCATAGTGTTGGCTTTAAGGGGTGTTTTTATTCTTTTATATTTCGGTTACCAGAAATTCTATATTTCCGCTAACCTTATATTCGCCGTAGTTTGCGGGAACGAAGAAGGAATCGCCCTTCTTTGCATCCCTTCCTTCAATCTTGCCGTTTCCGTCAATAACAAGAATATGATTGAAGCTGAGCTCATTTGTTTTAAGTGTGATTTCCTCTGCAACCTTGTAGCGGTTAACGGTGAATAAATCGCATTTTGAAAGAAGCTGGGATATGTTTTTGCCGTTTGAAATTTCCTCGCCCTGAGGTTTGATATCATATTTCGGCGGTTCAGTTTTAGATACATCAATAGCCTTTTGAATATGAAGCTCTCTCGGCTTGCCGTCCTTGCCGATTCTGCCGTAATCGTAAACCCTGTAGGTGCAGTTTGAATTCTGCTGTATTTCAGCTATAAGCGCGCCCCTGCCGATTGCGTGCACTGTGCCTGCTTCAATGAAGAATAAATCGCCCTTGTTAACCTTAACGCTGTTCAGCTTGTCAAGCAGAGTGTTGTTTTCAATGGCGTTTTTAAATTCTTCTGATGAAATCTTCTCTTTAAAGCCGTAAATAAGCTCTGCGCCGTCTATTGCATCAAGCACATACCAAATTTCCGTTTTGCCGAATTCATTTTCAACCCTTCTTGCATATTCATCATCGGGATGAACCTGAACCGAAAGATTATCAAATGCGTCAATAAGCTTAATCAAAACAGGGAAGTAGGGGAATTTAAGGCAGTTTTTTCCTGCAACGGCTTCAAGCCCTTTTTCATCAAAAATTTCCTGAATCGTTTTGCCGTCAAATTCACCGCCGCAAACGGTGTTCATTCCGTCCTTATGGCAGGCAAGCATCCAGCCTTCTGCGGTTTTATCAAAGCCTGTGTTGAATCCGTAGTCATCCTTTAATCTGTTTCCGCCCCAGATATAATCCTTAAAAACGGGGTTCAGTTTTAATATTTCCATAATTCAGCCTTTCATTTAATTTATTTATAAATAAATAATATCAAATTTTTACTTCACATTCAAGCAGTTTTGATGTAAAATAGAAAAGATAAATTGTTCAATTAGTTATGGAGAAATTATGGCAGTTCTTGACGTTCAGAATTTAACACTGTCCTTCGGGGAAAACACGCTTTTTCAAGGCGTTTCTTTTGATGTCAAGGAAAAGGAAAAAGTGGGCTTAATCGGCTGTAACGGTGCAGGAAAAACCTCGCTGTTTAAAGTAATAACGGGCGACTACGAGCCAACCGAGGGCGCTTGCTTTGTTTCAAAAAATGCTAAAATCGGATATATGGAGCAGCACACCTGCTCTGAAAACAAAACCGTTTATAACGAGCTTATTTCAGTTTTTGATGAATTGATTGAAATTGAAAAAGAGCTTGAAGATATTTCAAAAAAGCTTGAAAACGGAATAGGCGACCAGGCAAAGAACATTGAAAGACAGGACTATTTAACAAATGCTTTCACCCGTGACGGAGGTCTGACATATAAAAGCCTAACGCGTTCCGCGCTGCTTGGTCTCGGCTTTTCTGAAAAGGATTTTGATATGCCAACCTCAAAGCTTTCGGGCGGTCAGAAATCAAAGCTGATTCTTGCAAAGCTTCTGCTTTCAAAGGCTGATTTCCTTCTGCTCGACGAGCCGACTAACCACCTTGATTTGAATGCTCTTGAATGGCTTGAGGGCTTTTTAAAGGACTTTTCGGGCGCCTGCCTTATTATTTCACACGACAGATATTTTCTTGATAAATTAACCAATAAAACCGTTGAAATTGAAAACGGAAAATGCCGTTCGTATATTGGCAACTACTCTGCTTTTCTCAAAAAGAAGGAAGCCGAGCAGAAAGCCATTGAGGAAAAATACGAAAACGATATGAAGGAAGTTGAGCGAATTGAAGGAATAATTGCTCAGCAAAGACAGTGGAATAGGGAAAAAAGCATCAAAAAAGCTGAAAGTGAAGAGAAAAGGCTTGAAAAGCTGAAGGCTCAGATTGTTGTTCCCGATTCAAAGGTTGAAAGAATACGCTTTGATTTTACGCCAAAATTCATCAGCGGTGAAGAGGTGCTGAATGTAAGCGAGCTTTCAAAATCCTTCGGCGATAAAAAGATATTTGAAAATGCCACCTTCGGCATAAGAAGAAACGAGCGCGTTTTCCTTTTGGGTGAGAACGGCTGCGGCAAAACAACCCTTCTTAAAATTCTTATGAAGGACTACGGCGCAGACTCGGGCTATTTCAAATTCGGTGCAAATGTTTTCACCGGTTACTTCGACCAGGTTCAGGCAAAGCTCGATTTATCGAAAACCGTTATTGAGGAAATATGGTCGTCCTTCCCGGCAATGACTGAAACCGCTGTTCGCTCGGCGCTTGCGGCATTTCTGTTCAAGGGCGAGGAGGTTTTCAAAAACCTTTCAGAATGCTCGGGCGGTGAAAGAGCAAGGGTGGCACTGCTTAAATTGATGCTCGGCAAGTTTAATTTCCTTCTGCTTGATGAGCCTACAAACCATCTTGACGCTTTTTCAAGGGAAGAGCTTGAAAACACTTTGCTTAATTACAGCGGAACTATGCTCATTGTTTCGCACGACAGATATTTTATCAATAAGCTTGCAACAAGGGTGCTTGAGCTTAATCAGAACGGTGTAACCGAATACCTCGGAAATTATAATGAATACATAGAGAAAAAGAAAAATATAACAGCATCCGATAGTGTATCAGCAGAGCCTAAAAAGGAAAAGAAGCCTAATGAATATCTCCTCAGAAAAGAGCGCGCATCGGCTTTGAGAAAGGCAAAAACAAGGCTTGCAAAATGCGAGCAGGAAATTGAAGAGGCTGAGCTTGAAACTGCTGAAATTGAAGAAAAAATGCAAAGTGCAGGCTATGAGGAATTGCTTGAACTCACAAATCGCCTTGATGAATTAACAGCTTTAAAAGAAGAGCTGTATACCGAGTGGGAGACGCTCAGCGAACAATTGACAGAAGAAGATTCTTAATATATAATAATTATTTATGGATAAGAAAAAAGTTTTAATAATCGGCGGCGGCGCATCGGGCTTGATGGCAGCGGCAGTCAGCGCAAAAAGGGGCTGCGATGTAACCGTTATTGAAAAGAACGCGCGCCCTGCACGAAAGGTTATGATAACGGGCAAGGGCAGATGTAATGTTACTAACGCCTGCTTTGATATAAACGAATTGATATCAAATGTTCCGAGAAATCCCAGATTTCTTTATTCGGCGTTTTCTTCGTTTATGCCCTACGACACAATGGCTCTTTTTGAAGAGCTCGGCGTGCCCCTCAAAATTGAAAGGGGAAACCGCGTTTTTCCCGTATCAGATAAGGCTGTTGATATCGTTGATGCGCTTGTTAAATATGCAAGGCAGAGCGGCGCTGGAATAATTAACGCAAGCGTTAAAGCGCTTGAAATTGAAGGCAATCATATTAATGCCGTTATTCTTGATAACTGTGAAAGAATTGAGTGCGATGCACTTGCAATCTGCACGGGCGGAAAAAGCTATCCGCAAACGGGCTCAACGGGCGACGGATATGCCTTTGCAAAGGCGGCAGGGCATACGGTAACGGCGCTTAAGCCCTCGCTTGTGCCCCTTGTGTGCTCCAATAATTTCATCCCGAGCCTTCAGGGCTTATCACTTAAAAACATAAACATTAAGCTGATGAACGGCGATAAAACAATTTACAGCGATTTCGGTGAAATGCTTTTCACTCATTTCGGCGTCAGCGGACCCGTTATTCTTTCGGCGAGCGCCCATATGGATAAGCCGAGGGATAAGGCTTATAAGCTTGTTATCGACCTCAAGCCTGCGCTTGATGAAAAAACGCTTGATAAGCGCATTCAAAGGGATTTTGAAGAGAATAAAAACAAGGATTTTATCAACTCTCTTTCAAAGCTTCTGCCCAATAAAATCATTCCGACGATTGTTAAGCTCAGCGGCATTCAGCCCTCTGTAAAATGCAATCAGATAACAAGGGAAGAAAGAATGGGGCTTGTTAATCTTTTAAAGAATTTCACCGTTGATATAACCGATTTCAGACCTATTGAAGAGGCGGTTATAACCTCTGGCGGAGTTAATGTTAAGGAAATAGACCCGAAAACTATGAAATCAAAGCTTGTTGATAATCTCTACTTTGCAGGCGAGGTTATTGATGTTGATGCATATACGGGCGGATTCAATCTGCAAATAGCCTTTTCAACGGGCTATGTTTGCGGAAATAGTATATAAAAACCTCACCCCTTCCCCTTGAGGGGAAGGGGGACCGCTTGCGGTGGATGAGGTGTGTTTGAATAAAGGAGTAATTACTATGATTAATGTTGCTATCGACGGTCCTGCAGGCGCAGGCAAAAGCACGGTTGCCAAGGCTGCCGCAAAAGAGCTCGGCTACATCTATGTAGATACGGGCGCTCTTTACAGAACTGTTGCGCTCGGCGCACAGAGAAAGGGCATTCTCGGGGAAACCGATAAGATTATTGATATGCTTAGCGATATCAAGGTTGAGTTAAAATACATTAACGGCGTTCAGGCTGTTTTTCTTAACGGCGAGGATGTTTCCTCATTAATCAGAACACCCGAAATTTCAATGGGTGCAAGCGCTGTTTCGGCAATACCCAAGGTTCGCGAATTCCTTCTCGACCTTCAGAGAGATATTGCAAAGAACAACAATGTTATTATGGACGGAAGAGATATTGCAACAGTTGTTCTTCCGAATGCCAATGTTAAAATATTTCTTTTTGCTTCTCCTGAATGCAGAGCGAAAAGAAGATATGATGAATTGATTGAAAAGGGCGAGAGCGTTATGTTTGAGGATGTTCTTGCAGATGTTAATCAAAGGGATTATCAGGATTCACACAGAGAGATTGCACCGCTTAAACCAAGCGAGGATTCCGTTCTTCTTGATACCTCCGAGCTTAATCTCGAGGAGTCAATCAAGGCAATTATTAACATAGTCAAGGAGAATATCTGATGAAAGAGTTTAATTATTCAAAAGTTAAAAACTATCATATGTACAGCGTGCTCAAGGTTATTGCAAAGCCCTTTTTTAAGCCGTTTTACAAACTCTCCTTCAGAGGCAAGGAAAACATCCCCGGTAAAAAGGAGGATGTGAAATACATAGTTGCAATAAACCATACCTGCGCTATTGACCCCGTGTTTGTGGGATATCCGAGAGAAATGCCCGTGCTTCACTTTATGGCTAAGGCGGAGCTTTTCAGAAACCCGTTTGCAGCGTGGTTTATCACTCATATGCACGGCTTCCCGGTTAAAAGAGGTCAGGGTGATAACTCAGCTATAAAATACGGTATGAAGCTCATTAACGAGGGACATGTTATGGCTATCTGTCCCGAGGGCAGAAGAATAAAGGATAAAGACGGCGTCCCTCAGCCCGGCGAAGCAAAAAAGGGAATTGCAATTATCGCACAGGAAACGGGCGCAAGCGTTCTTCCTGCAGCAATTTATTCTCCCGGTCCGATTAAGGTGGGATCAAGGATTGTTGTTTCCTACGGTAAACTCATAACTCCCGAGGAGATGGGAACCAATAAAGAGAACTTCACTTCCGATGACGCAGCAGCTGCGGCAAATCTTGTTATGCAGAGAGTTCAGAATTTGTGGCAGGCAGAAGCGGAGGCAGATTGTGAAAAGAATTAATCTTGCTAAAACAGCAGGCTTCTGCTTCGGCGTAAACAGAGCTGTTGAGCTTGTTTATGATATGGTTGAAAAAGGCGAAAAGGTAAGCACTCTCGGACCTATTATTCACAATGCGCAGCTTGTAAGCGACCTTGAAAGCAGGGGAGTTAAAACGGTTGAAGCGCCGTCGGAGCTTGAGGACGGATATAAGCTTGTTATCAGAACTCACGGCGTTCAGAAGCAAATCATTGATGAGCTTGAAAATATGAATGCCGAGTATGTTGATGCAACATGTCCCTTTGTTAAAAAAATACATAAAATCGTTGATAAACAAAACGAAGGAACAACCGTTTTTATCGCAGGCGATGAAAAACATCCCGAGGTTTTGGGCATTTCATCATACTGTAAAGGCAAATTTTTTGTTTTCAAAAATGAGACAGAATTACTAAAAATTATCCAAGAGAATAAATGTGTCGAAAACTCTGAGTGCATTTGTGTTTGTCAAACAACTTTTTCTAAAAAAGAATGGGAAAAATGCAAGAAAATTATAAAAAAGGTATGTACAAACTGTCAAATTTTTGATACAATATGTAATGCTACGTCCGAAAGACAAAACGAAGCATCCGAAATTTCAAAATCGTCGGATGCAATGCTTGTTATCGGCGGGCGTCATTCATCGAACACATGCAAGCTCAAAGAGGTTTGTTCAGAAAACTGCCCGACTTTTCTTATAGAAACAGCCGAGGAGCTCAAAGACATAAATCTTGATGATTTTGATGTTGTTGGTGTTACTGCCGGGGCTTCGACACCCTCGGTAATTATCAAGGAGGTACTCAAATCCATGTCCGAAGAAATTAAAGAAAAGGAAGTTGAAACAACTTCAGCCGAAACTGAAGAAGTTGTGGAGACAGCAGAAATCGCTGAAACGGCTGAAAACACGCCTGCTGTCGAAGCATCTGCTGATGGTGAGGCGTCCTTTGAAGAACTGCTTAACGAGTCTTTTAAGGAAAACGAAAACTCAAAAGTAGTTAAGGGAACAGTTGTTGGCATCACACCCACAGAGGTTTATGTTGACGTTCCCGGAAGAAAGCAAACAGGTGTTGTTGCTGCCGACGATTTAAGCGCAGAGCCTGTTGCTAAGTGTGAAGATGTTGTTGCAATCGGCGACGAAATCGACCTCGTTATTATGAAAACAGACGATCAGGATGGCGTTCTTAAGCTTTCAAAGCGTCTTTTCGACGCAACAAAGGGTTGGGACGATATCGTTGCTGCTAAAGAAGCAGACGAGATTCTTGACGGTGTTGTAACTCAGGTTATCCGCGGCGGTGTTCTTGTAACAACAAAGGGAACAAGAGTATTTGTTCCTGCATCATTAACAGGTCTTCCCAGAAATCAGGAACTCGATATTCTTAAGGGCTGCGAGGTTCAGTTCAAGGTTATCGATGTTAACACTGCAAGAAGAAGAGCTGTTGGTTCAATCAAGGTTGTTGCCGACGCTAAGAGAAAGGCTGAGCAGGAAGAAGCCTGGGCTAAACTCGAAGAAGGCATGAAGCTTGAAGGAACAGTTAAATCATTAACATCATACGGCGCATTTGTAGACCTTGGCGGAATCGACGGAATGATACATATTTCTGAGCTTTCATGGTCAAGAATTAAGCATCCCAGCGAGGTTGTTAAGGTTGGCGACGTTGTTGAAGTAACAATCAAAAAGCTTGATGAGGAAACAAGAAAGATTTCTCTCGGCTTCAGAAAGATTGAAGATAATCCGTGGGAGATTCTCAAGAGAGATTATCCCGTTGGAACAGTTGTAGACGCTAAAATCGTTAGCTTTGCAACCTTCGGCGCATTCGCAAACATCCTTCCCACAGTTGACGGACTTATTCACATAAGCCAGATTTCATGGGAAAGAATTAAGACTCCTCAGGATGTTCTTAAGGTTGGCGATGTTGTTCAGGCTAAGATTATTGACATCGACTTTGATAAGAAGAGAGTTTCTCTTTCAATCAAAGAGCTTCTTGAAAAGCCCGAAGAGACAGAAGTTATCCCCGAGCTTGCAGTTGAAGAAGCACCTGCAGCTGAAGAAGCTCCCGCAGAGGAAGCACCTGCAGTTGAGGAAGCTCCTGCAGCAGTTGAAGAAGCAGCTCCCGTTGAAGAGGCTCCTGCTGAAGCAACAGAAGAATAATACAAAAAATAAAACCGTGGATTCGTCCACGGTTTTTGTTTTTATTTATTATCAAATATCGCGTCTATCAGCGTTTCATAAACCTTAATCGGATTTGAAATGAATTTTTCCTTTATCATTTCAGCCTGCTCCTTTGTTGAAGCAAAGAGGTTGAGCGAAAGAAAATCGGTTTCCTTATCGCTTACATTCAGATTAACTATATAACCCTTGTCCTTTTCGATAATTTCAACCCTGTTTTCTCTTTTATAATTCTCTTTTGCTATAATCTTCTGGCAGAGCTTAATGCTGTTTTCGCGAACGGTTAAGGGTAAATCCATTTCAATAAGCTCAATATTTGCTTTTGAAACATTAATAAGGCTCAGTGCGCCGTCCTCGCTTTCGGTGATAACGCCGCTTTTTTTGAGCTTTGAAATTGCGTCTGCAACCTCAAAATGATTTGCAAACATACCCTCATCCATTGTTTGCGTTATGTTCTCGGCAGTAACTCTGCCGTTAATATTTGCAATTATGTAGCAAACTATCAGGGAAATAGAGCTTACCGAGCGCAGACCGCCGTCCTGCATACCCGCGGTGAAAGCGTCAAAACGAAGCTTCGGGTCTATTTCGTTCTGCGACATATTATCAATATTGTTTTCTATTTCAAAACTGTTTTTATCCATAGTAACCTCATATATTAATTATTAAAATTATATTACCACATTATTATCAATCTTGCAAACTATATTTATTTATATTATAATACTATTTGGTGTATTTTATCTCACACCTTCCCCTTGAGGCACTCCCTGTTAGGGAGATGTCAGCGTAGCTGACAGAGGGTCTGGCGCCCGCTCCAA
>SVQE01000078.1 GCA_015065505.1 Oscillospiraceae bacterium
GGTAAAACAAAAAGCGGAAAAAGGGGCGTGAAATATGCAATTTAAGGCTTACTGGGTTCGATTCCCTAATGCCTAAACGCTGACAGACTTTCGAGAAAGGTGCAGAATTTTGTTTTCTTGTGAACATTGCTGTACAAAGGTACCGCTTGTTCACAAAAAACAAAAAGCGCCAAAAACCCCGAGAACTCGATGTTCTCGGGGTTTTTCAATAATTATTATAGAGTGCACGCACGCGGAACGCCGAGGTCGTCGTTCCCTACAATAGAATTGCATTATTAATGCAATCAAAGGCGCGGTTATGCCCTTTGTCGACAGTCTGAAGCGAGGAACTGCATTTGCAGTTCCTCGTTTTTCTTAACTCAATATTTCTTCAATTTCAGAATAATTATCAAGCTCTTTAAGCACCTTCCAGAAGGATTCCCTGAACTCGTTTTCCTCTTTCTTCAAAACGCTTTTTGCAGCTTGAATATCCGATTCGCTTAAATGAATTGCATTTTCCCATTTAAGATTACTCGCCGCTTTTTCGCTTTTTATATTAAACTGAATATATCTCTTGCCGACAAAAAGCAGCTTTAATGAATCCTCTTTACTGACGAGTCCGCTTGTTATTATTCCGTATGTATCGTAAAGCGTATCGTTTGCAACAGGACCGATAACAACATCTATTCCGCTTAATGTATCGGGATAGCCTGCGCGGTTATTTAAAATATATTCAAACCATTCCTCATCGAGCGAAAAATGCTTTACCTTAAGCCCGGTTAAATCAAGAGTATATTCATTAACAATGCTCTTTCTGTCGCCCGACCATTTTTGTGCGAACTCACGGCTGTCTGAAAGATAGAAGCCGCCGCCGAAATCGGCATTTCTTCTGCCGTAATTAACATCGGGATTTTTCAGTTCAATATTGCTTGTATGATAGAGCTTTAACAGTTCCATATAACATATTTCTTTCTTTTTATTTAAAATTCAAAGTTCGGGCAACGAACTTCCGCTGCCCGTTATTACGCTTTGGTTTATAAAAACTTCCTTGCAAAATCGGCTGCTGCCTTGCAGTCATCGTCGTTCGGTCTGCCCTTGTGAACGCCTTTGAACTCGCCCTTGCAGTGAAATTCCTTTTCTTCCATAGCAATGCCGACTTTATCAGCCTCTGCCTTAACCTTTTTATAGGTTGAATTGAGCATGGCTGCCGAGCCGAAATTAACGATTTTGCCAACCATATTCTTATCAAGCGAACGAATAAAATCTTTAACCTGGGCATCTATATTGAATGCGTAGTATGAATTGCCGAGAAAAAGATAGTCAACCTGCTCGCTTACAGGCTCGCTGATTGGTAATGCCTCAACGCCGAGCACCTCGGCAACGGACTCGGCAAGGCGTTTTGTGTTGCCTGTTCTTGTGTAGTATCTTACTGCAAATTTCATTGTTTTTTCCTCCTTGTTGATAATTATAGAAATTGTGCGCAAATCATAATTTTTCCAATGTAAACGGTATATTCTTTTTATCCACTCTTTCTTTTCCCCACGCAGTGTTCAAAAAAGCATTAATCATTTGATAGTCTTTTTCTTATGTTTGTTCCACCATCTTGCCAAATAAAACGATACAAAATTCAGCGCAATACCAAACGGATAAATCACATAATACGGGAAGTTGTATTCCAAAACGTAACCGAAAATGCTGTCCGCAAAGCCGATTATGCACCACTGAATAATATATATGACCGTCAGGTATTTGCTCATTTCAATCGCGACGCCGAACTTTTCAGTTCCAAACTTCTTAACAAGAAAGTAAAACGCCGAGAGCAGGAACAAATCGGTGCAAAGAAGTCCGAGCGCTTCGGCGGTGCTGACCGCGTAATAAAAGTTGTCTTTTGTTAAGAAAAGCACTCCAATCTTAAAAGTCAACACGATATAGATTACCGAAGCAATGCCCGATATAACCAAAAGCCTTTTATAAAAAACGTCCGTATTCTCCACCCTGCGTATAATTGCGCCGAACACCATACCAAATGCTACGAAAACATACCAGTTCAGCAGCGCAAAGCAGGAAGTATCGTGAGTTGTGGTGATAATCTGCCCGAGCAGAAGATTGCCGATGTAGTTTCCCGTATCGATTAAAACAATGAAAGAGCCCGCAACGGACATAACAATACTAATAAGCAGAATATGTATTTCGTTCATCCTGAGCTTTTTCAGTATGCCCGTAAGAATCATTGCAAGTCCTGCAAACTGAAGAATATCTGGGCCGAATAACGCTTCGAGCGTATGAGAATCAAACGCACCGCTAATCGCTCCGTCAATTAATGCATAGACGCCGTAACGAAAGAAATTCAGCGCGTAACCGAGCAGAAAAATCTTAATTCCGCGTTTCATATAGTCCGCAGGCGCGTTAGCCTTCGTGAAAATGAAACCAACGCCCATCGCAAACATAAACGCATGAGCAACGGCGACATAATCGCCAAGCAAAACGTCGCCGAACCAATAGAGAAACTCGTTTTCGTATCCCTTATGATGCACGCCGAGCATAAGCACACTGTGGCAGAGAATCATAGCCACGATTGCCAGCGCCTTAAGCAAATCAAGATTGTACAGGCGTGAAGTATTCACTTCTTCTTTTTTCAAGAAAGAAAACATAATTTATTCCTTTAACTGTTATTTATAATACTTATCTACACCGCCGTAGCCTATGATAAGTTTATTATCGTGTTCATTATACCACAAAGCAAAAGCAAAGGCAACGGATCCCCGCTGCCCTTTCTGCAGTTTTACTTTATTACTTTTTCAAAGCGGAACATACCGTCGGGGAATTGTTCGTCGGGGTCGCGTTCCATATACGGCTCCTGATTATCGGTTATAAACTGTTCCCTGTCGTCCAAAGTGAGCGGCACAAGTTTTATATCTGTCATATTCTTTTCCTCGTCCTACTATTCAGAAATGATGTTCCGATTAATATTAGTATCGGGAAAATGATTGCCGTAAGCAGTCCTGTTTTCAGATTGTCATTTGCCGCTTTTGATATGAAACCGACGAGCGTCGGTCCTGCAGAGCAGCCTATATCGCCCGCAAGCGCCATAAATGCAAACATCGCCGTGCCTGCGCCTTTCAGGCTTGAAGAGGCGAGGCTGAACGTGCCCGGCCAGAAGATGCCCACCGAAAAGCCGCATATCGCACAACCCATAAGCCCGGTGACGGGACTTTTGGTAAGCGTTGCAAGCAGATAAGAGGCTATACACAAAATCGCGCAAAGCACCATCGCTTTTTCCAGTTGAAGCCTGTGGCTGAATTTTCCGTAAAGCGCTCTTGACATTCCCATAAGTATGGCGAAGGTGCAGGGTCCTGCCAGATCGCCCACCGTTTTTGATACGCCGAGCCCTGCTTCTGCAAAGGCTGAAGCCCACTGGCTCATAGCCTGCTCAGAAGCGCCCGCACAAATCATAAACACAATAAACAGCCAGAAGAGTTTATTTCGGATAAGGCTTTTTATCGGCATCGGTTTCTCATTTTGCGTGATGGAATATATAGGCACCTGCGAAAAATAGACGGCGTTTAATATCGGGATGACCGCCCAGAGCACTGCCATAATGCGCCAATGCCCTATACCGACAAATCTGAAAAACAGCGTTGAAACGATTACGACGCCGACGTGTCCCCAGCAGTAAAACGAGTGAAGCAGGCTCATCGCTGCTTCCTTCCTTTCCGTTGGACAGGCTTCCACTATCGGACTAATCATTACCTCAATAATACCGCCGCCGATGGCATACAATACGACGCAGACAAGAATGCCAGCATAGCTGTTTTTCATCAAATCGGGAATGACGGCAAGTCCGCAAAGTCCGAGTGCGGAGAATATATGTGCAAGGATAACGGAAGTTCTGTATCCGATACGGTCAATCGCCTTTGCAGAAAGAAAATCCACAATTAGCTGCACGCCAAAATTGACCGTGGTTATAAGCGCTATTTTATCAAGCGTAAGCCCGAACTGACGGGAGAACGTCAAAAACAACAGCGGCGTAAAATTATTTACGATAGCCTGCGTGATATAGCCGATATAGCTTGCATATATCGTATGGTTGTAATTGCTTTTAATACTCATATTGTTAATCTATTTCATATCCGTTGTTTTTCAGTGCGGCTATTGCCTTATCGAAGTTTTCGTTTTTTACAAGAATATAATCCGTGTTATAGGTTGAAACGGCAAAGATGCCTATCTGATTATCGGCAAGAACAGTTGATATTTTTGAAAGAATACCGATAAGTGAAAAATCAAGCACGCCCTGAATACGAAAGGCTTTCCAGCCGTCTTCGCGCTCTACGGTATTTGACGGAGCATCCTCCGTTGCACATACAAGCGATATCTCCTCGTCGGTTTTACCGACGAAAAAGAAGTCCTTTTTCAAATCAATATTTTTAACAGAAGCAACCTTGCAGACTGTTAAATCGTAATCTATTATTTTAAGTTCCATATTAAACTTCTCCGTAATGCTGATTTTTGTGCCTTATTATACCACAACGCAAAAGCAAAGGCAACGGAGGAATAAACCGTCGCCTTTGTTGTTTAATATATTTCATCGCCTGAATGTATGTACTGCAGCTGCTCACCCATAATGCTTTTCATTTCATCATACACTGCAATTCCCGTGCAGTGGCAGGTGTAAAACCTTGACTGGTATTTGCACAGCTCGTTTGCAATTTGCCTTATCTCGCCGAGCTCGCCGTCCGTGTATTCGCGCTTTACCATAAGATGAAAGCCGCTGATTACCGCGTCGGGAGCAGAGCCGTATTTGGCTATGTACGCATCCATAATGCTGAGTATTCCGTTATGGGCGCAGCCCGAAATCAGCACGTGCCTTTCGCCATCTTTGATAACGAGAAACTGCTCGTGCACGAAATCATCCCTGATATATCCGCTGTTCTGTTTTATCAGCAGGCGTTTGTTTGTAAAGGGTAGCTCGTGGCTTCTGTTTTTAATCGTAAAGAGTTCAAGCTCATCGTCAATCACTGCGTCGCCCTTAACAAATACCACCTGAGAGAGCGCGGGTATTTCTTTATCAATACCGATATATCTGAAACGCGCGTTTCCCGCCTCTTCGCCGTCGTCCGCATAGTAATCGCCGACAGCCGACTTCTGCATATATATTACGGCACTGTTATTCAGCTTTGAAAACGGTATAATACCGCCCGAATGGTCGTAATGACCGTGGCTTAATATAACCGTGTCAACCCTTTTCAAATCAATGCCGAGATGCGCGGCGTTATCGAGCGTCGCCTCGCTCGGACCGAGGTCCATCAGCACTCTGTGGCTCTGCGTTTCGATATAGAAGGAAAGACCGTGCGCAAAGGCACAGCCGCTGTTCCCCTCTGTGTTTTCAATTAAATTAACTATTCTCATATTATTTGCATCCGTGCTCGCCGCAGGCGTGTCCTTCGCCGTGCTCGTGGTCGTGGTGGTCACATTTAACGTCCTGCTTTTCGATTTTTCCTGCAAGAAAAGCAAGCAAAATGCCGTCGGCTGCGCCTGCGTTACCTGCATAAACTTCAATGCCGTTTTCGGCAAGCGCATCCTGCGCACCCTGACCGATACCGCCGCAGATAAGCACATCAACACCGTTTTCCTTCAGAATTTCCGCGAGCGCACCGTGCCCCTTGCCGTCGGTTGATTTCACCTCGGCGGCAACGATATCGCCCCACTCGTCCGTTTCATAATATTTAAACGCTTCGGACTTTCCGAAGTGCTGAAAAATCATTCCGTTTTCATATGTTACTGCAATTTTCATAATAATTACCTCAAAAATATTATTAGCATTTTAACATTTATAATCCATTTATTAAACAATATCAGAAAATCAAGGGGGCTAACGCCCCCCATGCATTATTTCATAATCTTTTCAAACCTGAAAAACTCATCCTCGGCATCGTTTCCGCCATTCGGGTCGGGATGATGAGAATTGAAAAATTCAACAATATGAAATCCGCAGCGGTTAACATAGAAATGAATGTTTCGCGTTTCAAAATAAGGTGTGCAGGTTTCCCAGACTTTAACCTCGGGATGCATTTTTTCAACAGCGCACCAGGCGGCATAGCCAATGCCCTTGCTGTGCGCTTTCGGTGAAACGAAAAGCAATTCCAAATCGCCTTTATCACCGTTAGGCATTAGGGATTCGAACCAAGCAAGGTTTTGCTTGGTTCGAATCCCTAATGCTTATCCAAGAAGCTCCATTCAATAAAGCGCTTCTGCATCCAGTCATCGGGTGTTGATTCATCGAAAAACGCTCCGATTTTTGTATCTGCTTCAATTCCGTAGTGCCTTTCGCTCCAGCGAACTATCGAAATAGCCGTAAGCAATAAATTAACCGCCATAAAAACCGAAAGCGCAATGCAGGCAATCTTCCACTTTTTACTCTTGATTTTTGAAAGCGCATTATCGATTTTGTCGAAAAGCAGGCAGAACAGATAGCCTGCAAAGCCCCAGCCGAGAGTGAAAACAAGGCATATCATACCGCGATAGTTCATAAAGCAGTTGCTGTAGTCCCACGCCTTCATTCCAAGAACATCGGCAAGCAGAATACCGCAGAGCAGTTCAAGAACCGTTGCGATTATTGTTATCGTCAAAACCTTTGTTATGGTTTTTTTGTTATAAAGAAGCGCAATAATGCTGTAAAACAAAACGGCACCTACACCGTAAAGCACATTGAACTGACCGACAAGGGTAACAACATGGCTTTCCCAGTGCCCCGTTGAAATCAAACAGAATATGCCTTCCATAACAACGCCGATAATACCGCCGAAAATAAACAGCCAGAACAGCTTTTCATATGTAATTTTTCGTTTAATAGTATCAGTTTTTTCCATAACTGCCCCTCAACTCATTCTTGAGTTTTTCGATATACTTAAAAAAATATTTGCCGGGGTAATCGGTGCGCAAGAGCTGCATTTTCGGGAATTTTATCACGAAAACAGCCTTGCATTTCATTTCTGTTTCATTATAGCACAAGTTCGGGTAAAAAAACAAAGCATTTTTTGTTTCTTTTTCAAATTCCGAGCTTGTTCGCAGTATTAATGCGGCGCCTATAAATCAGATATTATCTGTCAGTTCAATATAGTAGGGGCAGATGTTTTCATAGTGCCCGTCCTTCATTTTAAAGCCCTTCGGAATCACGCCGAGCGGAACAAAGCCAACGCGCTCGTATAAATGCCTTGCGTGAATATTGCTTTCAACAACGGCATTGAACTGCATAATCTTAAAGCCGAAGCGTTTTGCGTTTTCAAGGCAGTCGAGCACAAGCTTTTCGCCGATGTGCTTCCCTCTGCAAGCAGAGCTCACCGCATAACTCGCGTTTGAGATATGACCGCATCTGCCGATGTTGTTCGGATGCAGAATATATAAGCCGACAACCCTTCCGTTATCGTCCGCAACACCGCAGTAGCTCTGCAAAGCAAAGAACTCCGCGCCCGTTTCGGCGTTTAAAAATTCTTCCTGCGGAAAAGCAATGCCGTCCTCAACGACCTCATTCCAGATTTTTATCATTTCAGCTAAATCGTTTTCAGTATATTCTCTAACTATCAAATCAAAACCCTCCATAATTGTGATCAGAACTGCAAATCACAATTTCGCGGCGCGCGGCAGCCGCAGCCCGAGCCGCCGGAATTTACATCCTGCTTATCTCAATTTAGGTAAGGACAATAATTCTCGTGCGCGGACATTGATATAGTTTTCAATCGCTGTTAATCGCTCTTCGGGAAGATTGATTGACGGATGCCTTGTGAATCTGAAGTCAACAATTTTTCGGAGTTGATTTCGCTGCTTCGTTCCCATAACCTCTCTGCATACGTCCTCAAACGAGAGCCTGTACGGAGTCGTTCTGGTCTTTGCATACTCGGCAAGGTTTTTGAAATCGTCAGGCATACCGAAATTGAAAAGAGATAAGCCGTTATCAAAAATCGGCGCAGGCGCAATGACCTTACCGCTATGATTATCACGCAGCAGACCGAAGTTACCAAAATGTCTGTCCTCGTTATAAATCAGCGCATCAAACACAAGCATACTGTTAACCTGCTCGCGGAACTCTTTTCCATATTCATCGTAGATATCAAGGGCAGATTTTAAGGTGTTCTCTTTCATTAATCTGCCTATTGGAACAAATGCCGTGTCAATATCGGTAAAGATTTTGCACTTTGAAGCAAGAATACCCTTCCAGTTTTCAAGGTCGTAATGAACGGCATTAAGCCCCATTACTTCTGCAATCTGAGATGCATAGAATTCGCTGTACGGCTCGTTGCCGGCATTTGCAGCGCCTTCGGTTCCGCCTTTATAAAGATAGATACCGTCGTCATCAACGAAGCGCCACGCCTTACGGAGCATACCGTTTGTAGTAAATTCAGGCGAGGTTGAAAAAGCCTCGTTGCCCGTGCCAACACCTGTATAAGCAACAAGCGAAAGTGCCTCTGAAAAACGGTTTTCAAAAAGATTGTAATCGGCATATTTACCGTCAAAATCATTCTTAACAACCCAGTAACTATCGTTGAGAGATAAGCCCATACAAACATCAATAATGCCTTTGGTATTGTTGACGCTTAGCCCGAACGATTTAAGAATTTCATCAACAAACTGACGGTTCTTTGGAATAACTCTGTGCTCCAGCCATTTGACTACGCCTTCATCGGTAAGCTTCAAATCAATTGGGAACAGAGCTTTTTTGTTTTCATTAATGCTTTTAATAGTTGCCTTCAAGCCTTCAAGCGGTTTTGTTTCAAGCGTAAACTCTATCAGCGGCTCGTCATAAAGCTTCAGAACATAATTGTTGCCCATGGTATCACTCCTTTCGTCTAAAATTACGCTGACATCCTTGTCAAGCGCACGAGAAATCTTGATTAACATATCCAGCGAGAGATTTTGCGCTCCGCTTTCAATTCTGCAAATATTGGAACGCTGCGTCCCTATCATCTCCGCAAGTTGCGCTTGTGAAAGACCTTTTTCAAGCCGCGCCTGAGTCAGTTTTGATATAATACTCTGCCGCATTTTAATAATACTGTCATCAGTCAAATCTCTCACCTCCTTGATATTATTCACCTTATGTTATCATATATGATAACATTTGTCAAATGATAACTAAAAAGGAGTTGCATCTTGCAAGTGTAAAATGAAAGTGGACACAAAAAAGTGTTCACTTTCATTTTTTGTTGTATAATGAGAATAAAGGAGAA
>SVQE01000079.1 GCA_015065505.1 Oscillospiraceae bacterium
ACAATTTACAAAGCATATATGATTTACACGGACGGAACTAACCAGTTCGTTGTATATTCAGATATTGTTACCGATTCGGCTTATATCGAATAAAAAAACCCCCTGAATCAAAATGATTCAGGGGGTTATTCTTTTATTATTCCTTTTCCTCGGCTTCAACGTTAATATCGTTTTCCTTCGGCGGAGTGGTTTTTCTGTCAGTATAAATCATATCCTTAACAGCGGATTTTGCATTTTCAAGCTTTGTTCCGATTTCGGTTTGATTGAGGTTAACAATCGTTTTGTCCTTCTTTTCAATTTCAATTTCGCAGTCAAGACCGAAGGTAACAAGTGCGGTTGTTATAGCAACAAAGGGTGCAGCCGTAAGCCCGAGAACTGCGCCGATGATTCCTACATTAACCGAAACATTCAGTAAGGTTTCACCGTCTTTTTTTAAATATACTCTTGATGCGTTTCCGTCGCTTACAAGCTCTTTGATTTTTTCAACTATCTGCTGAGCCTGCTCTTTTGCGCTTGGTTCAGACATATTTATCACCTCATATTATTATTTATCTGATATTATACCATTATTCTACAGTTTTTCAATATTGTTTTTATATTTTGCTTTGTATTCAAGCAGCTCGCTTTCGTTTACATATGCCGAAAGCGCGCCGACTGAGGTAACAGCCTTTCCGCCCGTAATATTACCCAAAAGCAGGCAATCCTTAAGTGAATAATCATAGAAAAGACCGTACATAAAGCCCGATAAAAATGCATCGCCTGCGCCCGTTGAATCAACATTTTTAAATTCATCAATACTGCGGACAAAAATTGTTTCATCGCCGTCGATTCCGATGCAGCCGTCCTTATCAACCTTAACAACAACCTGCCTGAAATGCTTTTTAAGCTCCTGCGCCGCTTCCTCGGGGGAGGCGGTGTTTGTTATTTTCATAGCTTCCTTCTGATTCGGCGTGTAGTAATCAGCAAGTGATAAAAGCTCGCCGTATTTATCAAAGCTCATTTCATCGTCCCATCCCATATCGAGAACAAGAAGGGTGCCCTCTGATTTAAGCTTTTTGTAAACCTCAATAAAGCCACCGGGCTGCATCATTGTTATTTTTGAGCCCTTTGCAAGCTGATAAAAGGCTTCCTTTGCGTTATCATCAGCGTCAATATTTCCCTTGCCGTATGTGATAAAGCTTCTGTCGGAAGGAAGGATAACCGCCGAGGTTATATTAAGCGGAATGCCGTTTGAGCAATATAAATTAAGCGGCTGAACATTGTTTTTTTCAAACTGCTCTTTTGCAAAATTTGAAAAGATGTCGCCTCCGAGCTCGGTTGCAATCTTTGTTTCAATTCCGAGCCTGCCGAGGTTAATAAGCGTTGCAGGAAGTCCGCCGCCGAGCTGAAGGCTGAAATCCTTGCAGTAAACCTCCTCGCCGATATCGGGAATTCTCGGCATACCCTGATATAATAAGTCAACATTTGTTGCGCCTGCGCCTGCTATAAATGCCATAATTATCTCCAATCTGCTGTGTATTCTTTGTTAAGCTCAAGATATTCGTCTATGAGCTTTGAGGCTATTGAATAAGAGTTAACAAGGGGATGAAGCGTAAGCGCCTCAACTGCCGCCTGCTTTGATTTTTCCCTGATTGCCTTTGAAGCAAGGCGTTCATAGATTTTAACTCTTCTTATCAGTTCTAAATTCTGCTCGTCGATATTGCTCATTTTATGCGGAATAACGCCGTTTGGCGTTATATCGCAGGTTATTTCAACAATATCGTCGTCCCTGAGTCCTTCGATTGCGCCGCCGTTTGCGGTGCATAAAATCATACTGTCAGTTTTGCCGCTGCCCTCAATTTCAATGAATTTAAGCGCAACGCCTGCATAACCGCCGCTGTCTTTTTCATATATTTTAAATCGCCACGGGTTTTTGCGTTTTATTCCCGTTTCGGCAGCCATATAATTGGCTTCTCTTTCGCCGTACCAGTGCTCAAAAATTTCAAACGCCTTGTCGAAATCGCGGTCTACATCGAGCTTTGAAAGCTCCTGCGTCATATTCCTATTATATTCGGCAATCTGCTCGCCGCGAGTTTTTTCGGCAGCGAGAATATTTGCAAGCGCCTTTTCACGATAGTAAAAATAATAAAGATATTCGTTTAAAATTGCTCGGCGCTCTTTAAGAAGCTTCTTTTCAAAATATCTGAGGTCGGTTTTTTCATATGCTTCATCGTTTTCAATAATCTCATCAAGCATTTCCTTGCCGTTTATTGTAACCGAGCTGAAATAGCTTAAATGATTAAGCCCGTATATTTCGCCCTTTGCGGCGTTTTCATCATCGGTGTAAAGCAGCGCAAACGAGCGAAGCATACCCGAGGGCGCGTCGCATATCCCGTAGGTGAAATCATATCCGAGGTCACGCAGCGTCTGGCTAACAACGCCTGCAGGATTTGTGAAGTTAAATACCTTGCAGTTTGGCTTTGCGTATTTTTTAACCATTTCGCAGTACTCTGTCAGCGCCTTAACGCTTCGCATTGCAAACGAAAAGCCTGCCGCGCCCGTTGTTTCCTGACCGAGAACGCCGTGAGAAAGCGCAATTCTTTCATCGCGCACCCTCATATAGTCGCCGCCCTCGCGGATGGTTGTTATAACATAATCGGCATCCTTGATTGCCGAAAGAGCATCGGTCGTTATTTCAAAATCAAGTGTGGGGCAGAGAAGAAATGCAACATGCTTTGCCATCTTGCCGTAGATATTCAGCTTGATTTCATCGTTATCCATAAAAACAAGCTTATCAATATTCAACTCATTCGCTCTTGCGGCAATGCTTTTTGCAAGGAACATCGAACGAACTCCTCCGCCGCCTATAACAGCAAGCTTCACATTATCACATCCTTTTTATTTTTTCTTCTTTTGCTTCTTCGCTTTTTCAATAGCTTTTCTCTTCGCCTTTTCGGTGGCTTTTCTGTCTTTGTCCAGCGCCTTTATTTTTTCAGAGGTATTCCTGCTGTATGGGGTTTGACCTATAAGCTCGGATACGGTTATTCCGTATATATCCGAAAGAAAAATAAGCATAATAATATCGGGCAAGCCCTCGCCGCGTTCCCACTTTGAAACGGATTTATTTGAATAGCCTATTGCGTCGGCAAGCTCGCTCTGAGTTAACCCGTTGAGCTTTCTGAACATTGCAAGGTTTTTTGCTATTATTTCGCTCTGCGTTTTATCCGCCATATCCTTCACCTCATCTGCTTTTTAGCATATTCTACTATCAGTAGAACATAATGTCAATATAAAATCTACTAATAATAGAATTAATTCTACTGATAGGGGGTTTCTAAAAGAGCTTCTATGCCATAGAATCAGCAAAGAACAGAGGGAATAGTAATCGAATATTCCCCTCATCAGTCGCCTTTGGCGACAGCTTTTGCTAGCGCAGACGCTCCCCTCTGTCAGCTATCGCTGACATCTCCCCGTTAATCGGGGAGTACCCGAGGGGGAAGCCTTGATAGGTTTGATTGATTGTATTTTGGGAAGCCTTGATAGGTTTGATTAATTATATCCCGTAGGCAAGATAAGGATAGGTGATTATATTATGAAACGAACAAAACTTGCGGACAGACAGCTTCCCGATTACACAAGGGGAGAGGAAATCTTCAATATGGTAAGCCACATAGTCGGCGGCGGCTTCGGCGTAATCGCGCTGGGGCTCTGCACGGGCTTTGCAATATACCACCAAAACTGGTGGGGGCTTGCAGGCGGAATATTCTATGCGCTTATGATGATATATCTCTACACAATTTCAAGCGTTTATCACGGGCTTAAACCCGAAAAGCCGAAAAAGGTTATGCAGGTGCTCGACCATTGCACAATATTTGCGCTGATATTCGGCTCGTATATGCCCCTGATGCTTACGGGGATAAGAGAATACTATCCCGTTTTATTCTGGGTAACGCTTTCAATTCTTGTTGCGGCAACCGCGGTTTGCGTAACCTTCACCGCGATTGATTTCAAAAAATACGCCGTTATTGCAAATATAGGTTATTTCGGAATAGGGTGGACGGCGCTGCTGCTTCTCTATCCGATGTATAAAATCTACGGTCTTGAAATAATTATCTGGACATTTATGGGCGGTCTTGCATATACCTTAGGAATTATCTTTTTTGCCCTTCAGAAAAAGAAAAGATATATGCACAGCGTTTTTCATCTCTTCATCCTTCTCGGAACTGCGCTGCAGTTTGTAGCAATTTTTAAATACTGCATATAGAAAAAAGCCAAGGAAGTTCTGAAGTTCCTTGGCTTTTTTTGGTTAGTGGATAGTATATGGTCGCTTCGCTCCGATTATATTATATTATATAATTATCAGTTTCATTTGCCTGATGATTGTCAACCAAATCCTGCAGGGTAACGCTGTCGAGATATTCGTTGATAATCTTTGATAAATTCCGCCACATCGGCAGGGTGGCGCAGTTTTCTGCACGCTCGCATTCAATCGGGTCGTAGTCAACGCATTCAACGGGTGAAAGTGAGCCCTCGGTCATACGCAGAATTTCGCCAACGGTGTAATCCTTTGGCGCTTTTGCAAGGCGGTAGCCGCCCTGAGAGCCTCGGTTTGCGCGAAGCACATCGGGCTTGTTAACAATCGCAATAATCTGCTCTAAATATTTTTTCGATATATTCTGCCTTGCGGAAATATCCTTAAGCGCAATATAACCGTCCTCCTGATGCTCGGCAAGGTCTATCATCATTCTGAGTGCGTAACGCCCCTTTGTTGATATTTTCATCAGTTTGCCCCCTTCGTGCTTTCTTATAATATAATACCACTATTTCGGTAGGAATTCAAGGTGTTTAAGTTGCAAGTTGCGAGTGCCAAGTTCCGAGTTCAGGTTACTCGCTGCGCTCGGACAATAAATTATATAATCGGAGCGAAGCGACCCGACAACTCGGAGCTCGTGGCTCGGCGCTTGAAACTGAAATTGAGATATGTGGGGCAACGCCCTGACAATCTCAATTTGTCTGCCTTGCACAATAAAAGCCCACTAAAACGGTAGGTTATATAGGAAATTGCACAAAGTTTACAAAACCTATTGACATAGTAGGTTATGTTCGGTATAATGACCACAACAAACGAAGCACAACGGTGCTAAGGGGAAAATGATATGAAAACAAATTATTATGCATCACTCTTTGAAATGCGAATGCGATGTTGGCGATGTTGCAATATTTAACTACACTTACTATAACAGAAACGACAATCCCTCCGTCACTTCGTGAGACAGATAGGATACTCGCTTCGCTCAAACAATTTCAAAGGAGATAAAAAATGAGTAACTACAGATTTGAAACAAAGCAGCTCCACGTTGGTCAGGAGCAGGCGGACCCTGCAACAGATTCAAGAGCGGTTCCGATTTATCAGACCACATCATATGTATTCCATAATTCACAGCACGCAGCAGACCGTTTCGGCCTTGCAGATGCAGGAAATATTTACGGCAGACTTACAAACACAACACAGGAAGTTTTTGAAAAAAGAATAGCAGCCCTTGAGGGCGGCAGCGCAGCCCTTGCAGTTGCATCGGGTGCTGCGGCAATAACCTACACGATTGAGGCGCTTGCGGCAAACGGCGGTCACATTGTTGCACAGAAGACAATCTACGGCGGAAGCTATAATCTGCTTTCGCACACTCTTCCTCAGTACGGCGTTGAAACAACCTTTGTAGACGCGCATAATCTTGAAGAGATTGAAGGCTCGATTAAAGAAAACACAAGGGCGATTTATCTTGAAACGCTCGGAAATCCGAACAGCGATATTCCCGATATAGATAAAATTGCACAGCTTGCTCATTCCTACGGCTTGCCCCTTGTTGTTGATAACACCTTCGGCACGCCCTATCTTTTCAGACCCATTGAGCACGGGGCTGATATAGTTGTTCACTCCGCAACAAAGTTCATCGGCGGTCACGGAACAACCCTCGGCGGAGTTATAGTTGAAGCAGGAAAATTCGATTTCAGCGCAGGCGATAAATTTCCGCAGATTGCGTCCCCGAATCCGAGCTATCACGGCGTTTCGTTCTATGAAGCAGTCGGCGCGGCAGCCTTTGTTACATATATAAGGGCAATTCTTTTAAGAGATACGGGCGCTGCAATTTCACCTTTTAACGCGTTCCTTCTTCTTCAGGGAACTGAAACCCTTTCATTGAGGCTTGAACGCCACGCAGAAAACACAAAGAAGGTTGTTGAATACCTTAATGCTCATCCGCAGGTTAAAAGGGTTAATCATCCTTCCTTGCCAAACCATCCCGATAACGGGCTTTATAAAAAATACTTCCCGAGGGGCGGCGCTTCAATCTTCACATTTGAGATTGAGGGCGGTCGAGAGGAAGCGTGGAAGTTTATCGATAATCTTAAAATATTCTCGCTGCTTGCAAATGTTGCGGATGTTAAGAGCCTTGTTATTCATCCTGCGTCAACAACGCACTCACAGCTTTCGTCAGAAGAGCTTGCCGAGCAGAATATTTATGAAAACACAATCCGCCTTTCAATAGGCACCGAGCATATAGACGATATTATCGAGGACCTTGATAATGCGTTTAAAGCAATATAAGACTTGTAAAATAAGCTGAATTTGATTATTATAATTACGGGAGGACTAAGCTATGTCTAAAATATATAAATCAACACTTGAATTAATAGGAAACACGCCATTGGTTGAGGTTGTAAACCTTGAAAAGAAATTAAATCTTAAAGCAACCGTTCTGGTTAAGCTTGAATACTTAAACCCTGCAGGAAGCGTTAAAGACAGAATTGCAAAAGCAATGATTGAGGACGCCGAGGCAAAAGGACTTCTTAAGGAAGGCTCGGTTATTATTGAGCCGACCTCGGGAAATACCGGCATAGGTCTTGCGGCAATCGCAGCCGCAAAGGGCTACAGAGCAATATTAACAATGCCCGAAACCATGAGCGTTGAAAGAAGAAATATTCTTAAAGCATACGGCGCTGAAATCGTTTTAACAGACGGCGCAAAGGGAATGAAGGGCGCTATTGCAAAAGCCGAAGAGCTTGCAAAGGAAATTCCCGGCGGATTTATTCCCGGTCAGTTTGTAAACCCTGCAAACCCTGCAATTCACAGAGCAACAACGGGTCCCGAAATCTTTGAGGATACCGACGGCGCGGTTGATATTTTCGTTGCAGGCGTCGGAACGGGCGGAACTGTTACGGGAACGGGCGAATATCTTAAATCAAAGAAAGCCGATGTTAAGGTTGTTGCAGTTGAGCCCGAAACCTCACCCGTGCTTTCAAAGGGAACAGCGGGCGCGCATAAGATTCAGGGAATCGGCGCAGGCTTTGTGCCCGAGGTGCTTAACACAGAGGTTTATGATGAAATTATTGCAGCGCCCAACGAGGCTGCATTTGAAGCATCTAAGCTCCTTGCAAAAACCGAGGGCATTTCGGTTGGTATTTCATCGGGTGCGGCTTTATATGCTGCAATCGAGCTTGCAAACAGAGAAGAAAACGAAGGCAAAACAATCGTTGCGCTTCTTCCTGATTCAGGCGACAGATATTATTCAACACCACTCTTTACAGAATAGTTAAAAAAAACACCCTTAGGGTGTTTTTTTATCTGAATTTATATGTTCTTATGAATTTATTAAGCTCTGCGCCGTCGCGCTCGTAATTCAGAAGAATTTCGGCGCAGGCGTGTGAATCGCTTCCTGCGTGGTGATGCTCAAGCTCAATGCCGTAGTAATCGCACATATCATTAAGCCTGTGCTTCATATTTGGCAGACAGCGTCTGCCGACCTGAACAGTGCAGATATAATGCGCGTAGGGTTTCCAGTCTATTTCATATGCTTCAAGGCAATGCTTTAAAACGCTTAAATCAAATGGAGCGTTGTGCGCCGCAAGTATTCCGCTGTTCATCAGCGGTTCGATTTCCTGCCAGACCTCTTCAAAATTCGGTGAAAAGGCAACCATATCCTCATCAATTCCCGTAAGATTGGTGTTGAAGTAATCAAAAGAGGTTTCGGGGTTAACAAGGGTGTAGTATTCCTTTGTGATTATTCCGTTTTCAATAAGCGTTATGCCTATTGCGCTCATTCGGTTGTTGTATCTGTTTGGCGTTTCAACGTCAAAAACAACATAATTATACATCTTATTCATAAAAAAAGTATAACATATCTTTTCAAATAAAGCAAATTATGATAGACTATGGTATAATAAATGGCAAAGTTCAAGTAACTATCGAGGCGATAACAATGATTGGATGTATTGATGTAGGCGGCGGTTTGCGCGATATTTACGGGGCAGGTGTTTTCGATTATCTGCTCGACAATGAAATATATCTCGATTGCTTTATCGGCGTTTCTGCCGGAAGTGCAAACGGAGCAAGCTACATAGCGCGTCAGCGCGGAAGAAATAAGCTGTTCTATCTTGATTATTCAATGCGAAAGGAAGCTATGAGCCCCTATAATTTCATTAAAACGGGTTCATATCTTAACCTTGAATATATCTACGGAACGCTTTCCGCAGAGGGCGGTGAATATCCGCTTGATTACGAAGCTCTGAAAGCAAGCAGCACTGATTTTATAGTTGTTGCAACGGATGCAGAAACGGGCAGACCGAGATATTTCAATAAAAAAGACGATATCAGGAAGAACGATTATAGAATTATTATGGCGTCCTCGTGTTTGCCGCTTGCGTGCAAGCCTATTCAGGTTTATTCTTCAAAGTATTATGACGGCGGAATATCCGACCCGATTCCGATTAAAAAAGCCTTCGATATGGGCTGCGACAAGGTTATTATAGTTTTAACAAAACCGATTGAAACCGAGCTTAAGCAGCTGAAAAACGAAGTGGCTTCAAGGGTTATTAAAACAAGGTATCCGAAGCTTGCCGAGGCTATAGACACAATGGTGCAGAAATATACCGATACGCTTCAGCAGGCAATCGAGCTTCAGGAGGAGGGCAAGGTTCTTATTATCGCACCCGACGATATTTTAGGAATGAAAACCCTGACCAAAGACCACGAAAAGCTCAATGCACTTTACGAAAAGGGCTATAAGGACGCTGAGCAGATTAAAGATTTCATCCAAGAATAAATGAGAGAGAGCAAAATGTGAAGTTGTCAAGTAAAAGTGGACAATAAAAAAGTTTAATAATGATTTAGTTAGGAAAGCCCTGTTCAGTTC
>SVQE01000080.1 GCA_015065505.1 Oscillospiraceae bacterium
AGACCCCGAGGGTGCAGGTATGGAAATGATTGTTAAGGGCAAGGGATCAGGCGGAACAGCAGACCCGCTCGACAGCGTTCAACCGTTGGCTATAAGTTTGCAACCGCTGCAAAGGTGCTCTATCCCGAAAGAATTGTTCGCCTTGAAACTGCGTCAACCTTCAGCTCAACAGACACAACCAACTAAGTGTTAAGTGAAAAAGCGTATAAGGGGGAAACCCCTTATACGCGCAAATCAATAATCTTAAAGGAGAAAAATATGGCTAAAAAGAATGATGATATGGTTGAGGTTTATATCCCTCTTGACCGTTCAAACGAGAAAAACGATAAGTATTACTGCTCTGTTAACGGTGTTGCAATGCTTATTCCCATGGGAAGGCGCGTTAAGGTTCCTGCTTCATATGCATATGCCGTTCAGAATGCACAGTCCGAGGCAGAGCTTATCAGAAACCGCTCCCGTGCATAATATGAGTTCCGAGTTTCGAGTGCCGAGTTGCGAGTTTTCGGTTACTCACTTCGTTCGGACAATAAGATTCGGAGGAAAATATGAAAAAAATAACACTTGATGAGGCGATTGATTATTTTGACGAGCAATGCCCGAATCAGTTTTCAAAAGAGGATAAAACCAATCTTATAAGCGAGCTTGACGAGCTGATTTTTGAAAGCGTTATTAAGCAAAGAGAAAATCCCGAAATATCCTCGTTTTCTGCTTATAACAGCGATACTGACGGCGCGCGCGAGCTGCTTATACCTTTTATGTTCAAAGAAACATACAGGTTTTTTCTTGAGAAAAGCATTGCCTATTCAAACCGTGAAATCACTTCATACAATAATGCTTCCAAGCTGTTTCAGGCATATTTTGATAATTATTTTTCATGGTATAACCGCACTCATAAAACAAAAGAAACAGCAGCAATTTCTATATAAATTCATTTGGGGAGGTAATAATGAAACTGCCTTTACTTGATGAACAAATCAAATCAAAAGAAACAACCGAAGAATTTTCGGGCTACTGCAATAAGCCGAGGATAAATAACGGTCAGTGGCAGAATATGAAAAATATGACCAATGATTATTATCCCTTGCTTTCAACAAGGCATAAGCGTTCATTGCAATTTGCTAATGTGCCGAATACCGTCAGCATCACAGATGAAAACGAAAACAGCGAGGATTATACTGCATACGGCTGTGAGGGCGTTCAGTTTGTTGACGGCAGCCTCTATGTTCTGAAAAAGCTTAAAAATTCTTCAAACGAAGATGAGGGCTGTGTATTTATTAAGAACAGCGAGGATTTCATATCCGACGATTTTTCAAAGGCTTCATATTTTGATAATTCCGATAATAAGCGCAGCCTTGTTCGAATGGGCTCAGATATTTGCGTTTTTCCCGACGGCATAGTTTTTGAAAGTGCAAACACCGAAGAAGAAGCTCCGCTTACTAAGATTGATGCTGAAAAAACGCTTGATGACTTTCTCGTTTCAACCGTATATAAAAACTCATCAAACGAATATATTGATATCTGCGATTATTCCGACGGCTTCAGAGTTGATGAAAACGGTGTGTCGCAGTATCTTTCCGACAGCGCACTATGGGTTAGCAGGCAGACATATATCAAGATATCCGCCCTGAGCAGCGAAAACGCCTTTGCTATGTTCAACGAAAACGACAGCCTAATCGTTAAAACAACGGGCGCACCCGGAATGCACGGTGATGTAACGGGCACAATCTTTTTCAAGAAGGATGATGTTTACGATAACCCTAATTCGATAAAAATCATTGAAAAGGGCTGGGAAGAGGTAAACGGTGATGTTCGCGACTACATAATCACAAACGGCTATGTTTATTTTGAGCCTGGCAACAAGGCATATCTTAATGCAAGTGAATTTGAAATAAGGCAGAATATGTTTGGCAAATATCAGAGCGAGTATGGAATACTGATAACGCTGAAAAGAAAAACGCCCGATATTAAGCTTGCCTGTGAAGCACAGAACAGAATATGGGCTTGCTCGAAGGACGGGCACGAAATATATGCTTCCGCGCTTGCAAATCCCTATAATTTTTATGATTTCAGCGGTCTTGCAACGGATAGCTATGCAGTAAGCGTAGGAACTCAGGGCGAGTTTACCGCGTGCATAAACTACCTCGGTCATCCCTTGTTTTTTAAGGAAAACGCAGTTCATATTATAAGCGGCAGCTATCCGAGCAACGCAGGCGAAATGGACGCAATGAGCTATTCGGTTACAACCGTAACTGATTTCAAGGGCGTTGAAAAGGGAAGCGAAAACAGCCTTGCGATTATTGATAATATTCTGTATTACAAATCCTCTTCGGGAATTGTTGCATACGACGGAACAAACACAGCAATTATTTCGGATGCACTCGGCAAAGAAAGATATAAGAACGCTGTTGCAGGAGCATATAACAATAAGTATTTCGTTTCAATGCAGGATTCAAAGGGTGAAAGCCATCTGTTTGTTTACGATACGCGCCTTTCAACCTGGTGCAGGGAGGATAACACATCTGTTTTTCAGTTTATGAACATAAAAAACGAGTTGCTCTATGTTAACAGCGATGATGAAAAGATTTATTCGGTGAGCGATGAAGATGTTCTAAACTTCGATGATTTTGAAAAGGAAGGTTTATTTGACTGGGAATGTGAAAGCGGAAATATTGGATATTCATATCCGAATAATAAATATATTTCAAGACTTCAGCTTCGCCTGCAGCTGCAGGCAGGTGCTAGGGCGGCTGTTTATGTTCAGTATGATTCAGACGGAAACTGGCTGAGAAAAGGCGAGATAAATGCAAAGGGTATTAAAACTCACCTTGTTCCGATTGTTCCTGTTCGATGCGACCATATGAAATTTAAGCTCAGGGGCAGGGGAGATATGAAATTAATTTCCATTGCAAGAATTCTTGAGGAAGGCGGTGACGGCGGATGCTAAACCTTCCGAAGCCCTCACCGCTCAGTATGAATAAAAGCAGTGATGAAAAGTTCAGCTACATTATCAACTATCTGCAAAAGCTTGTCAGCGAAACAGAAAGAATCCTCTGCGCCTTTAAGAATAAGAACGATGCAAGCGTTAAAACCGTTAAAGATATTTCATATTTAAGCGGAAAACTGATTGTTGTATATACGGATGGCAGCGTTAAAAAAATAACCTTATAAGAAGGAGGAATTATGGCAAAAGTTTCAGCTCAAAAACAGCTTTCACAGGCACTTGAAGAGCTTGATAAGCTCAAAAAATTCAAATACAGCGACACATCGGGTCTGAGAGAACAGTATAACAGTGCGTTAAAGGATTACAACAGCTATATAAACAATCCCGAAAAATACGGCTACAATCAATACATAAACGATGTTAACAGCCTTTTTGATTCGATTATTAATCAGAGGGAGTTTTCATACGACCCGAAAACCGATATGCTTTTTCAGCTTTATAAAAACCAGTATCAGAATCAGGGAAGCAGGGCGATGAAGAATCAGATGGGCGTTGCCTCGGCGCTCAGCGGCGGCTACAATTCGTCGGCGGCGCAGACCTCGGCTCAGAATGCATATCAGAAATATATGGACGAGCTTTCCCTCAAAGCAGGTGAAGCATATCATAATGCACTTGAAATGTATAAAAGCAATCAGCAAAACCTGCTTGATAAATACAACACCGCAAGGGATATGAATAATTCTCTGAATGATGCATATTGGAAGAATGCCGATATAAAGTCAACGGGTCTTGATAACGCCTATAATGCCTACACCGACGACAGAAGCTTTCAGTATAATAAATTTTCTGATAACAGAGACTTTTATCAGAATCAGGGCAATAATGCTCAGAACCAGATTAACTGGCTCAAGGAATATGAGCTGAATAAAAAGCGTTATAAGGGAAAGTAGGCGAGCTATGGCAACAAAAGATAAAACAAATAAGAACTATAAAAACTCACTTTCAACGCCTTATAAAGAGGGAAAAAGAGTAGCATCTGCCCGAAATGAGCTTGATGATTTATACAGTATGAACCCTGTTTATCTCAATTCATATGCCCGTCAGCTGAAGGATATTTACAGCAGAATAAAGGATTCAAAAGGTTTTGATTATTCGCCGGAGAATGATTCGGCATACAGACGCTTTGCCGATGAATATAATCTGCTTTCGGGGGCTGCCGTTGCCGATAATCTGAAGCAGGCGCAGCAGCTTTCGGGTGGCTATACTTCATCCTTTGCGCCCGAGGTTGCATCCGAAGGCTTAATGCGCCTGAAAGAAAACGCCTCTGCGGCACAGCCCGAATTTCTTATGAATGCTCAGAACGCTTTTATAGCAAATGAGGATTTGTATAAGAATATCTACAGCGCTGCGGCAAACGCAAGAAATGATGAACTCGGTGAATACATAAATCAGTCCAATGCGTTTAATAACCAACTGCAAAGGGCGCTCAAAAGGTATGCTGATTTCAGGGATATGGATTATTCAAAATACAGCGACAACCGCAATTATTTTGCTCAGCGCAATAAAAGCGAAACCGAAAACTCGAATTATGAAAAAGAGCTTGAGCTTAAGAAATACGATGTTTATGAGGAGATTGCTCAGTATAAATGCACCGAGTTTAAGGATAAAGCGGATAACAGCGGTATGAAGAAATATCTTGATAAAATGGTCAGCGAAGGCAAGCTTACAAGGTTTATGGCTGATAATCTTTATCTTAAGTATAAATACACCGCGCCTGCAGGGCGTTCCTATTCGCGCTCGGGCTCAAAATCTTCTTCATCCTCAAAGAAAAGTTCGAAGAAGGGCGATGATAAATTCGACCCGATGGCTGATTTCATCCCCAATAAAAACATTCTTAAATTCGTTAACCTCAGAAACAGGGATGATGATTTCAACACCGCCGTTAAATGGCTGGAATATCTTGTTAAGCAGAAACGAATCAGCAAAACCGATAAGCTCTATTATGAGTATTACTACAGGGATGCGCTCAAATAAGAAGGGAGGAGTTAAATGGAAAAATCAATCTACAGAAAAACCCTTGATGTGCAGAAAAACGGCATTCAGTTCACCGTTAATGCAAATCAGAATGAGGCGCTTTCAAGGCAGATTATTATCAGTGTTTCAGACGGAGGTAAGCCGTTTGATTTCGGAAACGGCTCGCTCACAGCCGTTTTGTACGCCAAAAAGCCCGATGGCACTCTGCTTTATAATTCGTGCGCGATAGAGGAAAACAAGGTTTATTACACTCTCACTTCGCAAACGCTTTCAGCGCCCGGTGAGGTTATTGCAAAGCTTCTTATTGCAGCAGTTGATAATGTTAACGATGCTCTTGAAGCAGTTGAAAACAATTCCCTTGAAAACAGCGATGTTATTCAGGTTTTATATTCACCCGAATTTTGCATTAATGTTATTGAAAACGAGGATTACAGCGAAGCAGTTTTATCAACAAATGAATATACTGCATTAACTCAGCAAACCGCCGCTGCACTTGCGGCAACCTCGGCTGCAAACACCGCAGCTTCAAATATTGCCGCATCCGTTTCGGAAACCGCATCGGGTGCAACAATAACTGTAACTGATTCCGACGGAACTCAGCGAACCGCCAATTTAACAAACGGTGCAAAGGGCGACAAGGGTGAAAAAGGCGATAAAGGCGATAAAGGCGATAAAGGTGATAAGGGTGATAAGGGCGACACCGGAGCAAAGGGCGCAACGGGCGACACCGGCACTCAAGGGGATAGAGGATATGGCGTTTATACATCATCCGCAGAGCCCACCTATTCGATGGGCTATTACAAATTTCCAATATCCGAAACGAGTGCAAGGGGCGAGGCGGATTTTATCATCTTCAACAGCGGTTTATATTATGTTGTTTCAAAAGACAATAAATACCTTTACACGATGCTTTATGCCAATCTTAAAGGCGAAACAGGAGCAACGGGCGCCACGGGTGCAACAGGTGCAACAGGCGCCAAAGGCGACCCCGGGAACTGTTATGTTTTTGAGTTTGATACCGTAACTTATGACGGCGTTGAGTTTACAACAACTGCAAGAACAGGTACATCTTTCCAAGCAATGTTGGATGCGCTTGATGAAACCAAGTTTGTTTATATTCTCTCGCACATAAACACGGGTGTGGACGAAATTATGATGATTAATGAAACAGATAATGATACATATATTCGTGCATGCAGCACTTTGTTTTTATACGGTCAATATTTTGCAGGAATTTCTCTGACAATATGGCAGGATGGCACAATTGACACAACTGTTGTTCCCTATTAATCGCAGATTCAATTATTTCAATCATAATTTAGTATAGGAGGAAAACCAATGAAAGTGTTTAATACCTTCAGCGTTGTTTCTTCGTTTATGGGCGGATTAACAGCGTATCTGTTCGGAGGTTTTGATTTGCTTTTTCAGGCGCTTATTGCGCTGATGATTCTTGATTATATAACGGGAATTATTAAAGGAATATACACAAAAAAGCTTTCAAGCGATATCGGCTTTAAAGGTCTGCTGAAAAAGATCTTAATACTTATTATCGTAGCCGTTGCGGTTATAATTCAGAAAACAATTAACGGCGTTATTCCCGTAAGAGAAACGGTTATAGTTTTCTTTATCTGCAACGAAGGTATATCAATAATTGAAAATGCAGCTCGCTTTATTCCGATTCCCGAAAAGCTTAAGGGCGTGCTTTTGCAGCTTAGAAAAGATAACGAAGGGGATGCATAATATGACGCTTAGCGAATTTGTTAAAAAATATCTCGGCAAAGCCACGGACTACGATAGCTTTGCAGGCGTTCAGTGCGTCGACCTTGCGAAGCTTTATATCGAAAAGGTTATAGGCGCCAATCCCGAATCAATAGGCAATGCCCACGCATACTATGATTTCTTTGATAAAACCTATCTGAAAAAATATTTCAAAATAATCAGATATGAAAAGGGCGTAAAACCCGAAAGGGGCGACCTCGTTGTTTGGGGGCTTAATTATAACGGAACATCGAAGTACGGTCATATAGCCATAGCAACGGGTAAAGCTAACAGCAAAACCCTTAAAACCTGGGACCAGAACTACGGCATTAAGGCAATGCACGAGGTTGAGCATTCATATACCGGTATATCGGGCTTTTTAAGACCGATAAACAGAAGCAATGTTTCAAATCCGCCCTTTGTTGCCGAGGGTGTTTATAAGCTTACTAATGTGCGCGGCATATATAACGGCTGGGGCGCCTCAACCAAAAGAAAGAAGGTTAAGGATGTAACCGAGGATGCAAAAAAGCATTGTGCCTGCACTAAAAACAATGCCGAAGCCTTTTTGCTTGCCGAAACAAATGTAAGCATAAAGGAAACCAAAACCCTTCCTTCGGGCAATCTGTGGGCAAGGATTCCGAGCGGATATATTTGCATTTGGGAAGGGGATAAAAATAAGCTTTTTATTAAGTAATAACGCAAAAAAACAAAGGCGGCAGGGGGATTTTCCTCTGCCGCCGAATATATGAAAATAACCCTTGCAATTTTAAATCGGTTAATGTATAATAACTAAGCAATAAATATGAAATACGGAGAGTTGTCCGAGCTGGCCGAAGGAGCACGATTGGAAATCGTGTAGTGGGTCAAAGCCTACTCGAGGGTTCGAATCCCTTGCTCTCCGCCAGAATAGGATTGCTATTTTAACAGTAGCAATCCTATTGCTTTTCTGTTATCATTTTAAGAAAGATTACGATCGGAGGAGAGCGCATGGTTTATGGTGTAATTGACAAGGAGAGCTGCCGCTATTATACATATCTCAAATCTGTTCTCGACGCTATTGAAAACAGGCAGGTTGAGTATAATTGGCTGATTACAGACACCGAAATCGTTGCCCATAGCAGCAGATTAGATGCACTCAATACGAGTGTGCATTGGAAGCACGAAGACGGAAAGCCGATAGCGATTTCTGCACCGGATTACTACTTTCTATCCGGAGAAGAACTTACAAAAATTATTTCGGAAGACGATTCTCAATGGATTTGGGGTGTCCTTTCCGGATTTGAAAAAAGTATTCCGCTTGATGAGATTCTGAAATATCCGCTTCCGGAGTCAAATGGATATGAAGGCTTTTGGAAAAATCCTCCCTCCATTCAGCATCCTCTTGCAACGATGGAAATCGTACCATGGGACAGTTCATGCGTCCTTCTTCTCAGCACAAATAAAGAAGTCGTTGGGAAATTCAAAAAAACGTTCCCAAAGTGCCAAGATTTAAGTGCGTATAATTCACAATAATCTGACGTTACGAAATTTAACGATACCCTCTTTTTTGTTGAAATAGCAATCTTTTATCAAAAGAAAAGCACCGCAAAGGGGTGGGCAACTTAGGGATTTAATAGATTTTGAAATGCTCTTTTCCGCTATAACGGCTTCAAAACAAGGGTTA
>SVQE01000081.1 GCA_015065505.1 Oscillospiraceae bacterium
TTACAAGACGCTTTAACACAGTATTTGTGAAAAAGGGACGGGCAAAACCTTGCTTGGTTCGAATCCCTAATGCCTAAAGATAAGTAAATAATATATTGAATTATTTATTCTTAGTGCTATAATGAAATTGAGGGAAAGTGTGACAAAATCCTCTTTTCCGCGGACTTATTTATAGAGAAGATTTTTTAAAGAATCAATCTTTTTATAACTCTGAAAGAAAGGTGATATTATGAAAAACATTAAAAAAATCTTTTCGATGATTTTAGCAGTTTTAATGCTTACTTCAACAATGGCTATCGGCGTTAACGCTTCGGCTGTTGAAGCTAAGAAGAAAACAATGCTTCAATACACTTATCTTAATCTTTCGTTTGAAAAACCCGAAAATGAAAGCTATAAGTGTAAGGTTACAAACAACAACAGCAAATATATAACGGTAGACGCAAATAACGAAGGCGAATATTACTGGCTGACTGTTCGTTCAAACAAGGAAACAAAAACCGCAAAGCCGACAATTACCATCTACAAGGAAAAAGACGGCAAAAAAATTACAATAAAGAAGTATCAGTTTGCAGTTAAACCTGCTTATAAGATTGATATGTCTGACTGCAAGGTTAATAAGGGCGTTGAAAAGAAAATAACGCTCAAGAATCCTTATGAAAAGAATTACAGACTTGAATACAATAAAAAAATCATAAGCATAAGGCAAATGCTGTATGCCGATAACAAGGAATACCACTTCATTACCGGACTTAAGAAGGGCAAAACAACGGTTAAGGCATATCTTCAGGGAACGAAGAAGCTTATAGGCTCGTTCACCGTTTCCGTCGGCGACTACAAGGCAACCGTTAAAAAGAGTTATCAGGAAAAAACAATTTACTATAACAAGCACATCAAATCCCGCTATCTTGACGGCGGAAGCTTCAGCTTGGTTGACGCAATAAGCAATTACCATGCCGATTCCGTTTACACCATTAAGGCTTCGGATTCAACGATTGCAGGATACAAAACCGAGCCGTATTCAGGCTATTATGTTGACCCTCATTCAAAGTTTGCAACGGTTTTCAGCAAAAAAACAGGCAAGGTTACCCTCACTGTTTATGAAAAACGCGGCAAAAACAAGAAAAAGAAAATCGGAACAATCAAACTGACTATCAAACAGGCAAAGGACAGCAAGGTTATGTCGTCCAACATTGAGCGCGATAACGACGGTATTTTCTATGAATTCTTCATCTGCCCCGGCGAATCCGTTGACCTAAAAACAATTATTGTTAACAGATACATCAACACAAGCTGTTCAAGCTTCAAAAGCAGTGAGTATTCCTTCACCTTCAAATCGGATTACCCCGATGTAATTTCGGTTGATAAAAACGGCAGATGCACCTGCCTGAAAAACGATAACAACTACGTTTCCTATACCGTTACATTCAGCGACGGCTCAAAGATTTCAGGCGGCGGCTCTTTTGATATAGTCGACGAGGATTTCTGGAGTTAGATAAATAACAAAAAACAAAAAGCGCCAAAAACCCCGAGAACTCGATGTTCTCGGGGCTTTTCTATAATAATTATTAAATAAGTGCTGCGCACGCGGAACGCCGAGGTCGTCGTTCCCTACAATAGAATTGCATTATTAATGCAATCAAAGGCGCGGTTATGCCCTTTGTCGACAGCCTGTTTTTTTAGTCGTCATCATCCGAAGATAACTTTAGAACTGCGAGGAAGGCTTCCTGAGGAACCTCAACCGAGCCGAACTGCCTCATTCTCTTTTTGCCCTCCTTTTGCTTTTCAAGGAGTTTTTTCTTTCTTGTTACATCGCCGCCGTAGCACTTCGCAAGAACGTCCTTTCTGAGTGCTTTAACCGTTTCTCTTGCGATAACCTTTCCGCCGATTGCAACCTGAATCGGAATTTCAAACAGATGGCGCGGAATATGCTTTTTAAGCTGCTCGGCAATTTTTCTTGCGCGTGTGTATGCCTTTTCCCTGTGAATTATGAAGGAAAGCGCGTCGATAACATCGCCGTTGAGCATAACATCAACCTTAACAAGCTCGCTCTTTCTGTATTCCTTGAGCTCATAGTCAAACGAAGCATAGCCCCTTGTTCTTGATTTAAGAGCATCGAAGAAATCATATATAATCTCGTTGAGCGGAAGCTCGTAATGAATATCAACTCTTTCGGGAGTTATATAGTTCATCGTTTTGAATATGCCCCTCTTTTCCTGGCACATATCCATAACCGTTCCGACAAATTCGCTCGGAACATAGATGTGTGCATCTGCAAAGGGCTCTTCGCAGTAATCAATAAGCGCAGGGTCGGGATAATTTGTCGGGTTATCGATTTCAACCATGGTTCCGTCGGTTAAATGAATTTTATAAACAACGCTCGGAACGGTTGCAATCAAATCGAGATTATATTCCCTGTCGAGCCTTTCCTGAATAATTTCAAGGTGCAGAAGTCCCAGAAATCCGCAGCGGAAGCCGAAGCCGAGAGCGCCCGAGGTTTCGGGCTCGTACGAGAGCGAAGCATCGTTGAGCTGAAGCTTTTCAAGCGCATCGCGAAGCGCCTCATAATCTGCGCCGTCGGCAGGATAAATTCCGCAGAAAACCATCGGATTAACCTTGCGATAGCCCGGAAGTGGCTCCGAAGCAGGATTATCCGCGGTTGTTATTGTGTCGCCCACATGGGCGTCGCCGACAGTTTTAATCGAGGCTGTTATATATCCAACCTCGCCTGCCGTGAGCTCGCTTGCCTTTTCCATTGAGGTTGCGCGCATATAGCCAACCTCAACAACATTGAACTGCGCGCCCGTTGACATTATTCGCATAGTGTCGCCGGCTTTTATTTTGCCTTCCTTTATACGAACATAAACGATAACGCCCCTGTATGAATCATAAATTGAATCAAAGATAAGCGCTTTAAGCGGCTTGCTGTCGTCGCCTTCGGGGGGCTTTATTTCGTTTACGATATATTCTAAAACCTCTTCAACATTTTCGCCTGTTTTTGCGCTGATTCGCGGCGCATCCATGCAGGGAATGCCGATAACCTCTTCAACCTCCTCGGCAGCTCTTTCGGGGTCTGCTGCAGGAAGGTCTATCTTATTTATAACGGGAAGAATATCAAGGTCGTGGTCAAGCGCAAGATAGGTGTTTGCAAGGGTTTGAGCCTCAACGCCCTGGGAGGCGTCAACAATAAGAATTGCTCCCTCGCAGGCTGCCAGCGAACGCGAAACCTCATAGTTGAAGTCAACATGACCGGGGGTATCTATAAGATTAAAAATATATTCCTCGCCGTTTTTTGCCTTATAGTTCAGCTTAACGGCGTGCGCCTTAATCGTTATTCCTCTTTCTCTTTCAAGGTCCATATCATCAAGAATCTGCTCCTGCATATCGCGCTGCGAAACAGAGCTTGTTAGCTCTAACAGACGGTCTGCAAGAGTTGATTTACCGTGGTCGATATGGGCAATGATAGAAAAATTTCTTATGTTTTCCTTTTTAACAGACAATGGTTTTTCCTCAGTTTTCTTTTTCTATTTGATTAAGCCTCTGAATTTCGGCTTTTGTTTCTTTGAAATGGAATATTCCTTTGAAAAAGCGGTGTATCAGCATAAATGGCAGAAGATACGGCTTCTTTTCAAGAACGGGATATAAATAAAGCATATCGCTTTTTTTCGGAAAGAGCCTGTGAAGAAAATACTTGAATTTTGCACCTGCTTTTGAATTATCCTGCGATAAGGCGGAATATGCCTGAAGGTGTTTTCCCTCGTTGTTTCCGTAAATACCAAAATCGGTGTAGCTTGAAAGCAGTTTCTTTTCTTCTTCGCTGAGCTCTTCGCCGTCAAACACTTTCATTGCAAGGCTTTTAGTCTGCTTTTCGTAGTCTGAAAGCTCGAATTTTTCAAGCTCGCTGTTAATATATTCCCGGTTAAGCGAGCCGCCCTCTTTTTTCAGAAACAGATAGTTATCAACAAGAAATCTTATTCCGCAGCACGCTTTAATATAGTGCTTATACATATGGCAAACGCTGAAAATATAAACATCCTCTTTGCTCATATGATAAAGAAATTCGTTGTTTTCATCCTGCTTTGCGTTTTCCCATACGCACTCAAAGCGCGGTGAAAAATTGCTTTCTTCATCAAAAAGACTTCTGTGAAGTTCAAATGTGTAGTATGGCTCCTTGAAGAAATCGTCGCTGTTCTGGGTTGTGTCAACAGGCGTGAAGCCGAGCTTTTCCATAATTGAAGCGGCCTCTTTTCTTTTTGCTTCGTCAATAAGAATATCGTTGTCGCTCATCTGGCGCATTGATTCCTTCGGATAATAGTCCTTGAAAATCAGCCCTTTAAGCGGCATAAACTTAATTTCGTTTTCGGTAAGCTCTGAATAAAGCACATTTCTCTGTGCGCTCAGAGCAATCATTTTATTGAGCTCGCTCATGCTCTGATTACGAAAGGTTTCCTTGACTTCCTGCGGAATAAATTCGGCGCGCTGAAGCTTTTCGTTAATCAGATTATAGATTTCCTGCTGCTTTGCAAGCTCAAAAAGCAATGAGTAATCAACGCCCTCTGCTTCTTCGGGCTCTTTGCCGTGAAGTGCGCAGAAAACAAGATGCAAAAGATATTCAGTTTCCCTTGCAGTGTGTTTTAGCATAATTACTCCAGTATTCCAAGCTCTGAAAGCTTATTTAAAACCTCTTTGACATCCGCCCTGATAACTTCCTCGGGCGCATCGTATTTTTCAAGCATTGCCTGAACTATGCTGTCCTCGCTCTGCTCTGTTTTCAACAGCTGAAAAATATAATTCGCCGTTGCATTATTGTTTATAATTCCGTTAAAATCCTTTGAAAGCGAACCCGTTGCAATGGCAAAATCTTTGCCGTCAATGCTTCCGAGAACTATTTCATCCTTGAGTTTCATATATATTTCTCCAAACCAATTTGCCTCCCTTGCTAAAGGGAGGGGGACCGCTTGCGGTGGAGGGATGGTCGTGACTGCTAAAAGTGACTTATGGCAATTGAAGAAAACTCGATTGTTTCTAAAGCTCATCCCGGTAACTTCATTGAAGTATTTCACCAGCGTAAACGATGCACCAAACTATAATCTTTCTTTAATAGTTCTGTCTATAAATTCACAGCATTTTTCAAAATTACTGTCGATTAAAATATTAGGTATTCTGATAATCAGAATATCATATTTTTCAATTTGTTTTGTTCTGATCATTTCTTTAAATGAACTCGTGTAATCATGGTATTCTCCGTCAACTTCTATTGCAAGGTTTGCTTTTGGACAATAGAAATCCACTATATAGTTATCTATGACTTTTTGTTTTAAAAAATTAACAGGATATTTTCTCAGAAAATCATACCATAAATGTTTTTCCTAAGGGGTCATGTTTTTTCTGTTATTTCTTGCATTAAAAGTCAATTCCGGATTGTGTTTTTTCATAGATTATAATCAAATTGTTTTTATGTGTGATTAGGCGTTTTATAAGGCAACGACCATCCCTCCACCGCAAGCGGTCCCCCTCCCTTTAGCAAGGGAGGCTGTTCGGATTCTCGCTGCGCTCGGTCAATTAATTATATTTATTTGCTATTTTCCTTGCAACATAGATTCCGCTTGCCGATGCGTGCGAAAGCGAATGGGTAACGCCCGAGCCGTCGCCTATAACATAGAGTCCCTTGTGAACGGTTTCAAGGTTTTCATCCATTTCAACTTCCATATTATAGAACTTAACCTCAACGCCGTAAAGCAGAGTGTCGGGGTTTGCAGTTCCGGGTGCAATTTTATCAAGCGCATATATCATTTCCATAATTCCGTCGAGTATTCTCTTTGGAAGAACAAGCGATAAATCGCCCGGGGTTGCTGCAAGTGTTGGCTCAACCATACCCTCTTCAATTCTTCTCGGGGTGCTTCGTCTGCCGCGAACAAGGTCGCCGAAACGCTGAACAATAACACCGCCGCCGAGCATATTTGAAAGCCTTGCAATACTTTCGCCGTAGCCGTTGCTATCCTTAAACGGCTCTGAGAAATGCTTTGAAAGCAGAAGCGCAAAGTTTGTGTTTTCTGTCTGCAAAGCAGGGTCCTCGTAGCTGTGGCCGTTAACGGTTATAATGCCGTTAGTGTTTTCGTTAACAACGCTGCCCTTCGGATTCATACAGAAGGTGCGAACTCTGTCCTCATAGTTCTTGGTTGTGTAAACAATCTTGCTCTCGTAAAGCTCATCGGTTAAATGGCTGAATATAACTGCAGGAAGCTCAACGCGAACACCTAAATCAACCCTGTTTGAATGGGTTTTTATGCCGAGGTCGGCGCAAACGCCTTCCATCCACTTGCTTCCCGACCTGCCGACTGAAATAACGCACTCGGAGCAGGTATATTCGCCGTCTGCGCAGATAGCCTTATAGCCGTTTTCAAGCTTTTCAACCTTATCAATATGAGTGTTGAAACAGAAATCAACTCTCTCTTTAAGCTCGTTATATAAATTCTCAAGAACAACATAGTTAATATCCGTTCCGAGATGGCGAACAGAAGCCTCAAGCAGCTCAAGCTGATTCTGCATACAAAGCTTTTTGAACTTTGAGCCTGCTGTTGAATAGAGCTTGCAGTCCTCACCGCCGTGGCTGATATTGATTGAATCAACATATTTCATAAGCTCTATTGCTTTTTTCTTGCCGATGTATTCATAAAGCGTTCCGCCGAAATCGTTTGTTATATTATATTTACCGTCGGAAAACGCACCTGCACCGCCGAAACCGCTCATAATAGCGCAGGTTTTGCACTGAATGCAGGTTTTAACCTTTTCACCGTCTATCGGGCATTTTCTTTTTGCAAGCGGATTGCCCGCCTCAAAAACAGCGATTTTAAGCTCGCTGTTCAGCTTTGCAAGTTCATAAGCGGAAAAAATACCGCCGGGACCTGCGCCGATTATAATAACATCATAGTTCATGATTATTCCTCACTTTAATTATTCTTCCTCTTTTGGAATTATTTAACCTTCTGACCGCAATTACTGCAGAATTCATCGGACGGATTTATACTTTCTCCGCAGGATGAGCAGAATCTGCGTTCGGAAAACTGCTGAGTGCCGGTCTGCTGTTGCTGTGCATAAGTCTGTTGCGGCTGTGCGTAACCTTGTTGCGGCTGTGCGTAACCTTGCTGCGGTCGTGCGTAGCCCTGCTGCGGCTGTGCGTAGCCCTGTTGCGGCTGTGCGTATGCCTGCTGTGCATAACCCTGTTGATTATTTGAAAGATACATTATGATTCTTGATGTGTTTTCTTTGTTCTTTCCCCAGTCAACTACCTGAGTGGGAAGCGAGCATTCGGAATAAACATCAATTACTGTATTATCTCCCTGAGGGGTCAGCGTTACTCTGATTTGCTCGCCCCAGGATGTAAACGAAACGCCGTGCCGAAAATTAAAAACGATTGCATTTGAATAATTGTTTTCACTATCAAATGTGAAGCCCATTCCCGAATATGCAATATTTCTCAGCTTCTGAATATAATAATCCGGTCTGCCCGGAAAAATTCTGACATCTCTGTTATTTGCTGCCATAATTATATCTCCTCTTTCTCGAGTGCTTATTTTTTATGATTGAATAGAATCAGATAGGCTCCGTCGCCCTTTGTTAATAAAGCAGTTACGGAAGATTCCGTTTCGTGTGCCGTTCCGAACACCGAATATCCCAATGCTTCGAAATAAGCAACGCCTTCATCAAAATCATCGACATTTACGCGCATTCCGAGGAATCCCTCTTTAAAGGAATCTGCAGGGAAATGCGAACAAACAAGGTCAACACGCCTGTTATTTTTATTCTCTAAAACCG
>SVQE01000082.1 GCA_015065505.1 Oscillospiraceae bacterium
TGCCTCTGGGTTTCGGGGTCATTCAAAGGACACGGTTATTCAAACGATTTACTCGGCGAATGCATTGCCGACAGTAAAAGCAAGGAAAAAAAGGGCTTATGTATTCTCTCATCCGCAAAGAAAAAGCCGTTCCTTGCCGACCCGAAATATTTGAAATACAAGGGCTTTGAGGTCAGCGATGAAGCGGACAACGGTATTCAGCTGTGGTATTTACCGTTTGAAAAGGGAGTTGAAAAACCGTGCTTCAAGGAATGCGCAAAGCATCCTCATATTGACGAAAACGGTTATGTACTTTACTATACAAGCCAGTGCCCGTTTAATGCGAAGTATGTTCCGATAGTTGAAAGAACGGCTCAAGCGCAAGGCGTTGCATTCAAGGCAATTCACATAAAAAATAAGGCCGACGCGCAAAACGCGCCGACGCCGATTACCAATTATGCTTTGTTTTTCAACGGCGAATACTTAACAAACGAGCAGATGAACGATAAAAGGTTTTTAAAACTGTTAGCGCGATGAATTCATGTTTGTAAATGATTTTGTCATAAAATAACGCTTGACTCTCACGCAATGTCATAGTGTAAACTATGTTTGTGAGGTGATAAAATGAAAATGCAAATTAAAAAATTCGCCGAGCTTACGGGTGTTAGCGTGCGTACGCTGCATTATTACGATGAAATCGGTTTGCTAAAACCTTCAATTGTTGACAGGTTTACAGGATATCGTTATTACGATGAAAGTTCCGTTCTTCGTATGCAGGAGATCCTCTTCTATCGTGAGCTTGACTTTTCATTAAAAAGCATTGCCGAGATTTTATCATCTCCCAACTACGACAGAGAAAAGGCATTGAAGGAGCAAAAGAAGCTGCTCACGCTCAAAAAAGAGCGGTTAGAACGGCTGATTTTATCTATTGACAATGCAGTGAAAGGAGAGAATGTTATGAGTGCGTTTGATAACAGTGAATTTGAAGCATATAAGTCTGAAGCCAAAGAAAAATGGGGCAATACCGAAGCCTATGCAGAGTTTAGCGAGAAAACAAAGGATTATTCCAAAGAACGCTTTGCTGATATTAACACAGGGCTTGAATATATCTTCCGTGATTTCGCAGAACTGATGAAAAGCGGCGCAGAGCCAATCTCAGCCGAAGCGCAGGCGCTTGTCAAAAAGCTACAGAAATACATAACCGAAAACTATTACACCTGCAACGATGAAATTCTCAAAGGACTTGGTCAAATGTACATTGCCGATGAACGCTTCAAAAACAATATTGACAAATACGCTGACGGCACGGCAGAATTTGCAAGCGAAGCAATTAGAATTTATTTTGAATAATGAGTGGGGAGTTGTACACACAACTTCTTTTTCATTTGACAAATGTTATCATATATGATAACATAAGGTGAATAATATCAAGGAGGTGAGAGATTTGACTGATGACAGTATTATCAAAATGCGACAGGGCATTATATCAAAGCTGACGCAGGCGCGGCTTGAAAAGGGAATATCGCAGGCGCAGCTTGCAGAAATGATCGGAACGCAACGTTCCAATATTTGCAGAATTGAAAGCGGAGCGCAAAATCTCTCGCTGGATATGTTAATCAAAATTTCTCATGCGCTTGACAAGGATGTCAGCGTAATTTTAGACGAAAGGAGTGATACTGTGAACAATAACTATATCTTAAAGCTATACGATGAGCCGCTTATAGAGTTTACGCTTGAAACCAAGTCGCTTGAAGGTTTAACGGCTGAAATTATCAGCATTAATGAAGATAAAAAAGCATTATTCCCGCTTGAACTGAAGTTGACTAATGATGGCATAGTTAAGTGGCTTGAGCACAGAGTTATTCCGAAGAACCGTCAGTTTGTTGATGAGATTCTTAAATCGTTCGGGCTCAGCGTTAACAACACCAAAGGCATTATTGATGTTTGCATGGGTTTATCACTCAACGACAGTTACTGGGTTGTAAAGAATGACTTTGACGGTAAATATGCCGATTACAATCTGTTTGAAAACCGTTTTTCAGAAGCACTTTCGCTTGTTGCTTACACAGGCGTTGGCACGGGTAACGAGGCGTTTTCAACCTCGCCTGAGTTTACCACTAACGGTATGCTCCGCAAGGCGTGGCGATTTGTTGAGGACGACGGCATCTACCTTTACAAAGGAGGAACCGAAGGTGCTGTGAATGCCGGCAACGAGCCTTACAGTGAATTCTATGCTTCTCAAATTGCAGAAGTTATGGGACTTAATGCTGTTAACTATGACCTTGAAAACTGGAAGGGTATTCTTGCTTCAAAGTGCAAAATCTTTACCGATATTGATACCGCTTTTGTTCCTATTGGCAGACTTATGAAAGAGGGAACCCTTAAAGCTGCTCTTGACATCTACGATGAATACGGAAAAGAATTCCGCGAGCAAGTAAATAGTATGCTTGTGTTTGACGCTCTGATCTACAACGAGGACAGGCACTTCGGCAATTTTGGTCTGCTACGCGACAACCATAGCGGTAAAGTAATTGCGCCCGCACCGATTTTTGATAACGGTTTATCCTTATTCAATTTCGGCATGCCCGATGATTTCAAAAACCTTGCGGAATACGCCAAAACCAGAACCACTCCATACAGGATTTCGTTCGAGGACGTATGCAGAGAGGTTATGGAAACGAAGCAGCGCAATCAACTCCGAAAGATTGTTGATTTCAAATTTACAAGGCATCCGTCAATCAATCTTCCTGAAGAGCGCTTGACGGCGATTGAAAACTATATCAATGTCCGCGCACGAGAGTTGCTTTCACTACCGAAATTAATATAATATAACAGCGAGTTAGTGAGGTTATTGCCACATTAACTCGCTATTCTTTTGTTTGCTCACATACTTCGACAAATTTTGATAGACTATATATTATACTATTGTGTTGAAGGAGGTGAGAAGATGAATTATAAAATGATGCTTCAGACGGTGGCGAAGGAATATAACACTACGCCTGAAGAGGTCGAGGAGGGAATCAAGGAAGCTATTAAAGCTGCAGGGCTTGATATGTCGCCGCAGCTGTTTATTGCTCTTTGTGTTGCCAAAGTCAGAAAAGACTATATATCGTAAATAGTATATTATATAGTCTATTCACTCCTAACAAAATTGGTATCATAATTTTGTTAGGAGTGATTATTTTGAATATAGCAGAGGCTACGAAGCAAAGAATTATTGAGCTTTGTGATGAAAGGAACATAACCTATTGCAGACTTGCAACGATATCGGGCATACCTTATACCACGATTAAGTCAATTATTTATAATCAGAGTAAGAATCCCGGTGTTACCACCATCAAGAAAATCTGTGACGGACTTGAAATATCAATCACCGATTTCTTTGATACGGACATTTTCAGAAACTTAGAACAAGAAATAAAGTGAGGAGTTGCAATCGCAACTCCTATTATCTTTTGAGAACTATTAATTGTTGAATTTGTTGTATATTTGTGATAATATGAATTTAAAAGGAGCAGAGAGTCTACCGATATTATTTTTGGGCGCGTCCCAGAAAGGAGGTAAGGCTATGAATTTCAATATCAGTATTGATTGGAAATTCATTACTGCTCTGGGTGTAGCTATAGGTATTGATATCTTTGCAATAAAGATGAATACTGAAACTGCAACCGAAGTGCTAATTAATGCGATTGGCACTTGCAAGGAGTTTTTAGTTACAGAAAAATGTGCTAATTGATTTCTTGTGAAAATGCGAGGCACATAGTCTATGATTATGTGCCTTGTTGTTTACATATCAAGAAGGTGAAAAAATGGATGTTAATAATAGAATAGCAGATGTTATTAAACTGCGCTCAAATATTTGTCAAAAGTTTCTTCATCTGAAACTTGACAATAATGTTCAATGGAAATCGGTTGTGTATGAAAAAGTGAGGATTAAGATTGAAAATAAAACACCGTATTATACCAGCAATTATTCTTGTCTGTATGAAAAAATTAGAGACATTGGTATAGATGATTATTCTATTGAAGACATGGATGTTTCATTGATTAGTCATTTAATCGAAGATTTCAATGGTCTTCTTAAGGTTGAAAACCAGACAAAAAAAGCTTTCAAACAATTAGTGGATGATCGCAATTTAACAAATCATTCAAGTGGAAACGAAGAAGAGGAAGAACAGTATTTAATAGGACTGCTTTCACTAATACGACTTAAGGAATTTGTTAGAATAGTTGACAAATATGAGTTGTCAATTAATGATAACAAAAGGTTATTGTTTAGACAGCGAAATATTAAGAGAATCGATTCTCTAAAAGAAATACTCGATAATGAAAGGATTGAACTGATATATATCGATAAAGAGATTGATAGAGATATCCAAGTGCTTATTGATGATAAAGACAAAAATACATGGTTAAGAATAAATGGCACATATTTTAAAAGAATTACTGAAGAAGAAGGTCGAAACCGTTACCAAAAATTTATTATTAAGGCATCAGATGCTGGTATTCCTGCTGCTCATATTTATGCCCTAAGTTTATTTGAAGATAATTGGAACGAACTGGAAAAACGTATACAGATGATTTTTGAATCAGATGAACAGTTTGGTTCCTACGAGGCACATTGTATTGTTGAATCAATCAATATATATATTATTAGAAATGGAATTAACAACCGTATACCTGTTATAGTAGCGAAGATAGAAGAATATGGGTACAAGCTTGGGCAAGATGAGACTGGATATTATACAATAGAAGGGTAACATAAAAGATTTATCTTTATCAATTACACACATAGTACCTTATTTCAAAACAGGATATTATGGAGTTGTTCTATTACGCAAAAGATAAATTATAGTCCTTTTTATTGTACTATTCGTATATATGTGCGAATTTGAAATATTACAAATTGTAACCTTTTGATTAATGAAAAATGCCTGAAACGCAGTGATAGCAACGGTTTCGGGCGTTTTGTATAGCCCATTGTCAATATTAGACTATATGCGATAATAATAGATAATAATCGCTAAAAAGTTGGCAATTTTTGGAGTGAATTTTTTGAACTTGTTTAATTTGCACAATTTCTATTGACATAATTTGGCAATATGTACAAAAATCTAGTCTAATCTTGACAATGGCACCTGCGGCGGCGAGGACCATAAGCGAGTTTTTTTGTGACACAAATACTGATGCCGGCGATTATGATTTGATATTAACAGGCGATTTGGGGTATACAGGTACGGAACTTCTTCATGAGCTTCTTGAGATTGAATACGGCAAAAACATTCAAAGTGTTCACGGCGACTGCGGATTGATGATTTTTGATTTGAAAAAGCAGGATGTAAACTCGGGCGGCTCGGGCTGCGGCTGCAGCGCGTCGGTTTTATGCTCGCATATTATGAAACGAATGAAAACGGGCGAGCTGCATAAAGTTCTTTTTGTTGCAACGGGCGCTCTTATGAGCCCAACTTCAACAAAACAGGGGCAGGCAATCCCGGGCATCGCCCACGCAGTGCTGCTTGAAAGATAGAAAATATCAGCCGATAAGATTTAATTATCCTATCGGCTGTTTTGTGAATTATGTAAAAAAGAAAACAATGACCGCTATTACTGCAGCTACTGACGCAAGTGCAATTGATGCAGCAATAATCCATTTTATTGAATTTGGTTTGATTTCATCGGGATAATCCGAAAGCTTTTGTTCAATCAGTTGCTGTTGGACTTTTTGCTGAAGCTTTAATTTTTGCTGCTTTTTCTTATCTTTTTCGATTTCTTTGTAAAGTAAAGCAAGCGGGTCTTGTTGTGTGAGTAACTTATTATGAAAGGTTTTAATATCGATTAAATCTTGCTGAGTTACTTCATATGAATTGTTAGGGTGAACTATTTGATTTCTTAACCATCTTAGATGCTTGAGCTTTTTTAACTCAACATCCCAATTATGTACTAACCATTTTTCATTAGCAGTACGACATTGCATATCGTTTATGTATGCAGTTACTCCGCTTTCATCGTATATTTCATTACAAATTTTTTCAACAGGTAGGTATTCATTTAAAAATTCAACATCAATGCTTTTCATACTATCACCACTTAATTAAGATGAAATAATTATATCACACTTGACAACTTCTTGCAAAAAATATACATTATTGATTGAAGAATCATATTGATTATTTAAACTGTATCTCTTAAAATGCGCTATATTTTAAGGGAAAAGTTTTGCGAGGTAACAAAAATGAATTATAATAACGAGGTAAAAGAACGCTGGGGTAATACCGAGGCGTATGCAGAGTTTAGCGCAAAAACAAAGGGCTATTCAAAAGAACGCGACAACTTCTGATATTTAGAGCAAACCTTTTGGCCAAAATATCATAGACCGTCTTGTGCTGATTATAAAAAATCTCATCCTGATAAAATCGGGATGAGATTTATTGTTTATATCACGGAAACTACTGATAGAGTTTAAGTAAACCAAAAATGCTTTTAGAAATTTTAACACGTTTGTAAAGACAGGGTGGGTGCATTTGTAATAACTCTGTCATTTTCGTCAAAATCAATTCTATCAATGGCTAAAAGCTGTGTTTCGAAATCTCCGTCAAGCGTAATATGATAAGCCGTCCAGAGCTTTCCGTTTCTGTCAGCAAATATGCTGTTGTGGCCGCTGTGATGTAAACCGTCAACGCCGATAGGTGTGATAATAGGATTGCGGCTATCCTTTACCCAGGGACCTTTTATGCTATCCGCGCAGGCAACGCCTACCTCATAAGAACGTGTAAAGGAACTGTAAAAGCAATAGTATTTGCCACAGTACTTAATTATGAACTGACCTTCGTTTTTTGTATCCCACCCGTCCTCTGACGGAGCAACGACAAGCGTGGGCTTTCCGATAAGAGTTGCCGTTTCAAGGTCAATTTCATAAAGAAATATACCGTCCCAGCTGCAAACGGCGATATATGTTTTTCCGTTATCGTCCGTAAATAAATTAGCGTCGTTACCGTCGGGAATAACAACCTCGCAGCGCTCATTTTTTTCTTTTGTAAACAGCGGCTTGTCGGCATTGAGCAGAGAATAGCTGCCGTCAATACGGTCGCTGACGGCAAGCAGCGGATTTTGTCCGATGCCAAGCTCGTCGTTTCTGCAGTTTACGCTAAGATAAAACCTGCCGTTTTTCTTATGAATCTCAGGCGCCCACCAATAATCGCGAAACCACGAATTATCGTTTGCAACACTTCTGTGCAGGATAAAGCCGATTTCTTCCCAGTTAAGCAGGTCGCTGCTTTTCCAAAGCTTAACTCCCTCGCTTTTACCGTCCCAATACGGCGGAATCGTACCAGTAAGATAATATATATCGCCTTCAAGTATTATGAACGGATCACGTATGTTTTTGATAACGTCAGCGCCAATAGGATTCTTATAGACAAATTCTTTTTCCATAATTATTTATACGGGTTTTCAGTTTTGTAAGGCAACGACTTTGGCCTATTATAAGCAATATCCTTAATACCCAGATATTTAAACACTTCAAAAAGTGCCTTGCCGTAATGACCGAAGGCGACCGCGCCGTGGTGGGGATAATGCTTTTCAATCAG
>SVQE01000083.1 GCA_015065505.1 Oscillospiraceae bacterium
TGGCGCGCTGTGGGGGACTCGAACCTCCGGCCTACTGCTTAGAAGGCAGTTGCTCTATCCAACTGAGCTAACAGCGCAAAAAAATGGAGCGGGTGATGGGAATCGAACCCACGCAATCAGCTTGGAAGGCTGAGATTCTACCATTGAACTACACCCGCTTATTGCAACGGACATTATTATAAACAATGTCCGTTGAATTGTCAATACTTTTAATTAATTTTTATATTAATTTTTTCGTCCGCATTAAGAGTAATTGCCTTGATTTCAGTATCATTATTGAAAACAATTGCATTGGCAAGTTTCTCTTCAACCTCGCGCCTTACGCAGTCTCTGAGCCCTCTTGCATTCTTCTTTGAGCCGTATGCCTGAGATGCTAAATAAGCACATACAGAATCATCATATTTAAGCTCAATACCCTTATCCTTAAGGCTTTCAACAAGCTCATCGAGCATAAGTGCAGCAATGCTTTTGAAGTTTTCCTCAGTGAGATTATTGAAGATAACAATCTCATCAACTCTGCCCAGGAATTCGGGACGAAGAAATCTTTCAAGCGCTTTCATTGTAACCTCTTCGGTTATATCATTCTGCGACTTACCAAAGCCCATTGTGTTCTGGTCTGTTGAGCCTGCGTTTGAGGTCATAATGATAACGGTGTTTTCAAAATTAACCGTTCTTCCCTGCGCGTCAGTTATTCTTCCTTCATCAAGAATCTGAAGAAGAATATTCAAAACATCCTTGTGCGCCTTTTCGATTTCATCAAACAGAATAACGCTGTAGGGCTTTCTGCGAACCTTTTCGGTTAACTGACCTGCATCATCATATCCGATATATCCCGGGGGCGAGCCTATAATTCTTGATACCGAGAATTTTTCCATAAACTCGCTCATATCAAGTCTGATAAGATTATCGGGTGAATCGAAGAGTGCATTTGCTAGCTGTTTTACAAGCTCGGTTTTACCAACGCCTGTGGGACCTACAAAAATGAATGACTGAGGTCTTCTCTTCGGGCTAATCTGTACCCTGCCCCTTCTTACTGCATTTGCAACCTTTTCAATGGCGTTATCCTGACCGATAATGTGCGCTTTCAGCTCATCATCAAGAGCAGCAAGCTTATTAATATCGCCCTGTTCAATCTTATTTGCAGGAATTCCGGTCCAAAGAGAAATAACCTTAGCTATATCAGATTCAAGAACCTGATTATCCTTAGCCTTTTCTTCAACCTCGGGGATTTTCTGTTCAATCTGAATTAACTCGCTCTTAAGCTTTGTTACAAGCTCATAATCTATCTCTTCCCCATCCTCGGGATTAGAAAGAGTATCAATTCTTTCATTTAAGAAATCTCTTTTTTCGCTGAGTATCTGATACTCGCTGATAGCGGGATTTCTGAGGTTTGCACTTGTGCAGGCTTCATCAAGCAAATCAATAGCTTTATCGGGAAGATATCTGTCTGTTACATATCTTTCACTCATTATAACTGCTTTATAAACGAGTGAATCGCTTATCTGAACTCTGTGATAATTCTCATAGTAGGACTTAATGCCCTTAAGCATTTCATAGGAATCCTGAATTGATGGCTCTTCAATCTTTATCGGCTGAAATCTTCTTTCAAGGGCTGCATCCTTTTCGATGTATTTTCTGTATTCGTTAAAGGTTGTTGCACCAATAACCTGAATTTCGCCTCTTGAAAGAGCAGGCTTAAGAATGTTTGCGGCATTCATTGTTCCCTCACTGTCGCCAGTTCCTACAAGATTGTGAACCTCGTCGATAAAGAGAATAATATTGCCCTCATGCTTAACCTCATCAACAAGACCTTTAATTCTGCCCTCAAACTGTCCTCTGAACTGAGTTCCTGCAACAAGAGCAGTTAAATCAAGCAGATATATTTCCTTGTCTGCAAGCCTTGCAGGCACTTCACCCTTTGCAATTTTGATTGCAAGACCTTCAGCAATAGCGGTTTTACCAACACCGGGTTCGCCGATTAGGCAGGGGTTATTCTTAGTTCTTCTGCAAAGAATCTGAATAGCTCTTGTTATCTCCTGTTCCCTGCCGATAATGCTGTCCATCTCGCCTCTTTGAGCCTTAGCAGTAAGATTATTGCAATAGGTGTTTAAAAACTTTCTGCTATCCTCCTGCGAGTTCTTGCCGCGCTTTTTATTCTTTTTTTCTTTCTTGCCTTCGGTTGTTTTTTCAGATGAAGAATCATTTCCTCCGAAAAGATTTGCAAAAGGCATTGTCTGAGCTCCGTCTGCGTTATCGGGATTGAACATTTCGCCTAAATCGCCGAAATCGAAGTCATCCATATTCTCCATAAACTGGCTCATCTGCTCACTTGCAAGCTCAAGCTCTTCATCGGAAATGCCGAGCTTTTCAATCATCTGCCTTACAGGACCGATATTGAGCTCTTTTGCGCAGTTTATGCAATATCCTTCGGGTGTTACTTCACCGTTTTCCATTTTCTGAACAAATACGACTGCAGGCCGCTTATTGCATCGTACACATAATTGTTGTTTCATTAAAATACTAACTCCTTAAAGTTTGTTATATATTCAAATTATTCATTGTTATCCGCTTTTTCAGCGTTTTCCTTCTTTTCCTTTAACTGACGAACAAATCCGGGAACATATCCGAAAAGTGAAACAAAGGTAAGCACTAACGAGATAACAACCATAACAGTTACAACTGTCTGCGAGAAAAAGCCAACAATTGGTGCAAAGAAAGCATATCCGTCAAGAGCGCTTCCTTTGCCGCCAACAGCGATTATTAAAATCATAAATATATAGAATACTGTTGTTGCAACCTTGCCCCACATCTCTGCTGCAGTCGGGCGAAGTCCTTTTGAAAGCAAAAGCGCGCCGCCTGCGAGCATAAGAAGCTCTTTTACTATGAACAGGAAAAATACATATCTGAGCGGTCCGTGCCAGAACTTCACAATCAGAATAATAACTATTGCCATCTGTGAAAGCTTGTCGGCAATCGGGTCGAGAATTTTTCCGAGATTTGAAACCATATTGAATTTTCTTGCAATTTTTCCGTCGAATAAATCGGTTAAAGCTGCAACAATCATAACTATGAATGCAGCTATGTAATAATCTTTAATAAACAAAACGGAAAATACGGGAATAAGCGCTATTCTGATAAAGCAAAGCCAGTTCGGAATAGTATTCCATCCCTCAAATAATTCTTTCAAATTGTTTTTAGCATTTTTATTTTCTTCCATCACAACAGTCCTCCTGTAATTGCATTAAATGGATTTACACTATCAATCAGCTTTAAAAGCTGACTGTTATTAACTTCTTTCATAAAGCCGCTCATCTGCGCTTCATCATCGTACAGCGCAAGCAAAAGCACAAATACGGATGCTATGGCAAACACAGTAACAGCGCCTTTAAATATTCCGAGCACACCGCCAAGCAGCTTATCAGTTACTCTGAGTGCGGATTTTTTGCCTCGGTTTTGCTCTTTTTTTCTTCTGCGTTTTCTTATAACCGTAATGATTATTCCCGTTATAAGAAAGAACACTGCAAACATCAGAATAAATAATGCCGCTTTAACTGCAAACATCAGAATTCCTTCAAAATAGTTTTTCAGGATTTCATTTGCAATATCATCACTTGAAATATTAAGCTTGCTGAAATCGACGCTGTCTGCAAGAGGTTTCGGAATCTTCTGTGAAAAATCCTGCAGATTTTTTAATACCTCATCAAGATTAGTGCTTGTTACAATATTTTTGTTTATGGCTTCAAGTGCACGGGGCTTAACATAATTGCTATAAACCAAAGGCGTTGCTTTCTCGCTTACATAGAAGCACAGAAACAGTCCGAGCGACCAGCGAATAAAGTTTATAACATTAATCAGCAGTCCCCTGCAGTAACCGATAATTACAAATATCAGCAATATTGCTGCAAGCAAAATATCTATATAGTTTACTACATAATTAAAGATTATCATAATTCCACTCAATTTATAACATCAATAACCTTCTGACGGCTGATAAAGATTTTACTTGAAATCTTGTTTGCGCTCGTCACCGAATCATCGCATTTATATGTTTCCTTAACCTCACCGCTTGTTATTGAATAAGTAACAATCTTATCCATAAACAAAACGCAGATATCATTTGTGGCACTGATGTATTTTGGCTTTTGTTTTAAATCAATTTCTGTTTTAACCTTGCCCGATGAATTTATATAAACAAGCTTGTTTTCATTTGCGGAAGAATAGCCTGAATAAACATAAACAAGCTCATTATCATCGGTGTAGTTATAACAAACTGTGTTAACCTTGCCCGATTCAAAGGTTTCAACAAGCTTCTTTTGGTTCTTAATAACGCTTACACCGCCCGTTGAAACATAATAGAGCTCGGATGAGGTTGAATAATGAAGGTCCATATACGTGCTGCTTTGAAAATCAAAGGAACTGCGCGCGGAATCATCATTAAGATTGATTGTGTTTATTGTTGTTATGAACTCTGCATTCTTTGAATTAATTGTTGCAAAAGCAATTCTTTTGCCTGCAGGGTCGATAGCAACGCCGACTGCATAACCTTCGGTTATAGTGTAGGACATTAGCTCTTTACGGGTTGAATTAATAACCTTAAGCTCTGATTTGCCGTTATCAAGGCTTGTTATATAGGCAATATTTCCGTTTTTGGCAACATCGGCACATATAACGGGCTTATCTGTTTTAATTTCAAAAACAGCTTCATTAACCATATCAAGCCTGAGCCTTGTTGCGCCCTGGTCTATAATGCAAAAGTAATTGCCCGAATACTTAATAATCGGATTTGCATATCCGTGATTGAACGAATAAATAACATCGGCATCGCTCGGATTAATAACGGTGCAGCTGACATCATTTATTATACTCAGCTTATCGCCGACGGGCTGAACCTTAACACCGCTTGAGGAAGTAAGTGAATAGGGATATGCATCCTCATTGGTTGTCATTGAAAAAGTGAGCTTTCCGTTTTCATCAATGAAGCGGTTCTTCAAATCCTTAAAATCAACCTCGCAAATACGCATTATTATAAGCGCAAAAACAATCAGAATCAAAACAATCCAAATAATCTTTTTTGTTTTGCGTTCGTTTTTTAACTTTTTCTCTTTTCTTTCGTTTTCTCGTTTCTGAGATGGCATAGTATTTTTTCCTTAGTAATTAACTTTATTCAGATATAAGCCCTGAGGCTGAGCGGTTTTTCCTGCTCTGCTTCTGTTTTTGCTTTCAATAATATCTTCTAATTCACCGGGCTTAACTTTACCTTCATTGATGAATAAGAGCGTTCCAACAATAATACGAACCATATTATACAAAAAGCCGTCCGCTTCAACCTTAACATAAACCATATCGCCCTCACGAGTTACGGATATGTTATTAATGGTTCTGACGGTATCCTCAACATCGCTTTTAATCGAACAAAAACCGCTGAAATCGTGTGTGCCGAGGAAAGCCTGCGCTTCCCTGTTCAGAAATTCTGTATCAATCGGATATCTGTAGTGAAATGCATATTTTTCAAGAAAGGGATTTCTGACAGCGCCGTTATATATCTTATAAACATACTCCTTTGATTTGCATGAATATCTTGGATGAAAGTCACCTTCTGCTTCCTCGCAGGCTATAACTGCAATATCCTTGGGTAAATATGAATTCAAAGCGAGAATAACATTTTCATTGCTGATATTCATATCTGTATCAATGCTCAGGCAATACATATTTGCGTGAACGCCGCTGTCCGTCCTTGAACAGCCCTTAACATCAAGGCGCTGATTGAAAACCTTTTCAACAGCATTCTGAAACACCTCCTGCACGGCTAAGGCATTAGCCTGAACCTGCCAGCCGTGATATGCAGAGCCGTCATAGCTTATTGTTATAAGAAGCCTTTTCATATAACATTCTCCATCAGAACGCGTGTCAGAATAATTCCCGTGAAATAGAGAATTACAAAAATCATTGATAAATAGTCTCTTAGCTTAAGGTGCATTACCTTCATTTTTGTTCTTCCCTCACTGCCGCGATAGCATCTGCATTCCATAGCGTCTGCAAGCTCGTTGGCTCTTCTGAACGAGGATACAAAAAGCGGAATCAATATAGGCACTATTGCCTTTGCTCTTTTGATGATACCGCCGCTTTGAAGGTCTGCTCCTCTTGATTTCTGAGCCGCCATTATTTTCTGCACTTCCTCGATAAGAATGGGAATGAAGCGCAGCGCAATGGTCATAACCATTGCAAGCGAATGAATGTCGGCTTTAAATATCTTTAAAGGCTTTAGTAAAGACTCTATTGCATCTGTTAATGAGTTTGGCGTTGTTGTGTAGGTCAGCATAAGACCAATTATAACAAGAAGAACAATTCTTGTTCCCATAAACAGTGCGTTATTCAAGCCTTCCTTTGTGATTTTAAAAATCCAGAACTCTGCAATAGGCTCACCCGAAGCATAGAAAATATTCAAAAATGAAGTAAGAATTATTACAAAGAATATCGGTTTAATTCCTTTAAGGATTACCGACGGCTTGATTTTTGATATCAACACAAGAATTAATGTAAGCACTGCCGCCGATGCAAGTGAAATATAGTTATTGCAGATAAAAACAGATACCATTAACAGCAACAAAAGAACTATTTTCATTCTTGCATCAATTTTATGAAGCAGTGAGTTTCCGGGGAAATACTGACCAATGGTTATATCGTTCATTAAACAGCACGCCCCCTTTCAAGCAGAAGGCGCTCATATTCCTGCTGAGCCTGCTCTATTGTGTAAATATTAGTTTTGCAATCAATTCCCATCTCGCGCAGTTTAAGAAAAACATCTGTGATTTCGGGAACATTTAAGCCCATTTCCTTAAGCTCGGCAGAATGTGAAAATACCTCATCAACGCTTCCCGTCATTGCAACCGAGCCCTTATTCATAACAAGAACTCTGTTTGCAATTTTTGCGATATCTTCCATAGAGTGCGACACAAAAATTACGGTGTTGCCTTCTTTTTTCTGATAGGAAGTGATTAGGTTAAGTATTCTGTCGCGTCCCTTGGGGTCGAGCCCTGCGCAGGGTTCATCAAGAATCAGCACGCTCGGTTTCATCGCAATAATAGAAGCAATGGCAACCCTTCTTTTCTGACCGCCCGATAAATCAAACGGTGATTTCTTTGAAAGCTCTCTGCTGATTCCGACATAATCCATACTTTCATAAACGCGTTTTTCAATTTCCTTTTCATCAAGTCCCATTTGCTTTGGACCGAAGGCTATTTCACTGAAAACGGTTTCTTCAAATATCTGATATTCGGGATACTGAAAGCAAAGTCCAACGGCAAATCTAACCTGCCTTATGTTCTTTCTGTTCTTCTTTTCCCAGATA
>SVQE01000084.1 GCA_015065505.1 Oscillospiraceae bacterium
TGGTGAGACAAAAAGCGGAAAAAGGGGCGTGAAATATGCAATTTAAGGCTTACTCGGTTCGAATCCCGAATGCCTAAAGTTACCTACAAAAAGAAAAGCGGAAATAAAAAAATCAAGGTTTCATCAAGCGGTAAAATAACCGTTGGTAAAGGCTTGAAAAAAGGCAAATATGAAATCAAAGTACAGGCTAAGGCAGCAGGAACAAACACCTATAAATCCAAAACTAAAACCGTAACCGTTACAATCACAGTTAAATAAATTTCACAACAAAACGGCAAGGGTAAACCTTGCCGTTTTTCATTGTTCTTATTCAAATCTCTCGTTCCCCCACCATTCGGGCACGAGTTCTTTTAATCTAACTGTTTTCTGCGATTCAATATCAAGCAGGATTTCAATTTCACCGCTTTCTTTATCGAGCTGCATCATAAGCTCGCGGCACGCTCCGCAGGGCATACCCGTTTTGCCGTTTGGCATTAAGGCAACAAGCTTATCAATTTTGCTTTCGCCGTTTGTTATCATATTTGCAATGGCGTTTCTTTCAGCGCACATACCGAGAGAACAAGCGGTGTCGATGCAAACGCCAACATAAATATTTCCGCTTTTCGTCAACAATGCGGCGGAAACACCGCCTGCTTCGATGAATGGCGAAATCTCTCTGCCGTTCTGAACTCTTTTAGCGGCATTGTATAAGTCATTCCATATGTTATCCATACTTATATCTCTCCTATTAAAACAGCTGACCAGGAAGCTTCAGTTTCTCTTTTTCGGGAAAGCTTTTATCAAATTCCTCGGCTTCGTTTTCATCAACCATATAAAGCTGAGGCGGCGTATACTCACCCGTTACGCCGCTTAGATAGCCTTCTTCAAGCTCTTTGCAGAGGAAAAACGATGCGTCCGCACCTTCGGGTAAGCCCTGATAACGAATGCCGATCTCACTTGCAAAGGTGAAACCGCTTTTGCCGTAGAAATCAATATTTCCCTCAAAGCAAACGGCTTTAATGCCGTATTCTTTCGCTTTTTCAAGAGAATAATCAAGAAGGATTTTGCCCCAGCCCATACGCTTTAAATCATTTGCAATGCATATAGGACCCATTGCGGCAATCGGAATTTCGCGATTGTCATCAGCCATAATTTTTGCCTTTACAAAAACATTCTGACCGATAATTCTTCCGTCCTTTTCAATAACGAAATCAAGCTCGCTTATAAAATCGGGATTGCTTCTCATCGTGTGAAGAACATAGTGCTCAAGGCATCCCGGACGGTAAACATTCCAGAAGCTATCCCTTACAAGTTCTTCAACCTCTCTGTATTCCTCTTCCCTTTCAGGTCTGATAGTATAATCATTGTTATTCATATCTTTCACCTATTTATTATATATTCAAATTGTTATTTGATGAATTGATGCGTTGCATCATGAATAGGCTGCGCCATGAATTCTCGCTTTGCTCCATGAATTGAATTGCTGAACATTCAATGCCGATAGGCAATTCACGACCGAAGGTCAATTCATGCATTTATGCAATTCATGCGTTCACGCAATTCATTGTCGAGCCCAGAGGGCTCGACAAATCATAATTTACCATGCATAATCAAGCACAAAAAGTGCGTTTTCCTGAATATCATAGTAATAAATGCATCCGCCTTTTTTGGTATCCCGAATGCTTTCAATATAATAGTAATCGCCCTCTGAGATTCTGCCCGTCAGATTTTTAGAATTAATAAGCGGCTCACTCTCATCGAATTCATATGCGTAGCCATCAAAGAGTTTTCTTATAGGCTCCTGATTATACGCGGTTACCTCATCGAAACATTCATCAAGCACGGGCATTTCATCATAAACAAAATAGCTGAAAACCGTCCAGTCACCTGCGCCGTAGCTCTGCTCGCCGTCCGTTTCAACATATCCCGAAGGAATAAGCTCATCATCGCTCATATCGGGCTTTGAAAAATTAAAAATCGTAACCCCTCCGAATGCAACACCCGCTAATACAATCGGTACCAAAACAATAACTCTGGTTAAAACAAATAGCGAAACACAAACAATAACAATAATCTTTGTGCGCTTTTCCATAACGCCGCCTCCAAAATTGAGATTTCAATTAATAAATAGCACAATAATTATCGTTTGTCAATATTTTTTTATCGTTATTTTATAATTTCCGTGCGCAGCACCCGATAATTCCGAATTTCTCATTCCGAATTCCGCACTAAAAAAGCCCCTGAGGGGCTTTTTTACTTAATTATATCGTGCTTTTTGATGTAATCAACAACCTCGTCAACCGTTGTAAAGGCAAGTGCAACAGTTGTGTCGGCAGCGCCGTAATAGATTGCAATTCTGCCCGTATCTGCATCGGAAAGCGCAGCGCACGGGAAAACAACATTCGGAACATCGCCAACGCACTCATAGAGCTCGTGGGGTGCAAGCAGGAAGGAATCTGCTCTGTGAAGAACCTTCCAGGGCTCATCCTTATCAAGAATTGCAGCGCCCATAGCATATGTGAAGCCGTTGCAGCTTGTTAATACGCCGTGGTAGAAAAGAAGCCATCCCTCATCAATTTCAATGGGTGTCGGACCTGCGCCGATTTTGGTTGATTCCCAGAACTTTTCGGGTTTCATAACAAATCTGTATTTGCCCCAGTATTCGAGATCCTTACTTCTCTCAATGAAGATATCGCCGTAGGGGGTGTGTCCTCTGTCGCAGGGACGAACAAGCAAAACATATTCGCCGTTAATCTTTTTCGGGAATAATACGCCGTTTCTTGCAACGGGATAGGTTGCGTCCTCTTTCTGCTCCCAGGTTTTGAAATCCTCTGTTACGGCAATACCTATGGTAGTTCCGTTCGTAGTGAGGTTAACCCAAGAAAGATAGTATTTGCCGTCGATTTCGCAAAGACGGGGATCGTAGCCGTTGAAAATAACCTTTTCATCAAGCTCCCAGTGGATTGCATCCTTGCTGTAGCCCGTAACGATATTATGATAACGGGTTCTGTCGTCAACACGGAAAACGCCTGCAAAGCCGTCGCCGTAAGGAACAACAGCAGAGTTGAAAATGCTGTTTGCAAAATAAAGATTATCCCTTGAAATAATGGGATTGCCGCTGTATCTCCAAACGGGATACTGATATCCCTCAGGCTTATCCTGCCAAGGAATATTCGGGATTGCCTGACCTATAATTTTTGCCATAACTGAAGCCTCCTGTTTTTAGTTTTTTATCTGAATTTTAATTTCATTTTTGCCTTTATCGGTTTTAATTCCGATAAGTGAAGCGCCGCTTTCATATTTTTCAATAACGCGCCACTTATAATCATCAAGCATTTCAAACGGCTTGTGAACATATATTATGCTCTCCCCTGCTTTATCTGCATTGAAGCTGAGGCGAAAAATATTGCTTATTCTGTTGAATCCGAAGCGCTCTATCTCGCCTGCAACTGCAACGGGATGAGTTCTGCAAAGCATATTCATAAGGGGAGAATCAAGGTCGTCGCCATGGTAGTCCCAATACATCTGACCCCAGTGCATTTCATCAAAGAAATCAAGCAGCTCAAATGCGTGCGGAAACCACGAGGTATCCTTATTATTGCTGCAGCCGCCCCATTCGCCAACAATAACGGGAACGCCGAGACGAAGCTGTGTGTTTCGCATTTCGCCGAAGAAGGCTTTAACTCTCGACGCGTTTGCATACTGATATAGCGGTGTATCAACCGAGAAATCGTATGCGTGCGGACCGAAGCACTGATTTTCCTCGCGAACTCCGTTAACGGTTATCGGCGGTGCGGACTGCTTAACGCCGCTGTTGCAGATATAGCTCTGTTCCATCATAACAATGCCGTTTGGCGTAACCTCTCTGATAGCGGCAGTTGTTTTATTGAGGAAGGGTGAATATTTTTCTATATCGAATTTTTCTTCAACCGCATCAATTCCCTGAACTGCGTCACGAATAACATCGCCGCCGATGCAATCAAGCATATTCCTTGTATCTCTTTTCAGCGCAGAAGCAATAAGCTTTCCCCTGTTAACCCTTTTGTTGAACGCAACGGTTTTTGCAACGCCCGAAACAAGGCGAAGAAACATCTTGTTGCTGTATGAACCCGGGAAGGGCTCGTTCATAAGGTCGAAGCCGAAAAGCGCAGGGCTGTTGCCATATCTCTTTGCAAGCATCTGCCACAAATCACAGTATCTGTCCTGCAAGCCCTTGCCGAAAACCTCGGTGTTATTCCAGAAATTATCAAATTCCTTCCTTACCCATTTTCCCAGGAAATATCCGTCAGCCCAGACGAAAATAGGCATTCTCGGCTTTGCACCATCGGTTATTGCAGCCCAGCTCGGTGCGCCGTCGCCAACGCTTTTGCCGTCGTTTTGAGAATATAAATCCTGATGCATATCAAGAAGAATATAAACGCCGTATTTCTCTGCAAGACGAAAGATTTCATCAATCGATTTAAGATAGCTTTCGTTATATTCCTCGGGGTTTGGTTCAAGATTCTGCCATGTTATTGCAAGGCGGATAATATCAAATCCGTTTGCCTTGTATTTTCTGAAAAAGCTTTCATCAAGATTATAATGGAACTCTTTGCAGTTAACATGCTTATCATCGATATTCATTCCATTGAAAAGCCTTGTTCTGCCCTGCTCGTCAACGAAACGCAGCTCGCTTGTTTTAATCTTTTCCATTTTCTCCACCTTTAATTTATTATTAGTTTTATTATACAATAGTAATTGTTATAATTCAATATGTATTTAGCCCTATAAAACTCAAAAAGCTATATCATAAATGAAATTTTGTCAGACAATATAGACATTATTAAAAAAAAAGAAAAATTCAATAAAAACACTTGTTAATTTTAAAACAATTGTTTATAATGAAGCTATAAAATAATTGGAGGATTTTATTATGGCATGTTTCGTAGTTCCTGCTGCCGAAGCTATTGTTGTAACAGCAGTATATCTTGCAGCAAAGAAAAGAGAACAGAAAATTGAAGCTCCCAAGCTTGCAGATGAGAATAAGTTTGAAACTGAAAGACCTGTTATTACCTGGTCAAAAAGACTCAGCTGGCTTTTAGGCTTGCTTTGGGGCGGCGTTCTTCTTCTTGCTTTTGAACATTTCTGGCACGGTGAGGTTGTTCCCTTCCCACCCTTCCTGTCGGCTATGGCGACGCCCGAGGATAAAGCCGAAATGCTTCACGAAATGAGCACTGTCGGCGTTGGCATGGCATTAAGCGTAACCGCTGCATGGGGCGCTATCTGTGCAGTTGTTCAGGTTAAGGTTAATAAGCTCAGGAAAAAAATCAGAAAAGAGGCATAGTATGACATTACTAATCACTGTTTTTGCCGCTATCGTCTCAACAATTCTTTGGTATGCCAATGAGCAGAGAGACACATATAAGTTCGGCACGCTTTCCCTTATCTACTGGGGCGCATCGCTTATGTGGTTTATTGATTTCATTGCCGAATACGCAGAACTGAAAGCCGATTATTTCGTTCAGGAATTTGCAGATATTCTCAATGATTCACTTCTCGGACTTGCGGTTGTTGCTCTCGGACTCATCGCATGGCTCGTTATCCTTCTTATCAAGGACCCGAAGGGTGTTTTCAAAAAGAAATTTACAAAATAAAAAAACTGACTCGCAAGAGTCAGTTTTTTTATTTTATTACATACAAGTATATCCGCCGTCAACAGCAAGGTTTGTTCCTGTTACATAGCTTGAAGCCTGTGAAGCGAAGAAAAGTGTTGCTGTGTCGAGCTCGCCCTCGTTACCGTATCTTTCCATAGGAATCATTGTTTTAGCATTCTGCTGGAAGAAATCGGAATTAAGAGTATCTCTTGTTAAATCTGTGTAGAAATAACCGGGGCAGATTGAGTTAACAGTGATATCATATTTACCCCATTCAGCTGCAAGCGCTCTTGTGAGGTTAACAACGCCGCCCTTTGCAGCATGGTAGGGAGCAGAGCCTGCGATTTTGTTACCAACAAGACCGTACATTGAAGCAATGTTGATGATTCTTCCGTATTTTGCAGGAATCATTGCCTGATTTGCAACTGCTCTTGCAACCTTGAACGAACCGAAAAGGTCAATCTGAAATTCATTGTTGAACTGATCATCTGTGATTTTTTCAGCAGCGGCAACTGCACCTGTTCCTGCGTTGTTGATAAGAATATCAATTCTTCCGAAGTGCTCCATAGCCTTTGTAACAACAGCCTCGATATTTTCGGTATCTGTGATATCGCACTTAAGAGGAAGTGCGTCAACGCCGAATTTTTCAGTAAGCTCCTTGCAAACCTCGTCAAGCTTATCCTGGCGTCTTGCGATAGCAACGATGTTGCAGCCCTGGGAAGCAAGTGCGCTTGCCATCTGAACTCCGAGACCGCCCGAGCATCCGGTTACGAGAGCAACCTGTCCTTTAAGGTCAAAATAATTCTTCATTTTTTTACTCCTTTGTAACAAACTTTATATACTTAGGAAAAGATCCTTTGCATAGCCGATTATAACACAACTGTGGTTTTTGTCAATATTGTTAGGGGCGATTAATGAATTACCCCTAACAATTCCTATTCGTAAAATCCAATATGTTCAAGAATCGGGGTGCTTCTTGACTGGCGGATTACTAAAGCCGTGCCCGTTACTTCACCGCTTAACGGAATGATTTTCTGCATTCCTATAACAGTTCCCGAATAGGCTTTTTTGTATTTGCCGTTTTCCTTTAGCAAATATAAATCAAATTTTTCAACACGCTGACTCTTTCGGATATCTTCTTTAAGAATGCAGTATTTCAGCTTAGTAGGTCTGCCGAAATTGAATTCAAGATATCCGTCGGTTTTCTTCAACTCGCCGAAATTCTTTTCATATACGGGATTTGCGGTTATTTCCTTTATCTTTTTACCGAGGTTTTTGAGAACCTTGGTTTCTTTTTTTGATATTACTCCCCTGTTATCAGGCGGAATATTCAAAAGCAGAAAGCTATTGTTACCAACGGAATTAAGATAGATATCAAAAAGCTTCTTTGCGCTTTTAACGGTTGATTCGTTATCCTTTGAGGCAAACCAGCCCTTCCTGATTGAAACATCAACCTCGGCAGGATACCACTTAAGAAATGCATTCTTTTTAAGAACCTTTCTTGAGCCCAAATCCTCATCCTTCGAGGTTATTTTCAACAGCTTTTCGGCATCCTTTTCGCCGTGCTGAGAGCTTTTTTCAATCGTTTCAGCCTTGGTTAAGCATTCGGGAACAACGCAGTATTCGCTCTCCCTTGCTTCGCCTGCTTCGTTGCCAACCCAGCGTATATCGGGGCCGCAGATTGCAATATTGGCACCGGGCTGAAGTGAGCGGACTATTTTAT
>SVQE01000085.1 GCA_015065505.1 Oscillospiraceae bacterium
TGGTGAGACAAAAAGCGGAAAAAGGGGCGTGAAATATGCAATTTAAGGCTTACTCGGTTCGAATCCCGAATGCCTAGTGTTAAAACAAAGGGTATTATACCATATATGGTTAAGAATTTCAAGAAAAAACGGGACTGTTTTTACAGCCCCGTTAAATAATTATTTAAATGTTTTATTCCTTTTCAATTGCCTTTTTCTTGATATTAAGCGCAACAATGAAGCAAACCATAAGCGCTGCATAAAGAGCAACCCAAACAAATAAGCTCTTGCTTATATGCTCCTTGTTAACTGCATAGTAGCCAATCAAACCGAGTTTTCTTAAAATGTTGATTGAAAGAGCGGTAATCTCGAAATATGTTGTGAATCTTAATGAGGTGTATCCGCTCAGGTAAGCAACTGCCAGAACAACCAGTATAGCCGCACCGTAGCAAGCAAACTGGGTGAAATAGCAATACAGCATACTGCCCGTTCTCATCATAAAGTACTGGCAAACAATCTGCGAAATCTTTGAGAAAAACGGAACGCTGAGCATAATTGCAAGCAGCGGAAGGGAACGAACCTCGTGAGGCTCTTCCTGCTTTTTATACAGTTTATATATGATTAAAATAAACAGTACAGCAGCAGCTCTGCCAACAAGGAAATAAAGAAGAGTTCCGTCAACGGTTGTTAAAGCAAGAAAACCGTTTGGCGGCGGCATCATCTTATATCCGATAAGTGCTGCAAGAATTCCAAAATATGAATTATTGCTTTTTGAAATCAATAAGAGAACAACTGCCAGAAGCACTGTGTAAACAATGGCAAGAGCCAAAGCCAGGTTTTTGGTAGGAGCACAGGATACTTCAATAATTCTCTGTGCAGCATATGAGGCAACAGCTATTGCGATTGCTAAAGCACACATTATGTTTTCTTTTGTAAAGAGTTTAAATTGTTTATTTTCCATAAATTTCATCTCCCAGGCATATTATATATTTAATAGCCGTTTTTGTCAAATTAATTCGGTTTTCGTATGACAGCAGCGCCCATAATGCTCGAATTATTGCGGTGATTTTCAATTCTCTTTTAAAAGATTGCCCGTAAACATCGTATTAACTTCCTTTTTGTTAAAAAAGACAAAACTATATAATCTGTTTTAGTGTACAAAAAACACAAGATATTGGGTTGCTTTGTTCAATTTATGCAAATAATACAACTTTTTTTAATAAAATTTGTGAAAAAGGTTGCAAAGCATAAAAAAGTCTTGTATAATATTAACAATTAATGCATTTAGCTTTTGTGCATTATTGCACGATTTTTAACAGAGGGAGGCTAATTATATATGCCAAACAGATTATTTCAGGGCGTTGTAAACCAGATGCGTGAAGCAACCGACAGAGTTATCGGCGTTATTGACGAAAGCGGTTCGATTATCTCCTGCAGCGAGCTCGGTCTTATCGGCGAGGTTAAAAAGGGAGTAATTGCAGCAGGTGTTTTCAACGGTCCGCAGATTTGTGTGGATTCCTGCACATATAAAGCATTCGGCGACAGCGTTCATCCCGAATATGCTGTTTTTGTTGACGGAACCGATGAAATTAGCAGAAATTATGCCGGAATTATTGCCGTTGCTCTTGACCAGATAAAGAAAAGCAATGACGAGAAGTTCGACAGGTCTAATTTCGTTAAGAATGTTATTCTTGATAATATTCTTCCCGGTGATATTTATATCAAATCCCGCGAGCTTCACTTCAATAACGATGCATCAAGAGTTGTTTTCCTTATAAGAGTTACAAACAACACTGAAATTTCGGTTTTTGATGTTATTCAGAATTTCTTCCCGGATAAATCAAAGGACTATATCATTAATGTTAACGAAAATGATATCGCGCTTGTAAAAGAGGTTCGTCCGAATGTTGAAAGCAAAGACCTTGAAAAGCTTGCTCAGTCTATCTGCGACACTCTTGCAACCGAATTCTATTGCAACGCAATAGTCGGAATCGGCGTTTGTGTAACAGGAATTAAAGAGCTTGCGCGTTCCTTCAAAGAAGCTCAGGTTGCTCTTGAGGTTGGCAAGGTATTTGATACCGAGCGTTCAATTATCAGCTATGAAAACCTCGGTATTGCAAGACTTATCTATCAGCTTCCCACAACTCTTTGCGATATGTTCTTAAAAGAGGTTTTCAAGAAGGGCTCAATAGATTCTCTCGACCAGGAAACACTCTTCACAATTCAGAAGTTCTTTGAAAACAATCTTAATGTTTCGGAAACATCGAGAAAGCTCTTTGTTCACAGAAACACTCTTGTTTACCGTCTTGAAAAAATCAAGAAGTTAACAGGTCTTGATTTAAGAGAGTTTGATGATGCAATAGTTTTCAAAGTAGCATTAATGGTTAACAAGTATCTGAATTCAACCCCGATTAAGTATTAAAAAATGATTTTTTATAATAAAGGAGAGTAAATATGTTTTGTGAAAAGTGTGGAAAAGAGATAACCGCTAACGACAAGTTCTGTCCCTTCTGCGGTCAGCTCAATCCCGGATTTCAGGCACCCCAACCGGCACCGCAGCCGCAGCCTGCACCCCAACCGGCACCGCAGCCGCAGCCTGCACCTCAGCCTAAGCCTGCACCGCAGCCGCAACCGGCACCTGCACCTCAGCCTGCACAGCCAAGGCAGCAGATGCCGACACAGCCCCAGCAATTCCCCATGCAAAACAACCCCAATATGCCCCCTGTACAGCCGTTTCCTTATGCGCCTGTTCCGACGGCACCAAAGAAGAAGAAAACAGGCTTAATCGTTGTTGCAGCAGTAGCAGCGGTTTTAGTTGTAGTTATTGCGTTGGTGGCAATCTTAGGCAAATCATCACCTGAAAAGAAGTTCTACGGCAGTTGGACTGCAACAGTTGACTACACTGATTATCTTCTCAGTGAGGCAGATGACGAATATGACTATGGCGACGATTTCAAATTAGAGCTTGAATTTGATGTTGAATTCAAAGACGACAACACCTATTCAATTGAGCTTACAGAGGAATCAGTGGATAAAGTAAACGACAGCTTCTATGCAGCTATGAAAAATGTTATGATAAGCGCTTTTATAGCAGAAGCACCCGGCTACACAGAGGAAGAGGCTGCTGAATATATGGAAGCATATCTTGGCGTTTCCTCTCTTGATGATTATATAAGAGAGAATATGGACGGATTTGTTTACGAAGAACTTAAAGAAGATGTAAACAAGGCAGGTCAGTTCAAGGTTGTTGATAATAGGATTTATTTCACAACCTCAACAGACACAGTTGTTGATGTTAATAAGGGCGAAAGCTATACTTTTGAAGAAATTTCAAGCACTGAAATCACCATTAATGACCTTGATTTCATTGAAAAAGACGCTTCACTTGATTTCAAACTTACAAAATAAAAATTCAAATTCACTTTTCAGACCGCTTATTTAAGCGGTCTGATTTAATAGTAAAGCGAAGATGGTTATGAACGATAAAGATAAAAACTTAAAAAAGTTAATGTATTTCTTTTGGCTGGGCTGTTTGTTTTTCTTTGTGGGCTTGTTTATTAACATAAAGGTGATTCCTGTTTTTGCAGTGTTTGCAGCAGGTGCAATCGTTACAACGCTTGGAAGCATTATCAGAGCAAGAAGAAATATTGAAGAGCGAATGGCGCAGACGGCACAAACATCTAAAATGCCGCAGCAGCAAAATCAAACCGTTTCTGTAAAACCGCCTCAGGCTGCCGAGCCCGAAGAGGAAGGCGAGTTTGATAAGCTGATGAGCGGACAGCTGATTGCGCTTTACAAAAAAGATAACGATGAAAAATATATGAAAGAATACCTTCGCAGGCTTGTTCGTATCGGCTTTGATGAAAAAGAGGCGTTTAATCTTTTCACAAACGAATCAATGAATATGAAGCATGATTCTGTTTTGCTTCTTCAGCAGAGCGACTATCTTTTTAAGAATTATTTTGATTTGCAGCATAAGCTTTTGCTCTATGACAATGAATATTATATTGAACACAGAAGCTTCTGCATTTCCGAAATAACAAAAATATGGGATGAAGCCGAATGGCATTATCACTACAGCCACGAAGCTAATATGCCCGATGAGGTTTGGGGCGAAATATATAAGCTTACGCGCTACGGCGGCGGAGAGCTTTTTATAAACACCTGCAAAAGCTTTGCACAGAGCACGGGTATTTCTCTTGATAAAATTCAGAAATATTCCGCAAAAGAGCAGGATATGCTATATAAATATAAATGGTATAACGAAAAAGGCAGGCATCCTTATAAATAAAAAATCCCGGGAACAATAATTGTTCCCGGGTTAATTTTTTAGTTATTATTCAGGCTTGATTTCAATAACAAGCTGTTCAAGGTTTGCATAAACCGAAACAACCTCATAATCGGCATATTCCGAAATGTTTTCGCCCTCAATATCGTTTGTTTCAAGAACAATATCATCCGCGTCGTTTTCATCGTCGAAAACTCTTACAATAACATCGCCCTGAACCATAATTTCATCAACAAGTGTTTCGAGTGTCATATTTTTATCCCCCTTTTTCAACAGTATAAAACAATGTTTCTTTTTAGTCAATCACTGTTTTATTCTAAAATCAATTATGCTATAATTAATTCATACAATTATCTGATTTCGGGAGGAGAGCTATGAAAGAGAAAAAAGCAGGCAGAAAGAAAAACTACAACAGATTTGAAAAATTCCATATTAATTAACAAGCATACAAAGTCTACACGCTGACAGACTTTCGAGAAAGGTGCAGAATTTTGTTTTCTTGTGAACATTGCTGTACAAAGGTACCGCTTGTTCACAAAAAACAAAAAGCGCCAAAAACCCCGAGAACTCGATGTTCTCGGGGTTTTTCAATAATTATTATAGAGTGCACGCACGCGGAACGCCGAGGTCGTCGTTCCCTACAATAGAATTGCATTATTAATGCAATCAAAGGCGCGGTTATGCCCTTTGTCGACAGTCTGACAAGCCCGATTAATTATTATCGGGCTTGATATTATTTTGCTGAAGATGTATAATACATCAGCCGATATTATTATCGGATAACAGATAAGGAGTTTTTATTGTGGATAATAATTTCAACGAAAAACCCGATTATGATTTAAGTCTTTTTGATGCAAAGGTTAATCCGTCGCGTGAAAACAGAAACAGCGACGATTCAAAGACTGACGGAAGCTCGGCTGCCCGTAAATCCAAGAAAAATAACAAGGCGCTTATTATTGCCGTAATTGCCGTTATTTTAGCTGCGGTTATTATTGCTGTAGGTGTTATTGTAAAAAAGGGCGGCGATGATAAGAAGCAAGATGCCGCTATAACAACGCAGATTGTAAATCCGATGACAGGCGAAGCAGGCTACAACAAATCAGCTGTTAATAAAAGACCCGTTGCGGTTGTTGTTGAAAATGAATACAGCTCTTCCTCTGTCAGACCTCAGTGGGGGCTCAATGAAGCGGATATCGTGCTTGAGGGCGAAAGCGAATATTCAACAAGACTGCTTCTTTTCTGGGCGGACTACACAAATATGCCCGAGCAGATTGGTCCTGCGCGTTCTGCAAGACCGCCTTTCATCCGTTTCAGCCAGCTTTTTGATTCAATATTCATCCACGCAGGGCTTTCAAGAACAAAGGGTGATTATATCGGCGCGGACACAGTATTCAAGACTGATGATGTTGACCACATTAATCTTCTCAGATATTCCGAAACGGGCAGGTATTTCGGAAGAGATACATCAAGAACCTCAACGCTTGAGCACACAGGATACCTGCGAGGCGAAAACACGCCCGCGCTTATTGAAAAAAGGGAATTCAGAACGGATATTGATTCTTCAAAATTCACCACCCTCGAGTTTAACGAAACGGCAAAGCCGCTCAGCGAGCAGCAGGCAACCTCGGTTGAATATGCGTGGAGCGTTAATTGCCCGAAAAAGGCGGAATTTTCCTATAACGAGGCTATTTCCAAATACACAACAACCGATTTTGACTCGGAGTTCGGCACAGCTGAGGTTGAGTTTGAAAATCTCATATTTCTTATGGACACAACCGAATACATAGTTAAAGAAAACTACAGACCCGGCAAAAGCGAAACCTATTGCGATTACAAGCTTTCGGGAGGCGAGGGAACAATTCTTTCGCGCGGAACAGCGCTTGAAATAACCTGGGGCGTTTCAGACGGCAAGCTCTGGATGAAGGATAAAGATGGAAAAACCGTTAAGCTCAATCCCGGAAAAAGCTATATCGGCTACGGCTCTTCAAACAACGGCGGCAAGCTTGTACTCGGTTGATATAATCTCTTTGATTATCGGAGGAGAAAATGAAAAAAGAGCTTCCTCACTTCTATGTTGATAAGTCATACGGCGGCAATCAGCAATGGTTTAAAGGCTTTTCAATGAAGCTTGGCGGATGCGCTGCCGAAACGGCGTGCGATATCTGCATTTATCTTGATTTATATAAGCAAACCGCCCTTTATCCGTATGACGCAAACAATGTTAAGAAGTCTGATTATATCAAATTTGCGGAAACAATGAAGCCTTATCTGCACCCGAGAATGGGCGGAATTGATAAGCTTTCGATTTTCACCGAGGGCTTCGGTAAATATATTGAAAACGCAGGCGAAAACTTAGAGCTTTTCGCCGTTGAGGGAACTGAAAGCTTTGAAAAGGCAAAGAATGTATTAACCGGGCAGATTAACAGCGGCTATCCTGTTGCATTCCTCTGCTTAATGCATAAAAACAAAAGCTTTGCAGATTATAAATGGCATTGGTTTTTGCTCAACGGCTATGAAATAAAAAATGAAAAAATCCTTGTCAAAGCAGTAACCTACAGCGAATATGAATGGCTTGATTTTGAAGAGCTCTGGAACTCGGGCTACGAAAATAAAGGCGGAATGGTTTGCATAAAAAAGTGAAAGTATAGGCATTAGGGATTCGAACCAAGCAAGGTTTTGCCCGTCCCTTTTTCACAAATACTGTGTTAAAGCGTCTTGTAA
>SVQE01000086.1 GCA_015065505.1 Oscillospiraceae bacterium
TTTAATGATTCTATCCGGAAGCTGTCGCCAAAGGCGGCTGATGAGGGGAAATGCTAAAGGGAGGGGGACCGCTTGCGGTGGAGGGATGGTCAACACCTGAAAATCTCCTACTCCGGCAACTGATCCTTTCCGTGTTCAGCTTCCTTTAAGCCAAGCTCTTCTTTGATATGGCTTGTTGAAACACCGGGTGTTCTGTCGAGATAAACAAGCTCGCAGTAGTCTTTAAGATAATCAAATTTGTCGCTGCCCTTCCAGTCGGAGCCCATAACAACAACATCTATATGATATTCCTTAACATCATTGAGCTTCTGTTCCCAGTTTTCCTCGGGAATAACAAGGTCAACATATCTGATTGCTTCAAGCATCTTTTTTCTTGTTTCATAGCTATGGTATGCAACCTTGCCCTTTGCCATATTGAATTCGTCCGTTGAAAGCGCAACAACAAGATAGTCGCCGAGCTCTTTTGCTCTTTTCAACAGATTAATATGCCCGTAGTGGAGCAAATCAAATGTTCCGTAAGTTAAAACTCTTTTCACTGATTCTCACCTGAAACCATTAGCAGATTAATAAATTTCGCGAAAATTTCGGTACAGCTGCCCTTTGAATTTTCAACATATTTCTCTTTGAAGGAATAAAGCATATCAAAGTCGTATTCCCCATTCTTAATTGAGGATAACATAGCCTCTGCATTTTTGAAGGTTGCACTCGGCATCTCTTCAAAAACATTAACATTTATTCCCCTGTCCTTCATATATTCATCATAATCGGGAACGAAGAAATAAAGCGGCTTCATCAACAGCGCACCTTCATAAGCACATGCGGAATAATCGGTTATAATTATATCCGCAATCTTCATAAGGTCCACCGAAGAAAAATCTCCGTTAGGAAGATATCTTTCATCCTTCTTAACCGATGAAAGCGGATGGGGGCTTATGATAAGCCTGTAATCCTCCATACCTTCAAATTCGGTTTTGAGCATCTCTGCAATATATTCCTCCCTCTCTCTGAAGGTTGGAACATATAAAACGATTTTCTTTTCGCTTGCACCGGGATTATTGTAATAAAACTCACCCGTTTTTGCCTTGCCATCGGTTATGTAGTCAACTCTCGGAAGCGGACAAATCTTGATTTTGCTCTGGTCAACGCCGAAGGCTTCCATATAAAACTTAGCAGTTTCCTTGCTCGGAGCAAGAACATAATCATAGTTCTTATGCATGCAAAGCGCTTTTGCAAGCTTTTCATCTCTGCCCTCTTTTGTTCCGATTGACTGCCAGCCGAACTTCTTTGTTGCGCCGAGTGCGTGCCACATCTGAATAACCTTAAGGTCTTTTTTGTGATTGAGGCACGAAACGGTTAAAGAATAGGTGTCAACAATGGCAAGACGCGAGGTTGCAAGATAATACATATCTCCGATAACCGCAAAAGCATATTTGATTTTTGCTTTAAAGCCCTTGTTGAGAGTTCTGATTCTGAAAACCTGCTCGGTATCAGGGCTCTCTTTCTTTACTGCGCTTTCAAGAAGGCGCATATCAAGGCTTTTTTCGTTGCTCTGACGGGATAAATATACTATTCTGTTTTTAGTTTTTGCAAGCTTAATCGGAGCATAGATAACCCGAAGGGCAATCTTGAGCAAGCCCAATAATAATACTTTCATAGAGAATCAACCGTTAGTTTAATTATTCATATAAAGGATATTTTTTGCAGATTTCGGCAACGCCGTTCTTGATATAATCCTTCTTATTATCAAAATCTTTAATTGCAAGGTCGATAAACTCTGCAATCTTATCAAAATCTTCTTCATTAAGACCTCTTGTTGTTGCGGCAGGAGTGCCGATACGAACGCCGCTTGTAACAAACGGTGAAAGAGGCTCGTTGGGAACTGTGTTCTTGTTGAGGGTGATATTAACCTCATCAAGTCTTGCTTCAAGCTCCTTACCTGTTACGCCCGTTCCTCTTAAATCAAGAAGGCAAAGGTGGTTATCCGTTCCGCCTGAAACAAGGTTAAGTCCTCTTGAGGTGAGACCCTTTGCAAGTGCCTGAGCATTGTTGATAACTCTCTGCTGATATGCCTTGAAATCATCGCTGAGCGCTTCGCCGAAGCAAACTGCCTTACCTGCGATAACATGCATAAGCGGTCCGCCCTGAGTTCCGGGGAAGATTGCAGAATTAATCTTCTTTGCAATGAACGGATTGTTTGTTAATATGAGTCCGCCTCTGGGACCTCTTAAGGTTTTGTGGGTTGTTGTTGTTACAACATCTGCCCACGGGAATGGTGACTGATGAAGTCCTGCAGCAACAAGACCTGCAATGTGAGCCATATCAACCATAAACATTGCGCCGTTTGCATGAGCAATTTCAGCCATTGTTTTGAAATCAATCTCTCTGGGATATGCCGAAGCGCCTGCAACAACAAGACGGGGTCTGTTTTTGATAACAAGCTTATTGAACTCGGTCATATCGATATATCCGTTTTCATCAACGCCGTAGGGAACGAAGTTGAAATATTTACCCGAAATGTTCGCCATGGAGCCGTGGGTTAAATGTCCGCCGTTATCAAGGCTCATACCCATAACGGTGTCGCCCGGCTTAATCAGTGCAAAATATGCCGCAATATTTGCCTGTGCGCCAGAGTGGGGCTGAACATTTGCGTATTCACAGCCGAAAACCTCGCAAGCTCTTTTAACTGCGATATCCTCAACAATATCAACATACTGGCAGCCGCCGTAGTAGCGGTGGCCCGAATAGCCCTCTGCATATTTATTTGTTAAAACCGAACCCATTGCAGCCATAACCTGAGGGGAAACAAGGTTTTCGGAAGCGATAAGCTCAATGTTCTCGCGCTGTCTGCCGAGCTCAAGAGCCATTGCGTCTGCAACCTCTGCATCGGTTTCTCTTACCTTTGAAATTGAATCATAGTAATCGGAATACATATTTCTATCCTCCTAAAAATGTATTTATATATTAACACTGCTATATAATAGCATATATACTTAAAATATACAATAACAAATTTAACTAATTTATATATTACTCACAATCATATTTTGCACAGAATTTATAATCGGAGCGCAGCGACCCGAAAACTCGCAACTCGGAGCTTGGAACTCGCAACTGATAAAAAAATTCCACCCGTAAGGGCGGAATTTTTTTATCCTTCATATTCGTCTTCATTTTCCCAGTTGTGATAAACATTCTGAACATCATCGTTATCATCAAACATATCGAGCATTCTTGCCATTTTCTTCATATCATCCTCGCTCTCAAGGCGTGTATATGTTGAAGGAATGTAGGCAGGCTCCGAGGATACTATCTTATATCCCTTTGCTTCAAGCTCGTCGCGGATAACGCCGAGGTCGCCCGGCTCTGTTCTGATTTCAAAAATATCCTCATCATCGGTTAAGAAATCGGAAGCGCCGCTTTCAAGAGCATCCTCCATAAGCTGATCCTCATCAACATCCTCTTTTTCGATGATGATAACGCCCTGACGAGAAAACATAAATGTAACCGAACCGGGGTTACCCATATTACCGCCCGACTTATCAAAAGCATGGCGCACCTCGCCTGCTGTTCTGTTTCTGTTATCGGTGAGCGCCTCAACAACAACGGCAACACCGCTCGGACCGTAGCCCTCGTAAACTATTTCTTCATAGTTTGTGTTATCGGATTCGCCTGCTGCTTTCTTAAGCATACGCTCAATATTATCATTGGGAACATTATTTTGCTTAGCCTTTGCAATAACATCCTTAAGCTTTGCATTGTTATTCGGGTCGGGACCGCCGTTCTTAACCGCAACTGCAAGCTCCCTTCCGATTTTTGTAAATACCTTAGCACGGGCTGCGTCGTTTGCACCCTTTTTTCTCTTGATTGTGCTCCATTTGCTGTGTCCGCTCATTTGAACACTCCTTTTTCTCAAAAATTAACTGCAAATATTTTAGCACAATCACTCCCCTGTTTCAAGAAAAAACACAATTATTTCAAAAAAACACGAAAAAAATCAAATTAACTCTTGCAAAATCGTTAATACTTTGTTATAGTATATGAGCGATCGGGGTGTAGCGCAGGTGGTAGCGCACTTGACTGGGGGTCAAGGGGTCGCAAGTTCAAGTCTTGTCACTCCGACCAAAATATCCGAGTACCTTAATGGTACTCGGATATTTTGCTTGTCGGAGTGACAAGACTTGAAACGAACTCCAAGAGCGGCGCAAAATGTGCCGCGATTGGGAGAAAGGTCCGGTGGACCTTTCGATAGTTGAGAGGAAAGTCTTGTCACGACGACAAAAATTGCAAGGGTTCGATGCCCTTGCGATTTTTAATATAAGACTGTTTCGAAGAATCCTTGGCAAGTTCTGTGAAACGCATCTGCAACAGCACATTCGGGTCATGGTTGGTGTTCAGTCGGAGTGACAAGACTTGAATTTAGGAGAAAGGTCCGGTGGTTCGTTTGCGACCGCTGCCGGTGGCAGATTAAGGAAGAAAAAAGAACTTAGCCGCGGTCAAAATTTTGAAATGTCGTATCGGGCGTTTAACAAAATTTTGGGCACCGCAATGCGTATCCTTTCGATAGTTGAGAGGAAAGTCTTGTCACGACGACCAAAAATTCCGAGGGTTCGACGCCCTCGGAATTTTTCTTATAATTAGTGATGTCATTGCTCCCCGCATTGCTCCCCATTTTCACTTTTAATATTCGGGACGTCGGGGACGCCGTCCCCTACTTCTTCAGTTGCCTTCAGCGCACTTCAGTTTGCCTGAACGTCAACCCATTGCCAACCACTTTGCAATCAAATAATTGTCTCGGATGTTTTTTGCAGTCTATAGAATTGACTTATTGAATGAAAAAAATATATATGTTAAAATAAATTGTATTTTTTCTTGACTTCAACCTTAGGTTAAAGTGTAATATATGCACACGAGGTGGTAATATGAAAATCAAAGAGGTCTGTGAAAAAACAAATTTAACCGACAGAACGATAAGACTATATATGAATTACGGTCTTGTGTTTCCAAACTACAAAGAAAACTATTATGGAAGAAAAAACTATTCTTTTGATGAAAACGATGTCAAGAGACTAACTAATATTGCTCTTCTTAGAAAGTTCGGTTTTTCAATTTCCAGTATTAAAGATATGTTTGAAAACAATAGGAACATCCATACGATTCTTTTAGAACACGTAATAAATCTTGAAAACGAATTAGAGGAACATAAAACAATTATCAGGATACTTAACGAGGTTTCAGATGAAAGCGAAAGTATTGATTCAGCGGATGCTTTGTGCGATATTCTAACGGATAAAAAACTTGAGGAAAAAAATTTGCCGAGCGCAGATGTGCACCCCCCGTTTTTAGTGTTATACGACCGCTTATCAAGCAAATTCAAAGCCTCGATTGTTACAATACTGATACTTACTTTAGTGATTCTATGCTTGTGTTGGCTTTTTAATCCTCATTATACGCTATATGGCAGATTTGCAATGGTAACAGATAGCGAAGCAACGGATTTTTTCAATAAAGATAACATTGGTGTCTACTACGATTATTCGTATAGACTTTGCAGAAACAAGAGCCTTTTTCCGCACGACGCTTCAACGCTTATTGCCAATTATTACGAGGAAGATTTCGACAATCAAAAGGAATGTATCTATGATAACTATGGATTTCTTGAAGAAACTGTAATATATGAAGCAGACGGAGATTATATGTCACCACCTCCTATATTTACAATTGGTAATTGGACGTTCAAAACGATAGTATATGACAATATAAAAAACGAAGACTTGCAATATTTCCCTTATTCCTTGCAGATGATTGGTATAAATGAGAAAACAAAACAAATCGCTTATTTGGATTTTTATGATAGTGAACTTGATTTTATCGCAGAAGCAGGAGAAGAAAACTATATGAACGATTTTATAAAGAAAAACTTCAAAATTGATTTTGAAAAGGTCAAATCACCAAATAAAATTTTAGAATAATATATAAGTATAAAAGCCTCGGCAACGCCGAGGCTTTCGTTATACTCTCCGTTCCCTGCACCAATCAATGAAGGCGGATTTCATTACTTTGAAGTTCTTGCCGACTTTGATTGTCGGGAAGTCCTCACGGTAAAATAATTCTCTCGCTGCCTGAACGTCAACCACTTGCCAACCAACAACCGCACAAACCGCCTAAACACGCGATAAAATTGTTTATTAGACCGTACACTCCGACCAAAAATTCCGAGGGTTCGACACCCTTTGTTGTATCAACGTTAACAGAAAGCTCTGATTCTTCGGAATTATTGTTTTCTGTATTGCTTTTTGAAAATAATTGTGATACACTATGTGTAGAGGGATTTTCCGCGTAGGCGGGCGCTGTAGCGCTTTGACCTGCATTGCGGTTAATCTCTTTTATTTTTGTTATATCTTTAAACTCTCTTCCATTAACTGCAACCGGCGTTAAAACCTACAAATGCATTCACTGCAAAACAACTAAGCAAGTAACAATCAAAAAGTGTGAAAAATACAAAAACACAATAGTTGTTAAAGGCAAAAAAGTATCCGTTAAGTTTTCAAGCCTTAAAAAGAAGAATAAGAGTATTGCACGCAAGGATGCAATTTCAGTAAACAAGGCAAAGGGTAGGCATTCGGGATTCGAACCCAGCAAGGTTTTGACCGTCCCTTTTTCACAAATACTGCGTTAAAGCGCCTTGTAAGGCGCCAGCCTTGCTTCACCGCTTTGCCTTGTCTTTGCAAAAAATGAACAGGTCAAAACTGCGAAGCACCTTAAATTCCATAGTTTGCGTTCATTTTTTCGTTTTTTGGTGAAAGCATACTTCCGTATGGTGAGACAAAAAGCGGAAAAAGGGGCGTGAAATATGCAATTTAAGGCTTACTCGGTTCGAATCCCGAATGCCTAA
>SVQE01000087.1 GCA_015065505.1 Oscillospiraceae bacterium
CGAGCATTTTTAACGCAGTATTTCGCTAAAAGATGCATTTTTAGGCTATCAAATCCCTAAGTCGCCCACCCTAAGGCGGTGTTTTTCTTTTGACGAAAGAGAGAGCAAGAGATGAGAAACGAACTCCAAGAAGGCTGCCAAAGGCAAGTCTTTTTTTATTATTTAAATTACAAACTTGCTTTATTGTGAAAAGGTGCTATAATAAAAGGATAAGAGTAGTTCTCAAAGGAGTTTTATAAATGTTGAAGGAGTATATTATTCTAAACTGGTCGCTGATACTGATATTGTCGGCGTTATCCATAGCGCTTAATATATCGGTATTTCTGGAAAGAAGGACTGTAAAAAGAATGTATGTTTTGGTTATCGGCGTTTTTTTGCTTTCGATTTGTGTTTTTGCAGAGTTTAATATACCTGCCGTCGCCCAAAACAGAATTGTCCGCGGAATCCTTATGGCGATTCGCTATAGCTCAACTCCTTTCATAATTGCTCAGTTGATATACACCTTGGTGAAAAAGCTGTCATGGTATGTATTTTTCCCTGCGATTGTTTTATCAATTATCAATTTATCATCATTGTTTACCGGAATTGTTTTTAAAATAGGAGAGGATAACAGCTTTACACGCGGCACGCTGGGCTATCTTCCGTTCATCGGAGTAGCGGTGTATTGCGTTATTCTGATTATTCTGCTTGTGAAGCGAAGCAATAAAAAAATGATGGAAATGGTACCCATCACGTTTCTGGGTGTTGCGTTGCTTTCGGAGATAATCTTTCCGTTTGTTTACGGAAGCGATTTTTCAAGAATTTTCTGCTCGACAATAGCCGTTGCTTTGTTCATTTACTATGTTTTCGAAATCCTGCAGCAAACTAAAATTGATTCGCTCACAGGGCTTCTCAACCGTCAGGCATACGGCGCTGATACAAACAACAATCCCGAAAATATAACCTCGCTTATATCAATCGATATGAACGGGCTTAAAACAATAAATGATACCCAGGGACATGCAGCAGGCGATGAAGCTATTGAAACCATTGCACTCTGTATGAACCGCGCCCTCAAAAGCAGGCAGTTTGCATACCGTATCGGCGGCGATGAATTTGTTATTATCTGCCGCAAAACCTCGGAAGAGGATGTGCTTGCGCTTATCAAGCGAATAGAGCGCAATATCGGCGATACGGGCTACCATTGCTCCATTGGCTACAGCTTCAATGAAAATGAGAATAAATCAATAGAGGATATGCTCAGAGAATCCGATATGATGATGTATGAAGAAAAAGAGCGCTACTATGAGTCAATGGGTGCAGCAAGACGGAAATAATCGTAGGCATTAGGGAATCGAACCCAGTAAGCCTTAAATTGCATATTTCACGCCCCTTTTTCCACTTTTTGTCTTACCATACGACAGTATGCTTGCACCAAAAAACGAAAAAATGAACGCAAACTATGGAATTTAAGGTGCTTCGCAGTTTTGCCCTGTTCATTTTTTGCAAAGACAAGGCAAAGCGGTGAAGCAAGGCTGGCGCCTTACAAGACGCTTTAACACAGTATTTGTGAAAAAGGGATGGGCAAAACCTTGCTTGGTTCGAATCCCTAATGCCTATGTTTTTGTTGTTTTCAGGAATTACTACAGATTAGTAATAACTGTTGTTTAAGGGAAGAATTTATGATATTTTTTAATTACTAAATATTTTTGGAGGTATGTTAATATGCTTTGTGAAAAATGCGGAGCGCAGCTTGAAGAAGGTTCAGTTGTATGCCCGAACTGCGGTAATAAGATAACTGATGCGCCGAATCCGGCACAGCCTGCACAGCCTTCACAACCTGTTCAGCCTGTTCAACCTGTTCAGCCTGTTCAGCCTGTTCAGCCCATTCAGCAGAATCTCGTGCAACCTGGCTTTCAGACTCAGGCAATCAATCCTGCATTTGTTGCTAAGAAAAAGAATCCTGCTAAAATCATAATTCCCATTGTTGCAGGTTTATTGGTTTTAATTATCGCCCTTGTTGCAGTAGTTGCAATATTTGCAGGTGCTTCAAAAGGTTATGAAAAAGTAATAAATAACTACTACGGTGCTATCAATAATTATGATGCTGAACGCCTTCTTGATACATATGCTGAATTCTACACCGATTATTACTACGATTGCTACGACGAATCTTATTTGGAAGAATGCAGAGATATTGTCGAAGAAGCAAGCGACGAAGAAATGAATGTTGATTTTGCAATCACCAATGTAAAGCATATAACAGACAGCAACAGAAAACTTCTTGCGATATCTCTTTATTATAGCTATGGTGATGATTACTATTATGATGAAGAGTGGTTCGAGGATAATATAACCGATGCGGTTCTTGCAACTGTTTCAGGCACTATGTACTATTATGAAGATTATGAATACGATGAAAGAATAAGCGATACATTCGTTTCTGATCTTCTTATTGTTAAGGCTGACGGTGAATGGAAATATATTCCATACTACGAGCCGTTTGACTCTTATTTTGAAGAATGATATTAAAAAACTCTCCTTAGTTCAAGCTAAGGAGAGTTTTTTATTTAATATTTATTTCCGTTCCTTAATGAACATAAATACTAAGAATGCAATCGTGCCGAAGGTAACAACTGAACCTACGATAATAAATATTGCCGCAATACTGCCGATATCGGGTGATGCAACCTCTTTCGGGTTGCCCGATTGATAAAGAATTTCAACCGTATCTCCGATTTTTAAATCGTTGTTCTGAACGGGCGAGAGAATGCGCTCGTATTTCTTGCCGTTAACCTCATAATCTATGTAGAAATTTTTTACAATCTCATAATCGCCGTTTTTTTCATATTGTTTATTCCTTCCAACAATTATTTGCTAATTATGAGTATATAGAAAAACTTGCATTTATTCAATATTTTGAGAAAAAATTAGTTATTTTTCTGTTGCTTCAACAATTTTTTTAACTGTTTCTTCAACTGTGTTTTCGTCGCAGTAAATGATTTCATCCGCATATTTTTCATAAAGCGGCAGCCTTTCGTTAAACATATCAAGAAGCGTTTCGCCGTTTTTAACAACAATTCCTCTTGTTGTGAAATTATTAATTCGGCTTAGCATTGTTTCATAGTCAAGGTGAAGATAAATAATCTTGCCGAGCTTTTTCAGATGCTCCATTGCTTTTTCGGAATAAATAACGCTGCCGCCCGTTGCAATAACGGTTGCCTCAATATTAAGCGAAAGAACAGCCTTTTCCTCTGCTTCATAAAAGTATTCAGTGCCTTTGCTGTTTATTAAGTCCTGAAGTCGGCTGTGCTCCAAGCCCTGAAGAAGCAAATCGGTGTCGAAAAAGTTTTTAAGCAAAACCTTAGCAGCAATAACACCGCAGGTGCTTTTTCCCGAGCCCGGCATACCGATTAAAACTACATTGCTTTTATCCATAAATCATCATTTCTTTTCATTTTTTTAACAATCTATCACTTTTCTTCCAATCCGTCAATAAAAACTAAATATAAAAAAGAAATAGATTACATTTTTATATTATCTATTGTAAATTATAAAATAATATGTTATCATTATGTTGAAATAATTTGCGGAGATGTTGGAATGGCTTATAACGGTCAAAACGGCTTTGGCTCGCGTAATGCAGGCAATAACAGCCGGAAGAATAAATCTAAATATCTAAGAGACCCCAACGAGAAAAAAACCTCTAAATATGTTCGCGATAAGAACGAAAAGCCTAAAAGCAAATATGCAAGAGACCCGTATGATGTTAAAGAGCATCACTATAATCTTACAAGAAACTATCGCGAAGAAGAATTAGCCGAGGAAGTTCCTGAAGAAGAAATTGCTCAGGCTGAAGAAGCTGCTGCTGAAAAAACCGAAAGTATCTCGGATGTTGAACAAACAGAGGTTCAGCTTGAAGAAACTGCCGAAGAAACAGCCGAAGCGGCAGAAGAGCTTAACACCGAAAATGCTGTTGAGGAAGCAGTAATCGATGATGAAGAAATTCAGCCCGATGAATTTGACGCAATGGATTTGCTTGAAGCTTTTGATGAAGAAGAGGAAAGCAAGACAAAAGGCGATGTTTCAAGCTTATTTGCCCACAGCAAGCTAAGCAAAGAAACAACCGTTGTTCATGTTAAAAATGAAGAGGAAAAAAGGCGAAATCTTGTTATCAGCACAATCGTTGTTATGGTTGTTTTATCCATTGCAACCTGCTTGCTTACCTTTGGAAAAATCAGCATTCCATACACACCGAGTGTTGTTAATTTCGACCTTTCACTTATTCCCGAATTCATAGCTTCCCTTGCGTACGGACCCGTTTTCGGTGTAATAGTAGTTGTTGTTAAAATCGCATTTTTGTTTGTAACAAAAAACATTTATAACACAACCTATGCAACAATGCTTTCAGGTTTCTTACTTGATTCCTTGTTCGTTTTTATAAGCGGCTGGTTTTATGCACGCAGAATGTTCGATATTAACCCGAAAAAAAGCCGTAAACCAAATAAAAAGGACAGAAGAAGACTGCGTATACTCATGGGCGGCATTCTTGCAGCTGTTATAACAACGGCAGTTTCGGTTTTCCTGACAAAATATGTAAGCTATCCTCTAATTGTTAAAGAGCTCGGCAGCAGGGGAGTTAATAACTATTTCCTTTTGAAAAACTATCAGGATGCGCTCGATTCGCTAAATTTCTTCCTTCCCGAGTATTTCAGCAGCACTGTTACCAAATTCAACAATTTAACCGAGGGAATTCTCTTTTATAACGTTCCCTTAACGCTTCTTAAATTTGTTATAGTAACTCTCTCTGTTGTAATCTTTTATCCGCTTATCAGCCCGTATATTCATTTCAGAAAAAAGAATAAGTAGTAGTTTTTATGGATTTTTGTGTTAATTTTTCAAAACTGAATATCAAGGTGCATTCAATCTATGATTATACATATGATTTCTGCAGTGAATATTTAAGCGACGGTAAGCCTGATTTTGAAGTTGAAACAAATGAAGAAAAAATTGATGCCGAAATTAATACAGTTGATTTTGGTCCGTCAAGGGGCTATGCCGAAAGCATTTGCATCTATCGTGAAATAGCCGAAAAGCTTCCCGAGTTTAACCGCTGCGTTTTTCACGGCGCAGTTATTGAATATGGAGGCAAGGGCTATCTTTTCACAGCCCCCAGCGGAACGGGAAAAACAACGCATATAAGGCTCTGGAAAAAGTTCCTCGGCGATAGGGCAAGCATTGTAAACGGTGATAAACCAATACTTAATATTGAAAAAGAAGGAACCGTTGCATATGCAACACCTTATGCAGGCAAGGAAAAATATCAGAATCATTCGTCAGTTAAGCTCAACGGAATATGCCTTATAAAAAGAGGCGAAACAAACCGTATAGAAAGAGTGAGCGCAGGGGATTATATAACTGAGCTTGTTCCTCAGATTTATATGCCCTATGATGCGCTCAGCGCAATAAAAACGCTTGAATTGCTTGATAATATGCTCAGTTCAGTTCCGCTTTATGTGCTTTACTGCGATATAAGCGAGCAGGCATTCAAAACATCCTTTGAAAAAATGACCGGAGAAAAATATGAAGATTAAAAAAGGCTTTGCAAAAAGAAAAATCGGCTCGAGATATGTTGTTGTAACAACGGGCGAGCTCAGCCATGAAATGAATATTATTATCGAAATGAACGATACTTCAAGCGATATCTGGGATATGCTTGAAAAGGAAATGAGCATTGAGGAAACGGCAAAAGCGCTTGCCGAAAAATACGAAATACCTTATGAAAAAGCATTATCAGATACCAAAACGCTTGTTGAAAAAATGCAGGAAACAGGAATTTTTGAATCATAATCTTAAATATCAGTCAATCCATATGGGGTGATTTAATGAAAAGAAAAAGAATAATTATATCGGCTTTTGTCTGTGCATTGCTGTGTGCGGGCTTTAGTATTGCTGCGTTTGCAGGCGATTACGATACCCCCGTTGTTCCTATTCACACGGTGCATTCATACTATATTCTTGAAAGCACAGCGCCAACTTGTACAGAACCGGGATCTAAAACATATAAATGCAGAAAATGCACATCCTCATATACCGAGGATGTTCAGCCACTCGGTCATATGTTTAAATTCAATTCAAGCACGGATAACGGTGTGGAGCTTAAATGCAGAATATGTAACGGTACTGAAATTCACACAGCGAGTGAATTAGAGGAAATGTGGAGCATTGATTATGCAAACACTGCGCCGTCGCGCACTTTTACCAATAATTCAGGCTATCTCGACCTCGACGGCAACGGAATTATAAACGCAAAGGATTATGCAATGATTATAAGCCTTGCAGGCAATGAATAAACTAAAACAAAAGAGCTTGTGATTAAACAATCACAAGCTCTTTCAGCGTGTAGACAAACAAGGATACAAAGTCTACACGCTGACAGACTTTCGAGAAAGGTGCAGAATTTCGTTTTCTTGCGAGCGGGAGCTGTACAAAGGTACCGCCCCCGAGCAAAAAACGGAAAGCGCCAAAAACCCCGAGAACTCGATGTTCTCGGGGTTTTTAATACTAATAATTATATTGAGTGCTGCTAACGCGGAACGCCGAGGACGTCGTTCCCTACAATAGAATTGCATTATTAATGCAATCAAAGGTGCGGTTATGCCCTTTGTCGACAGTCTGAGAGCTTGTGATTAAACAATCACAAG
>SVQE01000088.1 GCA_015065505.1 Oscillospiraceae bacterium
CTTACAAGGCGATTTAACGCAGTATTTGTGAAAAAGGGACGGGCAAAACCTTGCTTGGTTCGAATCCCTAATGCCTATACTTGGCGTGTTTATGCGCTTTTTAATCAGCCTAAAAGAAAATATCCTGCACAGCCGTAAATTGTTGAAAGCATAACAAGAACATTTGCGATTGCATTTGTTTTGCCTGTTATCATTCTTACTATAATTCCGACTGCGGAAAACAGCAGTCCGCACCATGCGGCAATTATTTTCGGCGCTTCGTCAAGCGGAAGGGAGGTTGCATTTATAAAGGTAACCAAACATGAAAGCGCAACAGCCAGCCAGAAGAAAATAATATGAACTGTTTCATTTCCCTTGGGTTTAAACATAAAGAAGGAGGTTACCAGAAATGAAAATACAATAACAATATATAAAGTAAATAACGGTGAAAATACCATAGCTATATTCTCCTTATACTTATTTCTCCGCTTCTGAGCGTTTTTGTTTCTCCGTTTTCAAGCAAAACCGTAAGTCCGCCGTCGTTTTCAATCTGCAGCGCTTTTGCGTTAGTTGAAACGCCGTTTTGAATAAAACAGATATCCCTGCCGATTATCAGGGAATGTGCGCGGTAGTATTCAATAAAACTGCTGTACGGAGTGTTAACGGTTTTAATAAGCTGCTCTGTTATTTCTGCAATCAAATCGGCTCTTGCAATATCAACGCCGAGGCACGACGCGTTTTCAACATCGTCGGGGAACTCGGCAGTTTTTATATTAAGACCAATTCCGACAACGATTTCGGAAATTTTATTTGCCTCGCTGCCGTTTATTGCTTCGCACAGAATACCGCAGATTTTTTTGTTTCCGAGGTAAATATCGTTAACCCATTTGATTTGGGGTTTAAGCTCGGTTTTGCTTTCAATCGCACGGCAAACGGCAACAGATGCGGCAGTTGTGCAGGAAACAGCGGATTCAAATTCCTCGCTCGGTTTAAAAACAAAGCTCATATATATTCCTGTTTTATTCGGGGAATAAAAGCTTTTGCCCTGCCTGCCTCTGCCTGCAGTCTGCTCATCGCTTACAACAAGCATTCTTTGAGCTTTGCCCTCTGCAATAAGCCTTTTTGCCTGATTATTTGTTGAATCTATTGAGGGGTAGTAATAAACCTCAACAGCTTCATTCAGCTTTTCTTTCAGTATTTCTGAATTTAAAACATCATTTAATACGGACATATTATTTAGCTCCGTAATTAAAGGTTATTTTCTTTATTTCGCTTTGCGGATAAGCCTTATCAAAGGTGATTTTAAGAACCTCTTTTTTGTTTTTGGTGATTATCTCGGCAGTATACGAAATATCAATATCATCATTTATAATTACGGAATAATCGCCGCTGCTCAGCGCGCTTTCATCAAATTTGAAACCGCTTTTTGCGGTGATTTCAACATAGCCTTCGCAAAGCACAAGCTTTTCGGCTTTGTTAATATCTGAAATTTCAGATGAATAATCCTTTGTCTGCGTTATTACATCCGAGCTGAATTCGGGTGAATATTTAACCCACTGAATAACCTCGCCTGCAGTTGAAGGCGTTTTATCCGAATTGTTTTCGGTGAACTTCCAGCTTTCGGTTGCAACTTCAGTCGGGTCGCTGACACGGTATTTCTTGTTAGGCTTGAATACCATTGTTTTTTCGGTAACCTGGAAGTTGTTATCGCTGTTAAGAAAGATTTCAAAGTAAATGCTTCCTGCATTCTGAACCTTTGAGGAATTCTTATAGCTTATGTTAATATCAATTGATACACATATCTTGTTCTTTTTGTTTACGGAATAAATGCCCTTACCCTTGCTCCATTTATCAATGGACATATACTGCCCTTTATCATTCTGAAGTGCGCGCGCATATCCCGAATAACCGTTTGTTGCAATTCCCGTTGCGCTGTCGTAGGTTATTGACTTGCCCTTTGCATTCATTGAAAACTGAATTATTTTGTTGCAGCTTTTAAGCTGGCGCATTTCTTCAATAATGTTGTTGTCAAGAATACTGCTCCAGGTGTTTCGTGAAGCAAAGGCAACATCAAAGCTTTCCTTTCCGTTTTCATCGGTTGTCGGGGTTAAAAGATAAAGCTCATAAATATAGCCCGATTCGGTTTTTTCTTCACTTACTGCTTTGATAAGCAGCTCGCTTTTGCCGTCATTGTTGAAATCTGCCCAATACATTTCGGGCGCCTCTTCATCAATGAACTTGCTCCAGTTAGTGAAGGTGAATTCGTTTTTTCCGTGCCTCAGAAGAACGCCCGTTGTTCCCTTATAGAGATAGAATTCCTCTTCCTCAAGGGAAGCGAGCAAAACCTTATTTGAATTTTTTTCCGTTGCGGCAGGCTTTGAAACCGTTGTTAAAACATCGGTGTCAACCTTCTTGTATGCATCGGGATTTGTGTAGAGATAAACCCCGAAAATAACTCCTGCCGAAAGCATAAGCACTATAAAAACTTTTAAAAAATATTTCATATGCCCGAATAACCTCAATCAGTCATTATAAACTTCCGAATACTTAAATTCCTGTTTTTCGCCCTTAACAATGTGGAAGCATTTTCCGTTTGCAAGAGAGAAAATATATTTATCGTGTTTCAGAGAATCGGAATAAACATCAACAACATTTATTTCGTCCTCGCTGAAAACCTCATAAAGCCGCCTGATTTTTTCTTCACCGCGGCAGTTTTTGCCAACAATGCTTCCCGTTTTTTTGTTGTGGCGCGTTGCAATCAGCGTATCAAAGCCGAGCCTTCTGCCGATTTCCTCAATCAGAAAATCAGGGCTTGCGCTTATAACAACAGTATATCTTTTGCGCTGCTTAAACCATGGATGAATGCGCTTTTCGTGTCTGTCCCAAAACTTTTTCACAGCCCTTTCCTTCGGAATTAAAGGAATATATATGTAGCATATTTTTTTAAACTGTGTGAAATGGATTATGCCGATAAGCATTGCAATAAGCGCAAGCAGTATAACTGGAAGCAGCACAATGCACCAGGGATAATGAATCATTGAATATATGAAAAACAATGTTCCGCTGTCGTAGGGAAAAATTGTCTGGTCGAAATCATAGATATCAATATCCAGCTTCTTTTTTTCGTTATCCATTATTAAACTTCGCTTTCGTTAAATGAGAAAGTGATTTTTTTATCGCTTTTAAACTGAGTGTATGTAACGCCCGCGGCATCAAGCATTTTTTTGCTTGCTATTGTGCCGGGGGTGTTTGCATATTTATCCGAAATATAGATAACCTGTTTTATTCCGCACTGAATAATTGCCTTTGCACATTCGTTGCAGGGGAAAAGCGCAACATAGATTCTTGAGCCTGCAAGATTCTGACCGCCTGCGTTAAGAATTGCGTTAAGCTCTGCGTGGCATACGAAGGGGTATTTTGTGTCGTTTGCGTTTTCTGCAGAGCGCTCCCACGGAAAATCGTCGTCGCTGCAGCCGCGCGGAAAGCCGTTGTAGCCAACGGACATAATTTTGTTTTCGGTGCTAACAATGCAGGCGCCAACCTGGGTGCTCGGGTCCTTGCTTCGCATTGAAGCAAGCAGCGAAACGCCCATGAAGTATTCGTCCCACGAAATATATCCTTCTCTTTTAGGCATATAGTTTTCCTCCTTAAAACCTTTAAAGGAATAACAAAATCCCTCCGTCACTTCGTGACACCTCCCGCGTCATAACATACTACGTGATTGAAATATATTGCTTTTTTGAGCAATATATTAATAATCACTCCGAATGTTATTCCTTTCAGATGCGGTACAAGTATCCGCATCTGTTTACAAATCAAAATGCAAACATTTTGATTTGAGAGGAGAAACATATGAAGCGATTCATAGCATTTATCTTTCAAATGCTTCAATCGCAAAATATGTTTGGACGAAAAGGAGGCAAATAGGTTTAGATTATATTAGAATATCTGAAGTGCGTTAACAAGTCCGTCAAGCTCTTCGCATTCAATATCCTCAACTCTTCCCTCGTCAACAAGCTTTGCGTTTTCGGGGTTGATGGGAAGCTTTGCAAGAACGGGAAGCTTGAGCTCCTTTGCGGTTTCGTCAATCTGGGATTCGCCGAATATTGAAACTCTTTTTCCGCAGTCGGGGCATTCAAAATAGCTCATATTCTCAATAAGTCCGAGAACGGGAATATCCATCATTGCTGCCATATTATATGCCTTGTTAACAATCATCTTAACAAGGTCCTGAGGTGTTGAAACAATAATAATTCCGTCAACGGGAAGCGACTGGAAAACAGTTAATGCAGCGTCGCCGGTTCCTGGAGGCATATCAACAAAAAGGAAGTCAAGCTCGCCCCAGTTAACATCGGTCCAGAACTGCTGAATAACTCCGCTGATAACAGGACCTCTCCAGACAACGGGAGCGTTTTCATCCTCAAGCAGAAGGTTGATGCTCATAATCTTTGTTCCGTTTTTGCTGATGTTGGGAAGTAAGCCCGTTTCATCCTGAACAGCATTTTTTGTAACGCCGAATGATTTCGGAACGGAAGGACCTGTTATATCGGCATCAAGCACGCCGCATTTCAAACCTTCCTTCTGGCATTTTGCGGCAAGCAGACAGCTTACAAGGCTTTTGCCAACGCCGCCCTTGCCCGAAACAACGCCGATAACCTTTTTAATATTTGAAAACTGGTTAGCCTCGGCGATAAAGCTCTGTTTTTCTTTTCTTTCGCTGCAGTTGCTTGAGCAGCTTGAACAATCGTGTGTGCATTCAGACATAGTTATTTCTCCTTATTTCAGGGCTTAGGTTTCTCACCTAAAACCTTAGATTAATCATAATTTCTTATCAGTGACTTAATTTTTCCGAGTACGACGAGCTCGTCAACAATTATCGGCTCGTAGTTATCATTCTCGGGTTGAAGGCGGAAGTGGCCGTTTTCCTTAAAAAAGCGTTTAACCGTTGCTTCATCCTCAATAAGCGCAACAACAATTTCGCCGTTTTCGGCAACGGGCGTTCTTTCAACGATAACAATATCGCCGTCGCAGATGGCGGCATTAATCATTGAATCGCCGCGAACGCGAAGTGCAAAGAATTCCGCACCGTTCGGGTTGAAGGAAACGGGAACATATTCCTCAATGCTTTCAATGGCAAGAATGGGCTTGCCCGCAGTAACCGTTCCGAGAAGGGGAACATGGTGGGTGTTGCCCTTTTTTGCAATTCTAAGCGTGCGCTTCATATTTGCATTGCCCTTTTCAAGATAGCCTGCGTCAATCAGCGCGTTGATGTGATATTGAACAGTTGAGGACGACTTAAGCCCCATTGCATTCCCGATTTCGCGCACAGAAGGCGGCGTTCCGTTTTCGTCAATGAAGTTTTTTATGTAGTCAAAAATCTGTTGTTCAATCTTACTGATTTTTTTCATTGCTTCGCCCTTTCTCACAAATTTTAAGTCAATATATTATAATATTTTTTATAATAAATGTCAAACAAATGTGCCTCAAAAACAATGCCCGAACAATAATTAAAAAAAGTGTTGACATTTATGTGATTATAATATATAATTTCTCTTGCATTTATGAAATGCGGGAAATGGCTTTATAGCTCAGTTGGCTAGAGCATGCGGTTCATACCCGCAGTGTCACTGGTTCGAATCCAGTTAAAGCCACCAACCCGGCCCGGTGGTCAAGAGGTTAAGACACCGCCCTTTCACGGCGGTAACACGGGTTCAATTCCCGTCCGGGTCACCAAAAAAACAAAACCAGTCCAACGGACTGGTTTTGTTTTTTTCGACCCGGACGGGGATTGAAACGAAACTCCAAATTTGCCGTGCAATGCCTTGCTGGGCAAATTTGGGAGAAAGCCCCGGTGGGGCTTTCGATAGTTGAGAAGAAATTCCCGTCCGGGTCACGCGGAGCATCGCTCCGCAGAGGGCGAAAGAAACGAATGTGTTGTTGAGAAGAAACTCCCGTCCGCTCGCTTGCCAAAGCAAGCGAGAAATGGTCGGGTTTTAAAGAAAACGTTGGGAACAGCTTTGAAGAAATTCCCGTCCGGGTCACATCGGCGCTTGCGCCGATAAAAAATCAATTTAGCCGTATATAACTTCAATCTTCCCCCTGTTGATTTTTCTCCCCTTATATGTTAAAATACTTTCAGCAACAAAAATAATCATTACGGAGGTAGAAATATGGAAATGAAGTTTTACAGATGCGAGCACTGCGGAAACATTATTGCGATGGTTAAGGATAAGGGTGTTCCCGTTATGTGCTGCGGACAGAAAATGACTGAGATTGTTCCCGGAACAACCGATGCAGCAGTTGAAAAGCATGTGCCTGTTTATGAAATTAAGGATAATATGCTTTATGTTTGCGTTGGCGAGGTTGAGCATCCCATGGCTGAAGAGCACTATATTGAATGGATTGCCGTTCAGACAGCTTCGGGCAATCAGCGCAAAATTCTTAAGCCCGGTGATGCACCGAAGGCAACCTTTGCTCTTGTTGAGGGCGACGAGGTTCTTGCAGTTTACGCATATTGCAATCTTCACAGCCTTTGGAAAGCATAATAGGTTAATCAAAAAAGCAAGGAGCTCTGTGCAAGTGTAAAATGAAAGTGGACACAAAAAAGTGTTCACTTTCATTTTTTGTTGTATAATGAGAATAAAGGAGA
>SVQE01000001.1 GCA_015065505.1 Oscillospiraceae bacterium
ACAGCAGCTTTCTTATTCTGTCGGCTGAAGCGCAGTCGAATTTTTCAGCCTCGTCAAATTCAAACGCGAGGTCCTCAAGCATATCCGCAATCGAAAAAAACTGGTCGGAGGCAACCATTCTTATCTGATTCGTTTTTTCAAGAACAATTTCGCGCCTTATGTATTCCTCCTCGCTTATGTTCATTCTTTTTATTTCGTTTTCGTTTCGGGTGATTTCGTTTATTCTTTCTCTGACCTCTTCAACGCTTTCGCTTATTGCCGCCATTGCAGTTGAAGCAAACCTGAGCTTTAAAACAAGGCTTTGGCGCAGCGAGCTGTCGGACGGTGCTGAGTTGATGTTAAGACCTTCAATTTTTTCGCAGATTTTTGAAGGCATAAGAAGAAAAATCAAAGCGCCGATAACTGCTTCAAAAAAGAGCGAAACGGCAATAGTGCTGTCTGAAATAACGCTGAAAAAGCCGATTACTGAAGCAAAGGCAATTCCCGAAGAAGGCTTTGAATAGGAATAAAACATACGCGCAACAAAATAGGAAAACATAAATGCGCCAAGAACAAATAGCGAGCCCTTTTCGGATATTGAAAAAGAAAAGCCGAGACTCAGGGTGAGCATTATGCCCCAGTTGATATTACTTGTTATCAGCGATAAAAGAATAACTGCACAGGCAGCAGCTCTTGCAGGGCAAATTCTGCCGATATAAAGGGACGACAGGTTCATAAGCAGAATTGAAAATGAAATTATAATACAGCAGGTATCGTCAAAGGGTAGGGCGCGGAAACGAATTCTTCTGTAGCCCGAATTAATGCTTTTATAAAAGAAAAAAGCACCCACAGCGCAAAGCACGGCTTCGCACAATGTTATAATATACTGAAAATAAACGCTTGCCAGCCTGAAATCAACAATGAATCCGCTTGAAAAATCCGAAAGGAATGCAACTGTCATAGGGAATGCAGGGCGCTCATTCAGTTCAAACAGCTCTGCGGCGGCAGCGCCGATTAATGCGAGAATTGCAGAGGCAAAATACCTTGCAAAGCCTATGTTTAAACCCGTTAATAAATATCCCAGAACCGAGCCGAGAAATGAAAACAGAATGTTTTTATTCTTTGAAACGGATATCAGTGATATGCCGAAGGGGTGGAGGCTGTTTCTAACGCTTGTTATGCTCATCAGAAAGCCGAGCACAAAATAAATACCGCATTCAAAAAAAGTTTTAGACCTCTTATTATCAAAAATCTCGGTTTTCGATTTTATTCTCTCTTTTAAAACCATTTAATCATCCGTTCATTTTAACTTCCTGTTTATGATATATAATTTTTTGTGCGAAATCTGTCTTAATAAAGATGTTGCACCAACAGTTTATCAATGATATAATGAAGCTAATCATATATATAAATTTATTGGTGAGGGTAAATATACTATGAGCGTGATAGATAAAATCAAGAATGATGTAAGCAGGATTGCAGGAAGCGTTAATATGGCAACCCACTCGTTCAGCAAGGAAGAGCAGAAGGTTGAAGATAAGGAAATAAGCAAAAAAATGACCGCGCTTTCAAGACAGGCAGCTGCCGAGGGCGCAGTGCTGCTTAAAAACAACGGTGTTCTTCCTTTGAAAAAGGGCGCTAAGGTTTCTGTTTTTTCAAGAATTCAGAAGGATTGGTTTTTTGTTGGCTACGGCTCGGGCGGTGCGGTTAAATGCAACCGTAAGGTAAGCCTGCTTGATGCAGCAAGAAATCAGGATTATTTCAGCATCAATGAAGAGCTTGCAGCGCTTTATGAGGAATTCTGTGAAAAGAACCCCATACCGACAGAGCTTGAATGGGGCAAATGGATTTACTCGCACGAGGATATCAGATTAAGCAGCGAAATCATTGAAAAAGCAAAAATGAATAGCGATACTGCCGTATTCATCATCGGCAGAGGTGCAGGCGAGGATAAGGATTGCGCGCTTGAAAAGGGAAGCTATTATCTTACTGATGAAGAGCTTGAAAACCTTAAAATGATTACTGGCGTTTTTGATGATGTTATTATCCTTCTCAATATCGGAAATATTATCGATATGAGCTGGGTTGAAAACTTTTCCGATAAAATCGGCGCTGTTCTCTGCGTGTGGCAGGGCGGTATGGAAAACGGTAACGCCGTTTGCGATTTGTTAAGCGGAAAGATTTCGCCGAGCGGCAGACTTACCGACACCATTGCAAAAAGCTATTTTGATTATCCTTCATCGGATAACTACGGCAATAAGTATATAAATAACTATGAAGAGGATATCTTTGTAGGCTACAGATATTTTGAAAGCTTTGATAAAAACAGTGTTATTTATCCCTTTGGTTTCGGGCTCAGCTACACCAAATTTGAAATGCAGTGCATAGAGGCTAAGGCGGTTGATAACGGCTTCACTTTTAAAATCAAGGTAACCAATACGGGTGATTGCAAGGGCAAAGAGGTTGTTCAGCTCTATCTTGAAAAGCCCGTAGGCAAGCTCGGCAACCCTGCAAGGGAGCTTGCTGCATTTGCAAAAACAAACGAGCTTGCACCCGATGAAAGCGAAGAGCTTGAGCTTTTTGTTGATTTCTATCAGCTTTGTTCATATGATGACTGCGGTTCAACCAATCACGCAGGCTGTTATGTTGTTGAGCAGGGCGATTATAAATTCCATCTTGGCGAAAACGCAAGAAGCAACGAAGAGATATTCAATTTCTATCAGGAAGAAAACTTCGTTTATTCTCAGCATAAGCAGGCAGGCGCACCTCAGGAAAGCTTTGAGGTTTACCACGCAGAAATAGTGGACGGCAAAACCGTTTTAAGAAAGAAGCTTGTTGCAAAGCAGAAATTTGATATGGCAACAAGAATTCTTAATAATATGCCTGCCGATATTGAGCCTGTCGGCGATGTTGGATATAAGCTTATTGATGTTAAAGAGGGCAGGGTAACTCTTGAAGAATTTGTTGCTCAGCTCAGCCTTGATGAGCTTGAAGCAATAACAAGGGGCGATTACACTGTTGACAGTCCTCTCGGTCCTGCAGGCAACACGGGCGTTTGTGCAGGCGTTTTGCCCTCGCTCAGAGATAAGGGCGTTCCTGCGATTGTTACCTCTGACGGTCCTTCGGGATTAAGCCTTAAAGCAAATTGCTCGCTTATTCCAAACGGAATGGTTCTTGCAGGCAGCTTCAATATTTCGCTTGTTGAAGAGCTTTGCACAGAGCTTGCAAAAGAGGTTAAGGACAGGGGAGCGGATATTCTTTTAGCACCCGGTCTTAACATACACAGAAATCCGCTTTGCGGAAGAAATTTTGAATATTTCAGCGAGGACCCGTATATCAGCGGAAAGATGGCTGCCGCATATGTAAGGGGTATTCAGAGCAGCGGAATTTCGGCATGCCCGAAGCATCTTGCCTGCAACAACCAGGAATTTAAAAGAACCAAAAATGATTCAAGGCTTTCCGAAAGAGCGCTCAGAGAAATATATCTTAAGGGCTTTGAAATCTGCGTAAAAGAAGCAAAGCCGAAGAATATTATGACCTCGTACAATAAGATAAACGGTGTCTGGGGTCACTATAACTACGATTTATGCACAACCATTTTAAGAAACGAATGGGGATATGAAGGCAATGTTATGACGGATTGGTGGATGCAGAAATCAAAGAGCCCCGAATTCCAGAATTTAAGGGACCAGGCATACCGCGTTCGTGCTCAGGTAGACCTGCTTATGCCCGGCGCTGAAAGCTATATCGACCCGAAGAGCAGAACACCCAAAACCGTTTATAAGCCCGACGGAACACTTCTTGCTTCATACGGCAAGCAATACGGAATAACTCTCGGCGAAATGCAAAGAAGCGCCATGAATGTTCTTAAAATGGCAATGGATATTAAATTATAATTATTAATTACATATAAATAAAAAACAACCGGTGGCTTAACCATCGGTTGTTTTTATTAATTGATTTATGAAACAAAAGCTTTAAGCTTTTCTTTGGTTTCATCTTCACATTGAAGCAAATCAATATAATGAAGCGCATTTTCTTTTGAAATTTCAGCAGCTATTTTTATAGATTTTTTGCTGTATTCCTCGTCGCCGCCGTGAATAAGGCAGAGAGCTAAGCGAACATGGAATGCACACCTTAAATCGTTTTCGGTCCAATCTCCCATTGTGCTGTATTTTTCAGCGAGCTTTAAACCTGCTTCAAAGCCTGCGATGTCGGCATTGAACATCTTTTCATAGAAGTCTTCGTTTTTGCTTCTTGAACGGCTTGCAACGCCCGTGCAGATTCGGTAGCATCCCTTAATCTCTCTGATGAAAAAGAATTTTCCGGGATGTGCACCGTATCTCATCCAGGTGTTGCAATCCTCTGAAACCGATTGATTTGGAAACGGCTCAGCTACTGCAAGCGATGTTCTTACTGCTGTGCAGGAGGTTAGATTGGTGTATTTCTTTTTTGATGCAATATTGACGAAAGCGTTTTCACCCTCAACAACATCAATCTGATGTCCTTCGAGAATTTCGCGAACGGACAAATTTATTTTATCAAGGGGAACGGGATTATTGTTTTCATCAATAATGTCAAAGCTTGTGTAAGCAACATTAACACTTTCATCTTCAAAAGCCTTTCGCACAAGTTCAAGCCATCTCGGATGCGAAATATCGTCTGCATCGTTAAACAGAATAAACGGTGCGCCGAGTTCGTTTGCTAATGCAATTCCCTTATTTCGTGTTACGCCTGTGCCGTAGTTTTTATCGGAATAGATAACATATAACTTATCTTTTAAATCCTCTTTTATTTCGTCGATAGCGTTATAAACTCTTTCATCATCCGAAAAATCTTCAACCATAATCAAAATCCAGTTTGTATCTGTTTGATTTTTGATTGATTCAACAGCGGTTTTAAAGTGGCGAAGTTCCATTTCAGAACCGCTGAGCTTAACGGGCATAACAAATGCTGCTGTTTTGTTCATTATGTTTACCTCGGGGATATTTTTATTCGTCGTTTTCAGATGCGCCGGTTGCGATTTTGAACTCTTCGTGGCAGCGCTCGCATTCAAATTGCATGCCGCTCTGTCCGTTATCGAGAACAATTTCTTTTCCGTCACCAAATGAATGACCTAACGGCTCGAGTGCTTCGGTCTTTGCATCTGTGAAGGATTGACCGTCGCGTTCAACACTCGCCGTGTATGTTTTTGTTCCTTCCTTATTACAGGTCGGGTCAACTGTTGTTATGGTAATTTCAGCAGGAACCTCTTCAATAAGATTTCCTCCGCTGTCAAACAGCCTTGCGGTTGCCGTTTTATTATCATCATCCCAAATCCATTCAACAGAAGCTACGGGGACTACAATCGGCTCTTCATTACCATTATCATCAACCTGCTGAACAACTGATGTAGGTTCAACGGGTTCAGCCTGAGCCTGCTTGGTCATAGCCTGATAGGTTGAAACAATTATAGTTGAGCCTGCAAGCAGGCAAACAACCTGCTGAAAAACTCTTATGCGGCTTCTTGAGCTTTTGTTGTTTGAACCGCGTTGTTTATTGTCATCGGTTGAGGTTATGTCGTTATATTCGGAATAGTGATGATATTCTTTAACATTACGGCTTGCATATTCCTCAGCAGATGTATATGTAACCTTTTTGTATTCCCTGTTGTATTCGTCGTAGGATGGGTGTTGACCGCCTGAAAGGATATTACGCGTTGGCCACGCGCCGTATTCTTTTGCTTTCATGGCGTTGCCTCCACAATAATTATTCCTCTACGCCGGGTGCGCCGAGCTGAATTCCGTGCTCATCAAACATAGTTTTAACTTCTTTGTAAAGAGCACGCTCAACATCATATTTATATGCCTCGTTACAGCCTGCGATGAACAGAAGCATCTGAACACCCTTCTTAGTGATTTCGCAAAGACCGAGATAGATGGGCTCAGCTTCCATTTTGTCGCATCTGCTTTTAACAGCTGCGGTATCGAAGTATTTATTGATAACATCTTCAACTTTCTCGAGCGATTCCTGAGGTGCGATGGGGAAGGTGAGTGCAGCGCAGGAGGTACGGTCTGTGAGGTTAACAACCGAACCGATGGAGGAGTTACGCATTGTAAGAATGTCACCGCCGACATCTGCAAACTTTGTTGAGCGGATACCAATGGAAACAACCGTTCCGCGGAAGCCGTCGATAACAACGATATCATTAACATCAAAGATTTGCTCGGCAATGATGAAAATACCTGCAACGATATCTTCAATAAGAGATGTAACACCGAGACCGAGAATTAAGCTTAAGATTCCGAGGCCTGCAACAAGCTCTGTTGTGTTAACGCCGAGAGCACCGAGAATGAGGAATATGAGCACTAAAACTGCAACATATTTAACTGTGTTGCCGATAAGCTCGATAACTGCAACGCCGATTTTCTGGGTTATCTTCTTGTTGTTAACCATTCTGCCGATAAAGAAACGAAGAATGAAGCTAATTGTTAAAGTCATAATGCTAAGAGAGATAACGCGGATAATCTGATTCGGATTCTTAGCCCCTGAAAACGGGTCAAGGCTCTGCATAAACCAGCCTTCTTTTTCCATAAAGAACCTGCCGAAGATAAGAAGCACAAAATATGCAACTGCTATAAGAGCTCCGATAGTTCTTGTGATGATTGTGCCGGGAGAGAGCTTTTTCTTTTTCTTTTCCTCTTCCATTTTTTTCTTGTTTGCCTCGAGGCGTTCAATATCCTCTTTTGTGATTTTTGCCTGATTGTGTTCAGCCATTTTTTAATCCTCCTTTGATGTTTTATGCTACCGTAACATCCACGGTTAATTTGTTTTCAACTCCGTCAACCCAGGTGACGGTCATTTCATATTCACCCTTCGGAATATTATCGAAGCTAAGCTTAGCGGGTGAAACATTTTCAAGGGTGTAGGTGCCTTCACCGCCCGTTCCCTTTATAACAACTGTTGCATTTCCTGTGAATGAGCCGAGGTCTATTGAAGAATCAACAAGATAATAGGGCGTGTAGCCTATTGCAAAGGTTGCAAATTTTTTTGAATAGATATAGATTATTCCGTTTTCTTTATCTATCCAATAGGTTCCTGCTTCCTTGCTCTTGCTTTCAGTAAGCTTCTTAACCTCGGAACCGTCGCAGTAGTATGCGGCAATATCTTTTCTGTTCATCTTTTCATAGGGAACTGCGATTTCGAGAACAGTTTCGGATGAATTGAGAACAGTTGTTACAGAATCAACTGTCTTTTCAAGACTGATATCAAAGTATTCAAAAGTGCTGTTCTTTGAAAGGTTGTTGAAGCTCTTTGAATTTTTAGCCGTTTCAGTTGTTTTTGCTTCAACGGTCATAACAAGCGATAATGACTGGCTGTCTTTGAGTTTATCGGCTTTTCTGATTTTATCAGCTTCCTGATTAAGACCGTCAACAACAACGCCGAAATCGTTATCCGAATTAACCTTGACGATTGATTCCGTCTTGGTGTTCAGCATATTAACATTCTGCGTTTTGTCCTGATAAAGCTCAACCTTTGTTGTCTGGCTCTTGCCGTCTTCGCTTGTAACGATGTTATAAACTCCTGCGGGAACGGTGAAGTAGTATTCGCCGTTTGCGTCTGAAAGAATGGTGTCAATCGTTTTGTTTCCGCTTGTCAGGGTTACATCTGCACCGCTCTGCGGTTCGCCCTTATCATTATAAACTGTTCCTCTAACAGTCACCCAGTCTTTTTCTGCAAGGGTTATCTTGAAGCAAACTGCCGAAAGGCTGTAGTGGTTTGAATCGGCTTTAACCTTGTACCAGATATAATAGTTTCCGACCTCTGTTGCCGAAGGAACATCGGCTTTAAACTGATTATCGGCAGGCTCGGTTTTATCGTTCTTGCCGAGTGCATAGTAAAGTGTTCCGCCGTCAACGCTTCCCGCTGTGATAAGCTTCTGTTTATCGCCTGTGTAAACAAGCTTGCTCTTACAAGAGGGCTTTTTTGTTATAACGGCGTCAACCTTGTTAATCTCAACATAACCGTCCTTTATAACATTGAACGCAACCGTTGCAAAGTTTGGATTTGTGTTTTCAAATTTTGCAGAGTCAAGATTCATATAGGTTGTGCCTGCGTCGGTGCGGATTGCCTGCGCCCTTCCGTGATAGACAAAATCTTTTGTTACGTCGTAAAGCGCTGAATCCGCCTCGGCGTCATAGCCGTCTGCACTGTGTGCGTTGCCGTTATAATCAACCGTTAAAATATGCCCCGTGATTGTTACAGTTACATCAATCGGGTCGACTTTGATATATCCGTCCGTAATATCAAATGTAACTGTTGCAAAGTTTGGATTTGTGTTTTTAAACTGATTTGCCTTCAGTCCCATATTTGTGAGACCTGCGTCGGTTCTTTTTGCTTCATCAGTACCGCTGAAGGTAAAGTCCTTATTTACGTCATACAAATTACTGCTTGCAACAGCGTCATAGCCGTCCGCACTGTGAGCGCTGCCGTTATAATCGACCGTAAGGGTGTGCCCTGTAATTGTTACGGTAGCATTAATCTTATTGATTGTGACCGTTTCAAAGCCTGTGACAGGCGTATATTTATCCTTAGATACCTGGTAATAAACAGTATATGTACCGGCATCGGTGTAGGTCGGGTTTTCGCTCAGCGTATAGCTGCCCTCGCTCGTGCCGTATTTGATAGTTGCGCCATTGGGAGCTGTAACGGTAATTCCGTGAGCCATACCGTCGTAATCACTCTCAAAGCCTGAGGCTGTCACGCCGGTCAGATCGGGATACCGGATGACCGCCTCTCCGTCGGCTAAGGCTACGGCATAATCGCTGTTGTCGCTCATAAAATAGTCCGCCGGATCGGCGTCGCCCATCTTGTCTTTCCAGCCGCTTGTAAATACGGCGTTTTTATTCATTAAAATGCCAATCTCCGCGCCTTCGGTAAGCGAATCGCTTATCATAAACGTGGCGTCTGCATTCAGATAAAGGTCGTCATTAACATTATCCTTGATAATGGGATTGCCTGAGAGCTTAAATTTGTCGCCCTGACCGCCGTAGAATACACCGCTGCCGCCTGCGCCGGCTGTGTTGCGGGTAACAGAGCCTCCCGTCAACTCAAACGGACCTGCTAATTGTATACCGCCGCCATAGCTGCCGCAATAGTTATCGGAAATCACGCCGCCGTTCATCGTCATCTTGCCCTGACCGCCGCCGGGTACATAGGTGGTTACACCGCCGCCGTTTACGGATGCTTTGTTAAAGGCGATTGTTCCGTCATTCATCGTAAAGAATCCGCTGTTGCGAATACCACCGCCTGAATTGTTCTGCATTGTGTTGCCGACAATGTTTCCTCCGTTCATAACGAAGGTTCCCCAGTTGAACACGCCGGCTCCGCATTTATCGTGGCTGCCTGAATTATTGAGGAAACCGCCTGTTAGATAACCGCCCGTTACCTTAATCACACCGTTGCCGTTGCTGACAGATGTTTCTCCACTGTTGCTAACGGCTGTTCCTCGATAATCTGAAAGCGTAATATAATGAATCCTTTCAGGATTGCTGTCGTTGAGTTCAAGCGATACATTTTTGTTGATTGTAAGAACTCTGCCGTTACCCGTCATCAATATTCCGTAACCGTTCAAATCAAGCGTATGCTCGCCTGAAGGAACATTTATAGTTGTTGATGTTGTTGCATCTTTCAGGAGTTTAAGAGTGCTGCCTTCCGACCAGTTGCTGAGTGCGTCTGAGAACGAAGGATATTTGGTCGTGGTTTCGCCGTTTATAATGCTCGCGGCAGGATCATCACCAATCTCTGCTTCGTTGCTGCCGCCAAGGATAACTCCGTAAGCGGTGTCGTCGCTTGTGAAATAATAGGCAGGGTCCTTGCCTGACATATAAGTATTCCAGCCGCTTGTGAACACGCCCGTGCCGTTGTTCATCTTTATGCCGATTTTTGCGTCATTGTTAAGTGTGCCTACAGCGATTGTATAGCCGTTTCCAAGCTCAATGTTGCTTACGCCCTTGCTTGTCAGGTTGTTTTCAATAACGGTGCTGCCCGAAACCTCTGTTCCCGTGGTTGTCATCCAGATTCCCGCTCCGGGACCGTTTTCAGCGTAGTTGCCGCTGATTTCACAATCTTTCAAAATTACCGGGATTGTTCCTCCGACATGAATACCTCCGCCGTCTGCGCTAACGACATTATTTATGATTTTACCACCAAGGATTTCGCAGACGGCGCCTTGCAGACGAGTTGCACCACCGCATTGTCCGGCATTATTCTGAATTGAACCGCCGTACATTTTGAATGTACCTGATTCTATTGTAGAGAATCCTCCGCCGTGCGTAGTGCCATACTGACCGTTTCCGATAACAGTACCGCCGTACATTTCTACAGCGCCGCTGATATAAAATGCACCGCCCCTACTCCAGTTGTTTACGCGTGTTCCTTTACCACCTGTGATATAGCCGCCTGTAAAGGTTTCGTATCCGCTTGTCAGAGAATCGTTAACCGTTGCAAATCCTGCGCCGTTGGATTTTTTGTTGGAAACAGAAAATCTGTGTTCGGTTTCAGTATCGCAATCATAAATTTTAAGCGTTGCCCCCGCGCTTACGGTCATAACGCTGCTGTTGCCAGTCATCTTGATTCCGTGACCGTTCAGGCAGAGATTCGTTGTGCCGCTCGGAACATTCCACGTGCTTGAAATTGTTACATCCTTGTCAAGGAAATAATTGCCTGCCGTGGTGGGAAGTGAATTTGTGCTGTTCCACTTTGTAAAGTTTATATCGTCGTGGTCGGTATGGCTTATCGGTTCGGGTCCACCGAATGCAATATCAGCCAATGTGCAGGTTGCAGTCGGATTGGAAAACGGTACGTCGTGGCCGCTTCTTCCTGCGCCTGCAAGCGCGGTGATTGTGAACTGATAATATTGATAAGCCGTTGTGTTATTAAACGAATAAACATTTTGCTTATAACCCTCGGAAGCATCAATCGTTTCGTTTGCAACCAAAACGGCGCTGCAGGAATCAGCGCTGTTACCCGCCTTCAGATTCCATCCCACAGGATTACGGTGCGCATAATTCGCTTTAAAGGTATCTGCACCCGCAACTATTTTGAAATGGTCAATAACAACGGGCTGGCTCATATGAACAGTTACCATAATTTCTTTGCCGTTGCCGCTCAGATTCTGATAGTTTACCTCAGGGTCAGCAGTGGAAACATAAAATATGGTGCCGGTGTTATTATCAACCAAACAGTCAAAGCCTCTGTTGGATTTGCCGTCGGTGTACATTTTGTCTTCACCGAAAAGGATGTGCTTGTCAATAGTAACATCACTTTTTGTATACCATATTTCAGGCTGTGTGTCCGCCGTTACGGATATGGGTGCTGTACTGACAAGCATCAGCAACGCCATAAAACTTGCAAGAAAAGCCTTTAACTTAATTCTTTTCATAGCAATCTCTCCCTTTTTATAGAATAAAATGCCAGTTTAATATAAAAATCTACATTAATAATTTATTTATAATATATTAAGTCCAATAAATGTCCAATAAAAAACCGATTATTTCAATTTTTCTGAAATAATCGGTTAAATATTTAACAATTAATTATTCATTTGTGAAAACATAATTCCTTCGGTTATGCTTGCCCAGGAGTAGGCGCTCATATATTCGCCTCGGAAAGCGTTTACCGCTTTTGCGTCTCCTTTGAAGAATAAATAGGCGTCACATTCAAATTCTTCCGGAACAACCCGCAGAGTGCCCCGTTTCCTTTCGATAATATTTGCTATTCCGTATTCCTCAAGCGTGCTGCGCAGAGAGCGGATATAAACATCAAGCTGCTTTTGCAGTTTTCTGTCGTAAATCCTGTCTTCCCAGAGAATTGAGGCGATTTCGGCTCGCGTTGCGCTGCTGCCCTGGCGGTCAACAAGATAGGCAAGAATTTCCTTGCACTTTGCCATATTGAATTTAAGTTGAACTCCGTTTGAATAAACTTCAAAATTTCCGAAAGTTTCAATGCTGACTTTGCCTTTGGGCAAGGTTTTTTTGGATGAAAGTGCGTATTCGATTTCGGTTTTGAGTTCTTCTTTGTCAACGGGCTTGAGCAAGTATCCCGAAGCGTGGAGTTTAAAAGCATCCGTTGCAAAACGGGGATGACCCGTCAGGAATATTATTGATGTTTCGGGCGATAGTTCTTTAATTTTTGCCGCAAGGATTAAACCGTTCATATCGGGCATATCAATATCAAGTATTGCAATATCAATATTTTGATTTTCAATCTCGTCAATTGCGCCTTTTGCATTTGAAAAGCCCTTTATCAGCGCGCCGTTCAAAAAAGACTTGCATAAATTAACTATGTGATTGAGAATAACAACTTCATCGTCAACGCAGATTATATTCATTCTCTTTCCCCTTTCGGTATAGTTATAACAACCGTTGTTCCTTTTCCGATGACGCTTTGAACATCAAGTGTTCCTACGCAAATCTTTTCAATTCGTTCTTTAACATTGCTGATTCCTATATGATTTTCGCTTTTATCAACGCTTTGAGCGTCAAACCCTTTGCCGTTATCCTTAATTGTTATAATGATATTTTGTTTAGTTTTCTCTGTTTTAACTTCAACAATTCCGTGTTCGAGGTTTCGTATGCCGTGGCGGATTGCGTTTTCAACAAGCGGCTGAATGCTCAGCGCGGGAAGCATAAAGTTTGAATAATTAATATCGTATACAACGCTGATATTCGGAAAACGAACCTTTTCTATTTCGGCATAAATCCTTGTGTGTTCAAGTTCGCTTTCAAGAGGAATAAGTTCCGATTGCTCAAGCAAGTCAAGATTCTGGCGCAGGTACTTTCCGAATTTTCCCGTTATATCGGACGCCTCTTCCGGATTTGTCAGGCAAAGCGCCTGAATTGTTGAAAGAGTGTTATAAAGAAAATGCGGCTGAATCTGGGTTATCATAAGTTTAACCTGCTGCTGAGCCATCAAATCTTTTTCGTGTTCATTAACAAGTTGGTTGTGAATCCATAAAAAGTAGAAAACGCAGGAAACAACAATCGCCATTGTCAGCGCGCTGAGAGGCAGTTGTTTCATATCATTATAAACCGTGTCAACCCACACGGCAAAAACAATCAGAAGCGTGCTGAAAAACGGAAGAACCATTTGTTTTCTGTCATCGGCAAACAGTTTAATAATCATCAAAACAAGCAGCGCAAGCAGAATTCCGCTGACAATATGGCAGACATAACCGAGCGAGCCTCTCACAAATACGTTATTATCCGTATATGTAAAGGTGTAAAAAGTGCCCGGAATAAGCAAATCGGAAATATAAAGAAGTGCATTAATTCCCACCAAAACCCATGCGAAAATATTTCTTTTATCGGGGTTCAGAATGGAAAAAAACAGTGCTATTATTGCGGGGCGCACCGTATAGCCAATCACCCCTGCAATTATGTGCTGCATCACATAAGAATTACCAAATACGAAATAATAATCCGCCGAGTTCTGAGCAACAAGAACAAAGGTAAGAGTTAAAATCGCCAGCATAAGATGCTTTTGATTTTTGCTGATATATGAATCCGTAATAACGGTTAGCGCAAGCCCTAAAAGAATTAAAACAAACGGTGCAAGCGACATAATTGTTGCAACAACGGACAGCAAGTTATATTCCACCTTTCAATGATATTTACGTTTAACATCAATATATATTAAAGTCGGATTTTTTTCAAGTGTAAATAAATAAAAAAGCACGGCTGAAAATCAGCCGTGCAATATCCGAACTATCAGTCTTTTTTTGGTAATCCCTCTTTATCGTACATACAGCACGCTTCAACCATAATTTCTATGGCTGCTTCAATTGCCTCGGGACGAAGATTTTCGGGATTATCATTTCTTGTGTGATAATAATCGGCGGGAGCGGGGTCCATAGCTGCAAAGCCTGTTGAAGGAATGCCCTGCTGCTCGAATGCGGCAGCGTCGCACGCGCCGATATAGATTGATTCAAATTTAAGGTCGTAGCCGCAGTTTGCAGCAGCGTTTTTAATAAGATATTTTGCGCCCCAATCGTGCTGAAGTGTTCCCGAAAGGTCTCTGTCGTAAACAGCCATATATTCTAAGTCTCTGAAGGTGTCAAGTCCTATACAAACAGTCGGGATATCCTTAAGCTCTTTTTCGTGTGCTCTTGCATATGCCTTTGCGCCTCTGAGACCTGCTTCCTCTGAGCCTGAGCAGATAACTCTGATTTCGGTTTGTTCCATATCAATTCCTGCTTCTCTGAGTGCTTTTAAAGCGCCTATTCCTACATAGCAACCCGAAAGGTTATCCGACGCACCGGGAACGGATTTAGTCCAGCTCTGGAAGAAAATGAACGAAAATTCAAACGGAGCAAAAACGCAGCCAACGATGAACAGCGCTAAGAAAAATCCCTTTGCACTTTCAATATCCCTTGCAGCGCCGCCCTTGCCGACAAATATGCAGATAAGAGAGAATATTGTTGTTATTACAAGTCCTACTACTGCCGGAACCTCAACAAGAAGCTTTGCCTTGAGTCCGCCGAGAAGAAGGTTGATGGGCCATTCAAACTGGCTGTCAGAGTGACCAACCATAACGATTCTCTGCTTTGTTTCGCCCTTTGGAGCCTTTGTTGCAATAAGGTTGTGTGAGGTTTGCTTCGGGAAAAGAAAATCGTCAAATTCCTTATACATCAAAAATTCAAGAATCAGCGGAACAAATGCGAGAATGCACATAATGAATGCTGCAATCGGGCTTAAAAACCAGTTGATAAAGGTTGCACCGATGCCCATGCAAACGGTGAAGGGAATAAAGCCCATAAAGCCCTGACGGTGAAGAGTGAAATCTTCAATCTCGGTTTTATCCGAAATGGGCGCTAAATCCTTTTCCATAAACTTCTGGGATTCAAGCTCTTCGGGTGAACCGGGCTTTCTCGGACCGATATTGTTGCATATATCAGTGATTTGCTTAACGGAAAAATCTGTGTTTTCCCTGATGGTTGTAACATTGCCGTATTCATTAGCAATTTTCATAAGAATCTCTCCAATCAAAAAATATAGTAAAAGTTTACCATATTTTTAAACCGTTTTCAAGAAAAATTATTAAAAATCACCCAAACAACATTGTTTGGGTGATTTTTGTTATAAGTGCTTAATCCTTATTTATGATAAATGATGAATGAAGAGTCCTGAAAGAAGCTTGGGCTCAAACCAGGTTGATTTCGGGGGCATTATTTTATCCGCATCGGCAATCGACATAAGGTCGTCGATTGTGGTTGGGAACATTGCAAATGCAACCTTCATATCGCTGTTTGCCCTTCTTTCAAGCTCGTCAAGACCTCTGATTCCGCCGATGAAAGCAATTCTGTCATCATTTTTCGGGTCTTTGATTCCGAGAATCGGGTCAAGAAGATTATTCTGAAGAATTGAAACATCAAGTCTGTTAACGGGGTCGTTTGCATCGTAGGTGCAGTTCTTTGCCCTGAGCAGGAACCACTCGCCGTCTATATACATTGAAAAGCTGTGCTTTTCCGAGGGCTTTAACTGACCTTCAAGCTTTGAAACGGCGAATTTTTCCGAAATCTTTTCAAAATATTCTTCCTTTGAAAGTCCGTTTAAATCCTTAACAACACGGTTGTAGTCCATAATTGCAAGCTCTTCGTCTGGGAAGGCAACTGCAAGGAAATAATTGAATTCCTCATCGCCCGTATAGTTCGGGTTTGCCTTTCTTCTCATATCGCCGACGCGAACTGCGGAAGCGCATCTGTGATGCCCGTCTGCAATATAGAGCGCGCTTACCTTATCAAAAAGCGACTGAAGCAGCGCAACGGTGTTTTCGTTATCAACAACCCAAACGGTTTGCTTAACTCCGCCCGAGGTGAAATCGTATGTGCTTTCGTGATTTCTTATCCACTCGTTAACTATTGCGTTGATTTCGTGGTCGTTTCTGTAGGTTAAGAAAATCGGACCTGTGTTCGCATCGCAAGCGTCAACATGGTTAACTCTGTCCTGCTCTTTAACTGCAAGGGTATATTCGTGCTTCTTTATAATGTTGTTTTTATAATCGTCAATGGAAGCGCAGCCAACAATTCCCGTCTGGCTTCTTCCGTTCATAACCTGACGGTAGATATAAAGGCAGGGGTTTTCATCCTGAATCATTTTGCCGCTGTTTTCAAGAGCTAAAAGGTTTTCCCTTGCCTTATCGTAAACCTGCTGTGAATACTGGTCAAAGCCCTTTTCAAAATCTATCTGAGCTTTGTCAACATGAAGAAAGGAAAGGGGATTGCCCTTAACCATTTCTCTTGCTTCCTCGGTGTTCATAACATCGTAGGGAAGCGCGGGGATTAGTGCCTGGTTTTCTTCTGCGGGGCGGAATGCCCTGAATGCTTTAAAAACTGCCATATTCTGTCCTCCGAATTTCGACTTTAATTTATGCCGCTGTCGAAAAATTCAATATATTATATTATATTTGTCGTTTGATGTAAAGTGATAAGAGAAATTTTTTGCAGAATTTATGATTCAAAATTTACTTTGTTTTTATCGAATTTTTCAAGGTCTTTATCCCACTGAGAGTAGTTTTCTACTCCTTTAAGGCTCTCGAAAGAGTAGTTATTTTTGATGTATTCCCCGAGGTAAAGCGTAACGCCCTTTGCGCCTTCGTAGTTAAGATGGTTGCCCTCATCCCTGAAGCAGTTGGTCATATTTATTCCCATTTCCTCATAGTGGAGATTCAAGTCAAGATAGGGAACTTTTCTTTCGTCGGCATATTTCTGCGCCGCATTATGTCTCTCATAATTCCAGGAATTAATAGTGGGCAGGGTTAAAATCATAACCTCTGCGCCGTGAGCTTTGCAGTATTCAATAAGCTCGTCAGTCTGCTGTTTGTTAAGATTTGAGAAATCATCTATTTTATCTGTTTCAATCATATAATCAGATTGCTTGAGCACGCAGGTTCTTGTGTTGAATCTGTAGCCGTGAGAATTATATGGCGCGGCGTCGGTATCCTTTCCGCCCTGCCAGTAGTTATGAAATCTGAAAATCGAAAAAACATTTTCAATATTGTGGTTGAAGAATTCGGGGTCCATTCTGTCGAAGAAATCGTTAAGGCGGTTTTCCTTCTCGAGCTTTTTGCCGTCAACGGGCTCGCCGTCGTAAAACATATCCGTTTCAATTATAACAAGCTCCGGTGACTGCTTTTCAAAAAGCATTTCAAGGATTTTCTGAGATTCGGGAATTGTCTGGTGAATTGAAGCGCTTACAACGCTTGTATATCCGTATTCCCTCCACATTTCAAGCGGAACATAACCCGAATAAACATCGCTGTTGCCGATTCCGACAATCTGAATTGTCTGAGGCTTTTCATTGATAAAGGAGTAGGCGTCCTTTTTATTATTGTTGTATTTCAGTGCCGAGGTCTCTGTGAAAACAGTTACCGAAAGCACCTGAAGAACTATGAAAAACACCAGCACAAACGACAGGAGCTTAACAACTTCAATCGATTTTTCTTTTAACAACGCTTTATTCATATACTAAAAGTTAGCGTATATCAAATCAACTACGCCATACCCCTCTCCGTAAGCACCGAAAATGATGATTACAAATATTGCCGCAAGATATAAAACAAATTTCAAAGCAAAAGGCAGCTTATAAATTCTTTCAATTATATCAACTTTTCTCTCCTTGAGTATTCCGACAAGGAGAATTGCCAGGAAGCCTATTATAATAACCGCGTAATCATATAAGTTTATGTCGATGCTGTTTTCTCCTCCTGGAATAAGCACCGAGCAATCGCCGTTTCTGAACATTGACGCAAACATACTAACGGCTGCTTTAAGATTTTCTGCTCTGAAAATAAGCATACCGATGTTTACTATAATAACTGTTCTCAAAACCGCAAAAATGCTGAAGCTCTTTGATTCGCGGTTGATTTTAAGCTTGCTGCAGAGCTTATCCGTAAGCGGCTTAAAGAACATACCGAGCATCATAAGGAAGTAGTAATACAAGCCGTAAACAATGTATTTCCAGCCCGAGCCGTGCCAGAAGCCGTTTGTAAACCAAACGAAAAACAGCGCGATTGCAGTCGGAATAAGGCTTGCATAATACTGATTGAACTTCTCTTTTGTTTTTGCGGAAAGATTTTTTATGCCCTTTGAAAGTGAAACGGGATAGAAAATATAGTCCCTGAGGAACGAGCCCAGAGAAATATGCCATCTCTGCCAGAATTCATTAATTGATTTGGCAAAGAAGGGCTGATTGAAGTTTTCGGGAAGAATAATGCCGATCATTCTTCCGAGTCCGCACATAATATCCATAACACCCGAAAACTCGCAGTAAAGCTGAAGAGTGTAAAAAAGTATTGCGGCGACAACGGGGAAGCCGCTGAAGCTTTCATAATTATCAAAAACACCGCTGACAAGCAAAACGGCTCTGTCGGCAATAACAACCTTCTTGAAAAGTCCCCAGACAACGCGAAGATAGCCCTTGCTTATATCCTCAAGATTGTTGTATTTGCACTCCTTTAGCTGAGCTCCGAGCTGGGAATATCTTGCGATAGGTCCTTCAACAACGGTCAGCATAAAGGAAAGATAGAGCGAAATGCGAAGCGGATTTTTCTCTGCGTCGATTTTGCCGTAATAAACATCGGCAATATAGCTCACGCCCTGAAGAACAAAGAACGAAATTCCCAACGGCTGAATAATTGCAAGCTCGGGAATATTGAATGCAGGAATGAGATTCAGCGCTTCGATGAAGAAGTTTATGTATTTGCAAATGAGCAATATTAATACAACCAACACAACGCCGATTGCCAAAATAACGCGTTTATATTGGTTGTATTTTGCTTTTATGAGCTTTTTTTCTTCCTTTGAAGCAAGCTTTCTTTTCTCCTTCATTGTGTCGTTTGTCTTTTGTAGGCACAAGCCTGCGCCCCAGACGAGAATTGAAACAATAATAAACGGAATTACATTTCCCTTTGAGGAAATGAAGTAAAAACCGTAGGAGCTTGTAAGCAGAATAATCCATCTCAGCTTGCGCGGAAGGATGGAGTAAATAATTGCAGTTATCCCGAAGAACAGCAGGAAAAAGGAAAATGATGCGTAGCTAATCATTCATTAATCCTCGTCCTCAAGACGCTCAATAAGACTCTGAATTGCAGCAGGTGTTGCAAAGTTTTCGGGAGTTATATCCCTTGCGGAAATATCAACATCAAACTCGTCGCTGAGAGTTCCGACAAGGTTAATCATTGCAAGTGAATCAATGATGTGTTCATCAATTAATGCGGTGTTTTCGTTTATTTCTGCACCGGGCTTGATTTCCTTTAAAATTTCAATAATCTTTTCCATTTTATATCCTCTTTTCCAATTCTTTTCTGTCTATTTTTCCGTTTGCATTGCGCGGCAGTGAGCCCATTTTAACAACCTCGTCGGGAATGAAATAAGCATTGAGCTTTGATTTGAGAAAATCAAGCATTTCATTCTCTTTAACCTTGGCTGCATTGTAATACAAAACGATTTTATCCGTTTCTTTTCTGAAAATGCAGGCGCATTCCTTAACGCCGTCGAGAGAACCTGCGGCAGCCTCGATTTCGCCGAGCTCAATTCTGTAGCCCATTCGCTTAATCTGAAAATCCTTTCTGCCGATATATATGATTTCGCCGAGCTCGTTCATTTTAACAAGGTCGCCTGTTTTATAGCAGGCTTCGGGGAATGCTTTGTTCAGGGGATTCTGAACAAACATTTCAGCGGTTTTTTCGGGATTATTGTAATAACCCGATGCAACGAATGAGCCGCGAACATAAAGCTCGCCCTCTTCGTTTATATCAGCCTCGCTTCCGTCCTCTTTAAGAATGAAAACATTGCAGTTATCGCAGTGCCTTCCTATCGGAAGCGAATCGCTCGGGTCAAACTCTCTGTCGGCAACATAATATGTGCAGATATCCGTTGTTTCCGTTGGACCGAAGAGGTTTGCAAAAACCGTTTCATCGGGAAGATATTTCTTCCAGTAGTTAAGGAACTTAATCGGCATAACCTCGCCTGCAAACAAAACGGTTTTAAGATATTTCGGCTTTTCAACATCAAAAAGCTTGAAGTTTGCAGCAATTCCGAATGCGCTCGGAACCCAGTAAATCGTGTTAATTTCGTTTGTGTTTAAAAATTCAACAAGCTTAATCGGGAATGAGAAGCAGATTTTCGGAATAATAATCAGCGTTGCGCCCGTTCTTAAGGTTGAATAAATATCGGTAACCGACATCGAAAAATAAAACGGAGTCTGATTTCCGAAAACGGTGCTTTCGCTGATGCCGAAAGTTTCAACCGCCCACTTGCTGTAGGATAAAACATTCTTGTGGTTGATAACCGTGCCCTTGGGCATTCCCGTTGAACCCGAGGTGTAGAGAATATACAGCGAATCCGTGTCAATCTGCGCGCTTCTGATTTCGCTGAGCCTTTCGGCGTTGATTTCAGCACTCTTAGCCTCGTTAATCAAAAAGGTTTCAAGGTTTAATTCCTTTGCCTTTTCGCTGTTTGCCTCATCGGTTATTACGGCAACGGGGCAGAGCGTTGAAAAAATCTTATCGATTCTTTCTTTCGGCATTTCGGTGTCGATAACAGTGTATATATTTCCGCTGTAAACAATGCCCATCATTGCGCATATAACATCTGCGCTTTTGTTGATATATATTGCAATCGGCTTGTTTTTAACGCCGAGCTCAAGCAGCGCCGAGCCGATTCTTTTTGAATGGTTTTCAAGCTGTGAATATGTAACTGCACCCTTATCGTCAACAAAGGCGTTTTTGTCGGGAAAACGGGCAGCCGACCTTTCAAGCATCTCTAAAATATTTTTCATTTGAACCTCAATATAACGGTGAAAATACTATAAAAAAATACCGTTCTTTGCGAAACTATTATAACATATAAAGTGCAAAAGTACAGATACAAAATGTTGAAAATACTGCCAAATATGACAAAATTTTATATATGATGTACAAAAAACGAAAAACACAGAGCGTTTTGCTCTGTGCTTTCTGTTTTATTAACCTTCAATTAAACTGTTTATTGACTGCTCGAGGAGGTCGAAGAAACGCTCAACGGTTTTCTTATCCTCGTCGTTTCCGCGAACGCACATTGAAAGGGTTAATACCTTTCTCATAGAGGTTGCGGAAAGAAGCGCGTAGGGCTTATATTTAACCGCGCCGCTCATAAATCCGTCCGTCGGCTCGTTGCCTGCAAGAGCGAGCTTATCAACCTCAAGAATGCCGATATTGCTCATTGCAAGAAGCGGATTTGCATAGCCGATTTTTATGATTTCCTCGCTTGCTGCGTGGGGCATAATCTTATATCCGAGCGATAAAAGCGGAAGCCCGTGAAGCCCCATAAATCTGTCGTTTTTAAACTCGTTTGAGGACTTAACAACATAGTCGAGAGTTTCAAAAATATCCTTGCCGCGATGCGGAATTCTGCACTGCATCCACGCGGTCTGATTGGTTATGCCCTGACCGGCGTCATCCTTGATATGGCGTCTTAAATCTATTGCGCAGGATATTGAAATTCCCTCTTCCTCGCCGAAGCCTGCAAGCTCGTAAAGGCTGTAGAAATATGCGCTTAAAATCATATCGTTGATTGTCGCGCCGCGCTTTTTGCCCGAAGCGCGAAGCTTGTCGAAGGTTTCAGCCGAGAAGCGCCGCCTTGCTATGAAGGAATGGTCCTCAATATTATCGGGGGTGAAAGGGAAGCCGTGATTATCCTTTGTGTTGATGTTTTTATAGAGCCTTTTTGCCATACGGCGCTCGCCTGGGGTGAAATCCTCATAAACCGCTTCATAAGAGCGTGTTCCCGTTCTCAGAGCAATCGGGCTTACGCCGTTTTCAATGTATTCGCTGTAGTTTTTGCAGAGCGATTTCATAAAGTATTTCAAATCGCCGCCGTCCATACACATATGGTTTTCAACAACGAGCAAAACGGACTTATTATCGCCGTAATAGAAAACGGCAACCTTCATCTGAACATTGCTTTCGGGCGGAATATACTGAACAAGAAAGCTGTTGATTTCCTCGTCAAGGTTTGCTTCGTCAACATCCTTAACGGTTAAAACATCGTTGATGTGATAATCCTCAACGGTCCAGTAGGTGTTGAGATGATTATCGTTGAAAGAGGAGTGAAGCACTGGCGCTTTTTCAAAGAAGCAGGTGATAACCGTTTTAAGCGCTTCAACATCAATTTTGTAATCGTAATGGAGCTCGACATGAACCATTCTGTCGTTAAAATCGCGGAAGAGATAATGCATTTTATCCCAAAGCTCAGCGTTTAGTTTTCTTGCCATACGTCTTCCACCTCCATCTTATCCTTCTTATTCTTCGAAATCGCTGCAATGATTATGATTAAATCCAAAACAAGCGAAAGCGGAATTATTATCCATGCAATATTCCATGCAAGAAGTCCGAGAGCGCCGATGATTATGAATGCAAACACCGAAATAACGGGAATATAAAGCACCCACTGAATTATTGAAAGTCTTGCGTGGGTTATGCTTGCAAAAAGACCGTCGCACAGGAATGCAAGAATCAGACCTGCGATTATGATAAGCCAGCTGTTTGCAATATCCGTTAACGCAATGACAAGCAAGAATACGGCAACAACGAATATAACAACTGCGCCGAAAAGCAGAAGCCTTGCGAAAATATGGAAAATTCTTTTCATTGAAACAAACTTTGCGATTCCGAGCGAAAGCAGATAATCAACCCACAGCAGAATTCCGTCTACAACCAGAATCCATGTGTAAGCCCATTTACGGGTTATAAAGCTGACAGCAAGATAAAGGGTTACAGTCAGAATTATATATGCCAGCGAACCGAGAATATTTCCGATAACTCTGCGTTTAACCTTTGTTTTTGCGTTTTCCTTTTGCAAATACTCATTGTATTCGCCCTTCAAATCAGCGTGCTCGCTGATAATCAGGTCGTTTAAAACCTTCCGGTCGTGAATGCCGCCCGTTCCCGTAACCTGTGCAGCTCTCTCGTTCATATCATCAAGAATATCCTTCTTGAATTTGAACAGAGTTTTATCGCCTTTTTTGTCGGGCAGGGCACTGTTTATGTATTCAACAAAACTTTGCATAGAACCTCCTTGTTATTCAATCCTTTTATTTGGAACGCTGTTTTAATACATTTGTAAAAAACATAGCATTCCACTCAGTAGTATAACATATGAGGGTTGCCGTTTCAATTTATTTTTGAGAAATTTTAGCATCTTTTAAGATAAATAAAAATTTCTTGATATTTATTTAAAATAAGTCTTTTCAAATTGAATACTTTATGTTATTATAATACTCGGCTTTTGTCATTTTTTTAACAAAGGCGTCAGAAATAAATAAGGAGGAACTAACTTATGCAGAAAAAAATCAGTAAGATTCCTTTTAAGGGCACCCCTGAGCAGGAAGCAAAACTCAAAGAAGTTATCGAAGCTAACAAGCAGGATAAAAGCCGCTTGATGGCTGTTATGCAGGAGGCTCAGGAGATTTACGGATATCTTCCCATGGAAGTTCAGGAAATGATTGCAGAGGGAATGGAAGTTCCGCTCGAAAAAGTTTTCGGCGTTGCATCCTTCTATGCACAGTTCTCGCTTACACCTAAGGGAGAATATAATGTTTCCGTTTGCCTGGGTACAGCTTGCTATGTTAAGGGCGCTCAGAGCATTATCGACGAGCTTCAGAGTGAACTCGGAATCGGCGTTGACGAATGCACCGAGGACGGTAAGTTTTCACTTAATGCATGCCGCTGCATCGGCGCATGCGGACTCGGACCCGTTATGACTGTTAACGAAGAAGTTTACGGAAAGCTTACAACTAAAGAAATTCCCGAAATAGTTGCAAAGTATAAATAATTCACAAGGGATTACAGGGGATTATTTTCTATGAAAATCAGTGAGATTAAAGATTTACTTGATGCAAAAGTGCTTTGCTGTGAAGACCATATCGACCGCGAGGTTTATTCTGCCTGCGGCTGTGATCTTATGAGCGATGTGCTTGCATTTGTTAAGGACCAGGCTGTTCTTATGACCGGACTTGTTAACCCCCAGGTTATCCGTACTGCCGTAATGATGGATATGGTTTGCATAATATTTGTCCGTTCAAAAACTCCAACCGAGGAAATGCTTCAGCTCGCAAGGGATAACGGAATCGTTATTATGCAGAGCGATAAGAGGCTTTACGAGGCTTGCGGAATAATCTATTCAAGCGGGCTCGGAAATAAGAAGGATTAATATGAGCGAAGAATTATTATTCCATTTTGATGTAGACGGCGACGATTTTACATCGGCAGGTCAGGCATCTGTTCAGATTAAAAAGGATTTACGGCAGCTTGGAATCCTTCCCGAAATCATCCGCAGAGTTTCCATTGCGATGTATGAAGGGGAAATTAATATGGTGATTCATGCAAACGGCGGCACCGTTGATGTTAAGGTATGCGAGGATTGCATTGAAATGATTCTTGCAGACAAGGGCCCTGGAATCAAGAATATCGAACAGGCAATGCAGGAGGGCTTTTCAACAGCCTCCGACACAACCCGTTCGCTCGGTTTCGGCGCAGGCATGGGGCTTCCGAATATGAAACGCTATACAGATTCAATGGAAATTGAATCAACCGTAGGTGTGGGAACCACGGTGAAAATGAAAGTAAATTTACAGTAGTGTGATAAAATGCATTTATACGACCATTCGGTTTTGCTTGATGCAAGCAAGTGCACGGGCTGTACAACCTGCCTGAAGCATTGTCCCACCGAAGCAATCAGAATTAAAGACGGGCATGCCATTATCAACGAAAAGCGCTGCATTGATTGCGGAGAGTGCATAAGAAACTGTCCGCATAAGGCAAAGAAGGCGGTTTTCGGCAAGCTTGAGGATATGAAGCGCTTTAAGTATAAAATTGCGCTTCCTGCACCGACTCTTTACGGTCAGTTTGATAATCTTGATGATGTTGATTATGTTCTTGACGGATTGCTCAGAATCGGCTTTGACGATGTATTCGAGGTTTCAAAAGCCGCAGAGCTTGTTTCGGCATACACCAGATTATATCTTAAAACAGACGGAATAAAAAAGCCTGTTATCTCTTCGGCGTGTCCCGTTGCGATAAGGCTTATCTCTCTGAGGTTTCCGTCGCTGAGTGAAAACATATTACATATGCTTCCGCCGATGGAGGTTGCCGCAAGGCTTGCAAGGGAAAGAGCGCTGAAAAATCATCCCGAGCTTAAAAGCGAGGATATAGGCGTTTGCTTCATTTCACCCTGTCCTGCAAAGGTTAGCTATGTTAAAAACGGTTTTGCCGACTATAAAAGTCAGGTTGACGTTGTTGTTTCAATCAGCGATATATATTTCCTTCTGATAAGCGAGATGAAGCAGGAAAACGATATTAAATCGCTTTGCGAATCGGGCATTATCGGAATAGGATGGGCATCCTCGGGCGGTGAGTCAACAGCGATATTCAACGAGGATTATCTTGCTGCGGACGGAATTGAAAACATCATCCGCGTGCTCGACCAGATTGAAAACGGCAATATTCCTCAGCTGGAGTTTATTGAGCTTAACGCGTGCCCGGGCGGCTGCGTTGGCGGAGTTATGGCGATGGAAAATCCCTTCGTTGCCAAGGCAAGACTTCAGTCATTAAGAAGATATCTTCCCGTATCACAGAATTTCATTGATGAAGAAAACTATATTCCCGACAACTATTTATTCAATAATTTACCCGAATATCAGCCAATCAGCAGACTTGCGGACAGTATGGCGCAGTCGATGAGAATGATGGCAGATATTCAGCAGATAAAAAACACACTTCCCGGTATCGACTGCGGAGCCTGCGGCGCACCGAACTGCAGAGCGTTTGCAGAGGATATCGTTAAGAATAAGGCTTCCATTGACGGATGCATTATAAAGGCAGGAAAGGAGAAACGCAATGACGGTTAATGAGCTTTGTGCCTCCTGCGGATTTGAAGAGATTTGTGTTCCCAACGGCGAACACAATGTAAGCGGCGCGTATATCGGCGATTTGCTCAGCTGGGTTATGGGCAGAGCAAACGAGGATAACGCATGGATAACAATAATGAATAATATTAATGTTATCGCGGTTGCTTCCTTATCCGATGTTGCCTGCGTTATTCTTGCCGAGGGAGTGAGCCTTGACGATGCGCTTAAAGAAACGGCGATGCAAAAGGAAATCAATGTGCTTTCCTCAAAGCTTCCCGCATTTGAAACGGCGCAGCTTCTTATCGGTAAGGTTTAATGAATAAGTATTATTACGATTTGCATATTCATTCCTGTTTGTCGCCGTGTGCGGATGACGATAACACGCCGAACAATATTGCAGGAATGGCAACCCTCTGCGGACTGAATATTGTTGCGTTAACAGACCACAACACCTGCAAAAACTGCCCTGCGTTTTTCGAGGCGGCAAAGAGATACGGAATTATTCCCGTTGCAGGAATGGAGCTGACAACGGCAGAGGATATACATGTTATATGCCTTTTTGAAAATCTGAGCGACGCTATGGCGTTTGATGAGGAAATAGATAAAAGGCGAATCAAAATTGAAAACAGAACCGATATTTTCGGAAATCAGTTCATACTTGACGGCGAGGATAATATTATCGGCGAGGATAAATACCTTCTTTCAAACGCAACAACCGTTTCGCTTGAAGAGGTTCCGCAGCTTGCAGAAAGCTTCGGCGGAATTGCTTATCCTGCGCATATCGACCGTCAGGCAAACGGAGTTATTGAGGTGCTCGGAACCTTTCCCGAAACGCCGTATTTCAGCATTGTTGAAATAAACAGAAAGGAAAAGGTTGAGGAGTATATCAAAAAGTATTCACTTGAAGATAAAATGGTGATTATAAGCTCCGACGCGCATTATCTTGAAAATATGAGAGATAAGGAAAACTATTTCGAGCTTGACGATGAGCCGTATTCCTCGGCGCTTGTCAGACATAATTTGTTTGAATACTTAAAAACAAGGTGAAAATATGAAGGAATTATCACTCAATATTCTTGATGTTGCGGAAAATTCCGTTAAAGCACGCGCAAGCCTTACGCAGATTCTTATAACCGAAGAGGGCAATAAATTAACCCTTCAGATTAAGGATGACGGCTGCGGAATGAGCGAAGAGGTTGTTAAATCGGTTGTAGACCCGTTTTACACAACCCGAACAACGCGAAAGGTTGGTCTCGGCGTTCCGCTTTTAAAGCTTGCGGCAGAGCAAACGGGGGGAAGCCTAACGGTTGAATCAAAAACCGAAGAGGATTTCCCGAATGACCACGGAACCTGCGTTACTGCGGTGTTTTTCAAGGACCATATTGATTTTACACCGCTCGGGGATGTTGTTTCATCCGTTATTACGCTGATTCAGGGGCATCCCGACACGGATTTCTATTTCTGCCATAAAACCGAAAACGGCACTGCCGAGCTCGACACAAGGCAGCTGCGCGAAATCTTAGGCGATGTTGCGCTGAACACTTATGAAGTTATTAAATGGATTGAGGAATATCTGCTTGAGCAGTATAGGCATTAGGGACTCGAACCAAGCAAGGTTTTGCCCGTCCCTTTTTCACAAATACTGTGTTAAAGCGTCTTGTAAGGTATAAGGAATTCGGCGCATAGAAAAGGAACAGGGTTTCCGACATTAATATAGGTATAAATAAAACTAATGTTTTAATTTATAATAAAAGTTAAAAATAAATCATAGGAAGGAAGAGAAGTTATGAAATCATTAGCTGAACTTCAGGCAATCAGAGAAAAGATGAAGGACAAGGTTGTTCTTCGCGAAGGCTCGGGCGATATCAGAGTTGTTGTTGGTATGGCAACCTGCGGTATTGCAGCAGGCGCACGCCCTGTTTTAAGCACCTTCGTTGAAGAGGTTAACAGACTCGGTCTTTCAGAAAAAGTAACCGTTTCTCAGACAGGATGCATCGGCATCTGCCAGTTTGAGCCCGTTGTTGAAGTATTCGAAGCAGGCAAAGAAAAGGTTACTTATGTAAAAATGACCCCCGAAAAGGCAAAAGAGGTTGTAGAAATTCACCTCCAGGGCGGCAGGGTTGTTGCAAAGTACACAATCTCAAACGATGAGTTGAAAGATGAGTTATAATATATGGAGGTAAAGTTATGATTCGTTCACAAGTTCTTATCTGTGGCGGTACAGGCTGTACTTCCTCAGGAAGCAAGGCAGTTCAGGATACCTTTAAAAAGGAGCTTGAGCTTGCAGGATTAACCCACGAAATCAAGCTCGTTCAGACCGGTTGCTTCGGTCTTTGCGCACTTGGTCCGGTTGTTATTGTTTATCCTGAAGGAACCTTCTACAGCCAGGTTCACGCAGATGACGTTAAGGAAATCGTTCAGGAGCATCTTTTAAAGGGAAGAATTGTTGAGCGTCTTGTTTATGATGAGACATCGGCACCCAAGGATTCTCTTGTTGGCGGAACAGTTTCACTTTCCGACACTGATTTCTACAGAGCGCAGCACCGTGTTGCACTTCGTAACTGCGGCGTTATCGACCCCGAAAACATTGATGAATACATCGCTGTTGACGGTTATGCTGCTCTTGGTAAGGTTTTAACCGAAATGACTCCCGAGGACGTTATTAAATGCGTTTCGGATTCAGGTTTAAGAGGCCGTGGCGGCGGTGGATTCCCCACAGGCTTCAAATGGTCGCTTTGTGCTCCCAATAAGGCAGACCAGAAATATGTTGTTTGTAATGCCGACGAGGGTGACCCGGGCGCATTTATGGACAGATCTGTTCTTGAAGGCGACCCGCACTGCATTATCGAGGCTATGGCTATCTGCGGTTACGCAGTTGGCGCAACAAAGGGCTTCGTTTATGTTCGTGCAGAATATCCCATCGCTGTTGCAAGACTTCAGAAGGCAATCGACCAGGCTCGTGAATACGGTCTTTTAGGTAAAGACATTTTCGGTTCGGGCTTCGATTTCGACCTTGAAATCCGTCTCGGCGCAGGTGCATTCGTTTGCGGTGAGGAAACAGCTCTTATGACCTCAATCGAGGGTAACAGAGGTGAGCCCCGTCCCAGACCGCCTTTCCCGGCAGTTAAGGGTCTTTTCGGCAAGCCGACTGTTGAAAATAACGTTGAAACCTTTGCAAACGTTCCTCAGATTCTTCTCAAGGGTGCTGACTGGTTTGCATCAATGGGTACTGAAAAATCAAAGGGAACAAAGGTATTTGCTCTCGGCGGTAAGATTAAGCACACAGGTCTTGTTGAAGTTCCCATGGGAACAACCCTTCGCGAAATCATTTATGATATCGGCGGCGGTATCCCCAACGGCAAGAAGTTCAAGGCTGCTCAGACAGGCGGACCTTCGGGCGGATGTATTCCTGCAAAGCTTATCGACACTGAAATCGACTACGACAACCTTCTTGCAATGGGCTGTATGATGGGCTCGGGCGGACTTATCGTTATGGACGAAGATACCTGTATGGTTGACATCGCTAAGTTCTTCCTTGAGTTCACGGTTGATGAATCCTGCGGTAAGTGTACTCCCTGCCGTGTGGGTACAAAACGACTCTATGAAATCCTTGAAAAGATTACTCAGGGCAAGGGAACACTTGAAGACCTCGACAGACTTGAAGAGCTTTGCTACTACATCAAGGCAAACTCTGCATGCGGTCTCGGTCAGACAGCTCCCAACCCCGTTCTTGCAACACTCAAGTTCTTCAGAGATGAGTATATTGCTCACGTTGTTGACAAGAAGTGTCCTGCAGGAGTTTGTAAGGACCTTCTTACATATGTTATTGATAAGGATAAGTGTATCGGCTGCGGACGCTGCGCAGGTAACTGTCCTGTTGATACAATAGTTAAAACAAAGTATATTGCCCCGGGCCACAAGCTTCCTTCATACGAAATCATTCCCGATAAATGTATTAAGTGCGGCGCTTGTGCAGCAAACTGTAAGCCTCAGGCAATAAGCAAACACTAAGGAGGGACGTTATAATGGCAGATATGGTTAATTTAAAAATCAATGGTGTGGCAGTTAGCGTTCCTAAGGGCTCAACAATTCTTGATGCAGCCCGCAAAATAGGAATTGAAATTCCTACACTGTGCTTTATGAAAGAAATCAACGAGATAGGCGCATGCCGCATCTGTATCGTTGAGGCTAATGAGGGAAGGGGATTCCGTCAGGTAACAGCCTGCGTTTATCCTGTTTCCGAAGGAATGGAAGTTTTAACAAACACCGCAAAGATTCAGGCTGCAAGAAAAACAACTCTTGAGCTTATGCTTTCGGTTCACGAAATGAACTGCCTTTCCTGCGTTCGTTCAACAAACTGCGAGCTTCAGAAGCTCTGCCACGAATACGGCGTTGATATGAACGCATTCGAGGGTGCTAAGCCTAAGTATGAAAAAGATACAAGCACCGCTCACCTCGTAAGAGATAACAATAAATGTATTCTTTGCAGAAGATGCGTTGCTGCATGTAAGCAGCAGTATGTTTCGGTTATCGGTCCTAACGACAGAGGATTTGATACAGCAATCGGTCAGCCGTTCAAGGTTAGCCTTAACGAAACACCCTGTATTTCCTGCGGTCAGTGCACAGTTGTTTGCCCGACTGCTGCATTAACAGAAAAGGACGACACAGATAAGGTTTGGGCTGCACTTGCAGATCCCTCAAAGCATGTTGTTGTTCACACTGCACCTTCAATCCGCGCAACAATCGGCGAATGCTTCGGTATGCCTATCGGAACAAATGTTGAAGGCAAGATGGTTGCAGCTCTCAGAAGACTCGGCTTCGACAGAGTATTCGACACCAACTTCGGCGCCGACCTCACAATCGTTGAAGAGGCAAATGAGCTTGTTGAAAGAATTAAGGAAGGCGGAACTCTTCCGATGATTACTTCCTGCTCACCCGGTTGGGTTAAGTTCTGCGAGCTCTATTATCCCGAGCTTATCGGTCATCTTTCAAGCTGTAAGTCACCTCAGCAGATGAGCGGCGCAGTTATCAAAACATATTATGCAGAGAAGATGGGCATCGACCCGAAGGATATCTTCTGCGTTTCAATTATGCCCTGTACTGCTAAGAAGTTTGAAATCGGCAGAGAGGACCAGAGCGCTTCGGGTTATCCGGATATCGATGTTGCATTAACAACAAGAGAAGCTGCAAGAATGATGCAGAGACTCGGAATCAACTTCGAAAATCTTCCTGATGAAGAGTTTGATTCACCTCTTGGCGACGATACCGGTGCTGCTGTTATCTTTGGCGCAACAGGCGGTGTTATGGAAGCTGCTGTTCGTACTGCAAATGCATGGCTTAACGGCGCAACAGAGGCTATCGACCTTGAGGCTGTCAGAGGAACTCAGGGCATCAAAGAGGCAACAGTTGAGGTTGGCGGAACTCCGCTTAAGCTCTGCGTTGCATCGGGCGCTGCAAATGCTAAAATCGTTATGGATAAGCTTGCAGCAGGCAACCCCGACGGATGGGGCTTCATCGAAATTATGTGCTGCCCCGGCGGCTGTGTAAACGGCGGCGGTCAGCCGATTCAGCCTCAGTCTGTAAGAGATACTGTAGACCTTAAGGCACTTCGTGCAAAGGCTCTTTACGACCAGGATGCAGGCATGGCACTCAGAATGAGCCATGAATCACCCGTAATCAAAACTCTCTATAAAGATTGGTACGGCGATTTCGGCAGCGAAAAAGCACACCACGCTCTTCACACTTCCTATGTTAAGAGAAAGAAATACTAAATAGCAAAAAACGCTCGGGATTTCCCGAGCGTTTTTTTAGTGGATAGTGGGTAGTGGATAGTGGGTAGTTGAGTGAGGAGTGAAGAATGAAGAGTGAAGAGTGAAGAGTTGAGGGTGCTGCGCACGGCAATTATATATTGCGTATCGGCAGTTTTTTGGGAATGAATTGCGTAAACCGCATGAATTGACCTTTCGGTCATGAATTGCACAGAGTGCATGAATTGCCTTCGGTGTTAGTATACGCAATTCAATTCATGGAGCAAAGCGAGAATTCATGGCGCAGCCAATTCATGACGGAGTCAATTCATTTCTTGTTATTGCAACGGCGCGTCGAGGGCGTCGCGCCCTACAAATTCGTTAAATGATATGAATACTAAACCTACGGCGCATTTCCGCGCCCCACAACTCTTCACTCTTCACTCTTCACTCTTCACTCTTCATTCTTCACTCTCCACTCTCCACCATCCAAACTCAAAAGACTGTGCATTGTGCACATAATTGATATGTATCTAAAAGGCATTAATTGTAATTATTAATAAACTGTTAACAATTTTTTAAAAAAAGTATTGACATTTGCTTTTAATAATATATAATTAAATTGCAAACTCATAGGGTGTAAGTGCCCTATAAAGTTGACAAAGCCGTGTATTGTTAAAAAAACAGGCAATATTGAGGTCAGGCGGCTACCCAAAAAAACTACCGCATAAAATGCGGAAAATAACAAAATTTTGTTAAATAATGAAATGAAAGGAATGATTCCAATGAGAATTTCAAAGAAAATTTTAGCTTGTGTTCTCGCTGCTTTAATGGCTATTGCAATGATGCCTTTCACAGCATCTGCAGCTACTGTTGAAGTTAATGATGCAGATAGCTTTGAGGCTGCTGTTGCAGCTGCAAACGCAGGCGACACAATTAAGCTTACTGGCGATATTGATTTAACTAAGTATCCTGCATACGGTTCAGCAGGTTCTATGCACTATATTGATATCAGCGGCTTAACAGTTGATCTCAGCGACCACACAATTACTATTGGCGGACGTTGGAGCACACTCTTTACCGGTACAAACGGTAAAATTATGAACGGTACATGCGTTGGTACACCGTCACCTGCTAATTATCAGTACGGTTTATATATTTGGGGTCCCGGTAAAGGCGACCTTGCTAATAGCGGCGGAGCAAGCGCAAGCATTGTTCTTGAAGACCTCACTCTTAACTACGGTCTTCACTGCTGGAATGCCAATGTAACTGTTATCGATTGTAATGTAACAGGAAGTAACGCATACTACGGCGTATGGGCTGACGAAAACTCAAATGTTACTATCGAAAGCGGTAACTTCACAACAGGCGGCGCAGCAGTTATCGGTTGTGCAACATCTTCCGACGGACAGGGACACATCAATGTTGAAGGCGGTAACTTCACTGTTCCTGCAGGTAAGCCTCTTGTTTTACCAGCAAGCTCAAGCAGCGTTCCCGAAAACGTTCAGATTTCAGGCGGTACATTCAAGAACGCTGATGACAGTGCTTACGCTGTTCTTGCACAAAACATTGCAGACGGTGCAACTATTACCGACGGTGTTGTTACTCAGGAATATGTTGCAAAGATTGGCGATACATACTATGCAACCCTTACTGCTGCAATCAGCGCTGCAACTGCAGGCGACACAGTTACATTACTTGCAGACACCAGTGTTAACACCGGCTCCAGTGCAAGCAGCAGATATGCTATTTCAAAGTCATTAACTATTGACGGTGGCAATCACACAGTTTCTATCAATAACCGCGGTTTCGGCGTTGGTATGAACGCTTCCTCAAATATTGATGTTACTTTCAAAAACATCACCATCACCAACCCCACCAACGCAGGTCGCTGCGTTGACACACGCGGAAATCTTAATTCGCTTACTCTTGATAATGCAACTCTTGAGACAACCGGTAAATCGGGATACTTACAGCCCCTCACAATAGGCGGCAATCAGGCTTCAACTGCAACGGTTACCGTTAAGGACAGCGTTATTAAGACCAGCGATGACGGATCTAAGGGCTATGCAATCATCACCTTCAACCCGGTTGCTATGAATATCACAGGCAGCACAATCAAGGGTTGGGCTTGCATTTATGCAAAGGGAGTTGATGGTTCCGCAGGCTCTGCAGGTTCAACCTTCACTGCTACCGGCAGCAATTTTGTTTCAAAGAATACGAATTCCGGTTTAACCAATGCTTTTGGTACACTCGTTGTTGAAGATTCTGATATTGATTTTGATATTACAAATTGCAATATCTCCATTGATGGTGAAGCTAACCATCAGTATCTCTTTACAAATAACGTTGAATATCTTAGACAATATGTAGACCCGAATGCAGAAATTGAAGATGTTACCGTTGCTCTTGGCGAAGGCAATAATGTTGATCTTAAGGCAATGGGCGATTTCACAGTCGACGCAACTGATGATGTAAAACTTGAAATCAGCGGCGGTTATTTCAGTAAAGTTGTACCCGCAGAATGCTGTGCTGACGGTTATGCTGCAATAGCAACTCCCGATGCAAGCGGCAAGTATACAGTTGGTAAGCCCAACGACGGTGCAAACATCACTGTTGCAGATGAAATCAGCCAGAATTTCTACATTGATGAGGATTTCTACGGTGAAAACGCATATGTTGCAGTAACATACAACACAAATACCAATGTTGAAGAATCAGCAACAATCGGCACCGAAATCACTCGTATGGGCGACCTTCCGGTATTAAGCACAAGCGGTGATTATGACGGAAACCGTATCATTTCAATCACTCAGGCACCTGCTCAGGTAACCGAGAATGTTGAAATCAATGTTTATGCTTCTCAGGCTGATGCACAGGCAGGAACAAATGCTGTTAAGACACTTACCTACAGCACATATGATTACTGCACAACAATTCTTGAAACACCTAATGCTGATTTAGGCGCAAAGGCTACTGAGCTCAAAGAGCTTGCTAAAACAACTCTTGACTACGCTGCAGCTGCTCAGACATATTTCAACTACAACACTGATAATATGGCAACAGCAGACAACGCAGGAAATGATTTCTACAATGATGTTCAAGACACTGAATTCGTGAATGTTTCCGCACCGAACTTTGGCGGCTTATTCACAAGCTTAACAGTTGTTGTTAAATCAGACCTTGAAATCAATCTTCTTACAAAGACTAATTTCAGCTTTAATTCATACAACTATAGCCCCACAAAGGGCGGCAGCAGATTCGGTGTTTCAACACATGTAAACGGTGACTACAAGGTTCTTCACATTGCAGGTATTGAGCCCGCAAACATGGATGAAAACATCACAGTATACACTTCAAACGGTAATGTTGATATAACAGCAAACGCAATTATGAAGATTTTATCAAGGACCGGCAATGCAAATTTAGCAACACTTGCTAAGGCAATGTATCGCTACGGTCAGGCTGCAGAAGCATACTTTGCAGATTAAGGAGGAGAGGCAATTATGAACAAAGAATACAAAGAACCTATGTTTAAAGTTGTTATCGCCTCCGCACAGGATGTTTTAACAGCTTCATATGAACCCGGTACATTTGAAATTGAGCCTGTTGATATTGGCTCAATTCCTTTGGACTAATTAAAAAAGAAACACGGTTGGCGAAAGCCAGCCGTGTTTTTTTAGTTGCAAGCCACTAGCTTCGCCGATGGTGAAGTAAAGAGGACGCGTCTATTCGTTCGCCATGGGGACGCACCTCCGAACGAGATTCAAGGAACAACGCCGTTTGGAGAGGAACGTCCCCGTGTGCTGTGGAGGGAACGCCCGATTCGTTCGCCGATAGGATTGCGTCTCCAATGATACAGGGGGACATTCCTTCGCAGACGGTGTGTCCCCCCCTGTGTCATACAGACTGCGCGATAAATCCTCACTTGCCGCAGGCAAATACGTATACAGGGGTCTGACCCCTGTATACGTTCAAGTATTTATCTCGTTGGGGCGAAGCCCCCACATATGTATATGGGGTCAGACCCCATATACAATTTGCCTAACACCTAAAACCTAAAAAACAGTTGATTTATTATATAAAATATAATAGAATATAATATAATCTAAAGAAGTGATACGGTTTGGAGAGAAGTAGTAAATAATGAGCAAAGACGAAAACAAGATTGAAGAATTAGAAAGCAAAATCGAAGAATTAAAAAGTCAGATTGAAGCTTTAAACGAAAAGCAGGAGGCTGCTTCAAAAGAGGGAAACGCTGACGAAGAGGCTGAAGAGAGCGAAGATGCCGAAGCTGAAGAAATCGCAGAGGGTGAAGAAGCCGAAGGTGAAAGCGCTGAAAAAGAGCAGAAAAAGGAATCATCTGTAAAGGGAAATCAAGCCTCATTGTTTTCAAGCGACACTGTAACCGTTTTCAGCGCAGTTGCAAACAGCGAGGAAATGGAGCATCAACACAGAAGAGCCGTTGCAGGAAGAATGGCAATAGTTATGAGCATTTTAACCGTTATTGCAACAGCCCTCAGATTTGCTTCATTTAGGCTGCCGTTTCTTCCCGATTTTCTTACGATGGACTTCTCATCGCTTCCCGAGGTTATTGCTTCAATTGCCTACGGTCCGATTTTCGGCGTTATTATAATAGTTATTAAAAACATTATATATATAGCAGTTAAAATTAAGTCGCTGAGTATTCCTGCAGTTATAACCAATATTGTTATAAATTCATTCTTTGTTTATATAACGGGTGCGTTTTATTCAAGAAGAATGTTCCCCTTAGACCCCGAATTTGAACAGCCGCAGAAGGATTTAAGAAGGCTTCATATTCTCAAAGGCGGCACTGTTGCATCCATAATCGTTGCTATCGGTTCGTTTTTCCTTGCTAAGTTTGTAACCTTCCCGGTTATGTTTAAATATTATTCGGGCTACACCCCTGAATACATTATTTATTTGTATCAGCAGGCACTCGACAAGGTTAACGCTATGCTTCCCGGAAAGCTGCAGGGAATAATAACAACCGTTCCGTCTCTTAACAGGGGCATTGCATATTTCAATGTGCCCCACACTTTCTTTAAGTATTTTATAATAACTGTTTTGGCAGCTATTATTTATAATTTCATAAGCCCGTATCTGCATTTCAGATCGGCTAACCCCAAGGAGGAAGAAGAATATGAAATACATCAACCCGATTTTTAAAGTTATTATCACTCAATCACAGGATGTTATAACAACATCTGCGGATGACGAAATAATAAACGGAAACAATAACAACACCGTTAAACCCGGTAATTACGATACGCCGATTATAAAAATTTAGGCATTAGGGAATCGAACCCCTAATGCCTGAGGATTAAGGCTAAGCTCAGCCTTAATCCTTTTTTATTATTCTGATTGAATTATCACTAATCAACAGAATATTTACTTTTTCGTCAAAACTTTATTATTGTAATGTTTTTAATAATGTGCTATTATATATTCGGGTAAACATACTCAATTTTAATGTATTGGGGGAATTATATGTTTGATGTTGTAGTTATCGGCTGCGGAATAATGGGCGCATCCTGTGCTTATTTTCTGAGCAGATATAATCTTAAAGTTGCTGTGCTTGAAAAGCACAACGATGTTTGTATGGAAACAACAAGGGCAAACAGCGCAATCATCCATGCGGGCTACGACCCGAAGCCCGGAACTCTTTGCGCGAAATACAATGTTATCGGCAACGAGCTTGCAAAAGAAATTTGCGAAAAGCTTTCCGTTGCATACAGGCAGATAGGCTCTTTGGTTGTTGCTTTTTCAGATGATGAAATGAAAACAATTTCCGAGCTGCTTGAAAGGGGAATAGAAAACGGCGTTCCCGGGGTAAGAATTGTTGAGCAAAAGGAGCTTAGGGAAATGGAACCCTTCATTTCCGATGAAGCTCTCGGCGCTTTGTATGCACCAACGGCGGCAATCGTTAACCCGTGGGAATACGGCGTTGCAATGGCAGAAACTGCTGTAAGAAACGGCGCAGAGATATTCCTTAACACAAAGGTTGAAGGCATTGAAAATAAAGACGGAATTTGGCATATTTTAACCAACGGCGAAAGCTTTGAAGCAAAATATGTTATCAATGCCGCAGGCGTCTGGGCGGACGATATAACCGCCCTTGTTGCAAAGCCGAATTACAAAATTAACCCGAGTGCAGGCGAATACTATCTTCTTGATAAATCCGAGGGAACAAGGGCAAACCATGTTATTTTCCAGTGCCCGAATGAGCTTGGAAAGGGCGTTCTTGTTTCGCCGACGGTTCACGGAAATCTCATTGTCGGTCCAAATGCCGTTTCTTCCGCGAAGGACGACACCTCAACCAAAACCTCTTCCCTTGATTTTGTTCGTGAAAAAGCGGTTAAATCCATTCCTTCAATTAATTTCAGAGATAATATCCGCAATTTTACGGGCGTTCGCGCAAACACCGATACGGGCGATTTCATTATGAGCTTTTCTGCCGAAAACTTCCTTGATCTGGCAGGCATAAAGTCTCCCGGACTTTCGGCTGCGCCTGCAATCGCGCAGGGCGCAATCCATATGCTCGGCGAAAAGGGACTCGAGCTTGATGAAAAAGCCGAGTTTATTGATGAAAGAGAGCATATCCGCTTTAAAGAGCTGACCGATGAAGAAAAGAACAAGCTTATAAAAGAAAATCCTGCCTACGGCAGAGTTATCTGCCGCTGCGAAACAATAACCGAGGGCGAAATTCTATGTGCGCTCAAATCGCCGATTCCGCCCGTTTCACTCGACGGAATAAAGAGGCGAGCAGGCACGGGAATGGGCAGATGCCAGGGCGGTTTCTGCGGACCCAAGGTGCTTGAAATTATGGCAAATTATAAGAACACCGATTTTGAAAGCATCCTTCAGGACGACACGGGAAGCTATATTTTAACAGGTGAAACCAAGAACAGGAGGGACCGATAATGACATATGAATTAATAGTTGTCGGCGGCGGTCCCGCAGGTCTTGCCGCTGCGCTCGCCGCAAGAGAAAAAGGGATTACTAAAATTCTTATTATTGAAAGAGATAAAGAGCTCGGCGGAATTTTAAATCAGTGTATTCATAACGGCTTCGGGCTTCATTATTTCAAAGAGGAGCTGACGGGTCCCGAATACGCAGGAAGATTTATCAAAATGCTTGAAGGCACGGGCATAGAGATTATGTGCGACACAATGGTGCTTCAGGTAACGCAGAATAAAGAGGTTCACTGTATTAATCCCGAGAGGGGATATCAGATATTGAAATCCGAATCCATTGTGCTTGCAATGGGCTGCAGAGAAAGAACAAGGGGCGCAATTTCAATTCCCGGAACCCGTCCTGCAGGCGTTTTAACCGCAGGCGCTGCCCAGAGATATGTTAATATCGAAGGGCATATGGTGGGCAAAAGAGTTGTTATATTGGGCTCGGGCGATATCGGGCTTATTATGGCAAGAAGAATGACGCTTGAAGGCGCAAAGGTTCTTGCCTGCGTTGAGGTTATGCCGTATTCGGGCGGACTTCAGAGAAATATTGTTCAGTGCCTCGAGGATTTTGATATTCCGCTTTATCTTTCCCATACTATTATAGATATTAGGGGCAAAAACCGAGTTGAGGGCGTAACCATTGCAAAGGTTGGCGCCGACAGAAAGCCGATTAAGGGCAGCGAAATTGATTTCGATTGCGACACAGTGCTTCTTTCCGTCGGTCTTATCCCCGAAAACGAGCTTACAAGGAATGCAGGCATTGAGCTTGACCCCAAAACAAACGGCGTTGCCGTATGGGAGAATATGGAAACCTCAACACCTGGCATTTTTGCAAGCGGAAATGTTGTTCATGTTCACGACCTTGTTGACTATGTAACGGGCGAAAGCAAGCTTGCAGGCGTTGCCGCTGCGGAATATGTTAAGCAGGGCGAGCGTTCGCGTAAAAATGCAATAACGGTTAAAGAGGGAAGCGATGTTGGCTTCATTGTTCCGCTTTATATTCACCGTGAGGCTATGGACGCTGAAATCTTTTTCAGAGTTCGCCGTATATTTGAAAAAAGCGTTATAACCGTTAAGGACGGCGATAAGGTTTTAGCTCAGCTCAAGCGCGCTCATATGGCACCCGGAGAAATGGAAAGAGTTAAGCTTTCAAGACGACTTCTTGACGCAGTTGAAGGCAACGAAATAACTGTTTATGCCGAGGAGGTAGACGAATGAGAGAATTAATTTGTATAACCTGTCCGCGAGGCTGTCATTTAAAGGTTGATGAAGAAAACGGCTTTGCCGTTACGGGAAATGCCTGCCCAAGAGGCGAGGTTTACGGATATAACGAGGTAACAAATCCGAAAAGGGTTGTAACCTCAACTGTCAGAACAAACAGCGGCGAATATCCGCGCTGCCCTGTTAAAACAAACGGCGCAATCCCGAAGGGCAAGATGTTTGAAGCGATGGCTCTGCTTGATGACATTGTTTTGAAAACACCGATAAACGAAGGCGACAGAGTTATTGAAAACCTGTTTGATACGGGAATTGATTTTGTTGCGTGTAAAAACATTGATTAAAAAAGGCGGTCGCTGACCGCCTTTTTTAGTGGATAGTGGTTAGTGGGCAGTGGATAGTTTTTTGTAAAAACTATTGACAATGGCATATTATATGGTATAATACATATAGATATATGAACAATCGTTCATATGTAAGAATGTGCAGAGGTGAAATTATGAAAAAAACATATAATATTGAAGTTGACTGTGCAGCTTGTGCAAACAAAATGGAAGCTGCAGCAAATAAGGTAGACGGCGTTAAGGAAGCAAGCGTTAGCTTTATGACTCTTAAAATGAATGTTGAATTTGAGGATGGCGCTGATGAAAAGGCTGTTATGAAAAAGGTTTTAAAAGCGTGCAGAAAGGTTGAAAGAGACTGTGAAATTGATTTCTGATATGAATAAAAAGCAGAAAAAGATTGCAATAAGGCTGCTTATTTCAACCGTTTTGCTGATTGCTTTTTCATTTATTCCGGTTGAGAATAATTATCTTCGGCTTGCGTTGTTTATGCTTGCGTATCTTATAATAGGATACGACATATTAAAGAAAGCCTTCTTCGGCATTTTTTCGGGGCAGGTTTTTGATGAAAACTTCCTTATGGCGATTGCAACCGTCGGCGCAATAGTTATTGCATTTTTTGATAACACAAGCTATGCAGAGGCGGTTTGCGTTATGCTTTTCTATCAGCTCGGCGAGCTTTTTCAGAGCATTGCAGTCGGAAAAAGCAGGAAAAACATTTCATCCCTTATGGATATCCGCCCCGACTATGCGAATGTTGAAATTGACGGTGAAACAAAAACCGTTGACCCCTCCGAGGTTGAAACGGGCAGTATAATTGTTGTTGCTTCGGGAGAAAAAATCCCGATAGACGGCGTTGTTATCGAGGGCGAAACCCTTGTTGACACAAGCTCGCTTACGGGCGAAAGCGTTCCGCGCGAGGTTAAATCGGGCGACGAGGTTATAAGCGGCTGCATTAATCTCAGCGGTGTTATAAGAATTAGAACTACTAAGGAATTCGGTGAATCAACTGTTTCTAAAATTCTTGATTTGGTTGAAAACTCAAGCTCAAAGAAGGCAAAAAGCGAACAGTTTATTTCTAAATTCGCAAGAATATATACCCCTGCAGTTTGCTTCGGCGCGCTTGCGCTTGCGCTGCTTCCTCCCATCATTTCAATGTGTCTGGGTTATGAAGCAGAATGGAAAACCTGGATTTACAGAGCGCTGACCTTCCTTGTTATCAGCTGTCCTTGCGCGCTTGTTATAAGCATTCCGCTAAGCTTTTTTGCAGGCATCGGCGGTGCAAGCCGAGAGGGAATCCTCATTAAGGGCGCAAACTATCTCGAAACACTTTCAAAAACAAAATATCTTGTTCTGGATAAAACGGGAACGCTGACAAAGGGCGTTTTCAGGGTTAACGAAATTCACTGTGCAGGCGATATTGATGAAAGCGAGCTGCTTGCATTTGCGGCGCTTGCCGAAAGCTATTCCTCCCACCCGATAAGCAAAAGCATTTTAGCTGCATACGAAAAGGATATTGATAAAAACAGAATAAGCGATATTCAGGAAATCAGCGGTCACGGCGTAACTGCAAAAATAGACGGCGTTTCAGTTGCAGCAGGCAACGCAAAGCTCATGGAAAAACTCAATATTCCGTTTGAAAAATGCACCGACGCAGGAACGATAGTTTATATTGCGCTTGAAGGCAAATATCAGGGATATATTCTGATTTCAGATGTTGTTAAAGATAATGCCAAAGAGGCTATATCCGAACTCAAAGCAAGCGGAGTTGAGAAAACGATTATGCTGACGGGTGATGTTGAGCAGGCTGCCTGCGGCGTTGCAAACGAGCTCAAAATTGATGAATACTACAGCTCGCTTCTTCCTGCAAACAAGGTTGAAAAGGTTGAAGAGCTGCTCGGCAGTAAGCAGAAAAACGAATCGCTTGCCTTTGTTGGCGACGGAATAAACGACGCCCCCGTTTTAACAAGGGCTGATATAGGCATTGCAATGGGCGCTCTCGGCTCGGATGCAGCCATTGAAGCGGCGGATGTTGTTTTGATGGACGACGATTTATTCAAAATACCAAAGGCAATAAGAATTGCGAAAAAGTGCCTTAAAATCGTTTATGAAAACATCTGGTTTGCAATAGGCGTTAAAATGCTCTGCCTTGTTCTCGGCGCACTCGGAATTGCAAATATGTGGCTCGCAATCTTCGCCGATGTCGGCGTTATGGTTATTGCGGTTATAAATGCAATAAGAGCGATGAAAACGAAATAATAGTTGCGAGTTATGAGTCCCGAGTTCCGAGTTTTCGGGGCTGCGCCGCGATTATAAGTTACGAGTTTATCGGGGTAACGCACGGAAATAGTATTTTTCCTGAAAAGAAGATTATGGCAAATTTGGAATTGAATTCTGAATTTGCCATAGTTTTTATAGTTTTAAAATAATTCCTTGAAATCGGGATTTTACTGTGTTATAATAAATTACGCACAATTAAATTTTACAAAATGTATTGAGGTGTAATAATGGCTTTTGACATTCAGAAATATATGACCCACGGTGTAACAAGGGTTGTTTTTGATTCACTCTGGGCAACTGCAAGAAACTCGAAGGAGCATAAATTTCTTCGCGATTTTGCCTCTGCTTCAAGAAAGGCTTCAAAGAAAAGATATGCTGCCGAGAAAAAGGGCGAGCATATTCCTCCGTTTCTTATTGCAAGCATAACAAGCAGCTGCAATCTGCACTGTGCAGGATGCTATTCAAGAAGCAATAACGCCTGCTGCGACAGCGCGCCTGTTGATCAGCTAACGGCGCAGGAATGGAACAATGTTTTTGAAGAAGCTGATGAGCTTGGAATAAGCTTTATTCTTCTTGCAGGCGGCGAGCCCCTTATGAGATATGATGTTATCAAGGAGGCTGCAAAGCATAAAAATATTATGTTCCCGATTTTCACAAACGGAACCTTCCTTCACGAAAAATATCTTGAGGTTTTCGATGAAAACAGAAACCTCATTCCGATTATCAGCATTGAAGGCAACGAAAAGATAACCGACGAAAGAAGGGGCGAGGGCGTTTACAAGCAGGTAACCTCGGCAATGCAGAGTATTAAAAACAGGGATATGATATTCGGCGCTTCGGTAACCGTTACAACTGAAAACATTTACGAGGTTTATTCCGAGGAATTCCTGAACTCGCTTGCTGATATGGGCTGTAAGGCAGTTATATTTGTTGAATTTGTTCCCGTAACCGAGGAAAGCAAGCATCTTGCACCGGGTGAAAAAGAGCACGAATTTATGGCAAAGGCTGTTAAAAGGCTCAGAAGAACAAAGCGCAGGATGGTTTATATTGCTTTCCCCGGCGATGAAAAGAGCTCGGGCGGCTGTGTTGCGGCAGGACGCGGCTTCTTCCACATCAATTCCCACGGCGGCGCAGAGCCCTGTCCGTTTTCACCCTATTCCGATATCAATGTTAAGGATACCTCGCTCAGAGAGGCGCTCAAATCTCCGCTTTTCACTGCAATCCGCGAGCAGGGGCTTCTTATAGACGACCATATCGGCGGCTGCACCCTTTATATGAACAGGGAAAAGGTTGAAGAAATTGTTAATGCCAAATAGTTTAGGCTTACTGGGTTCGATTACCTAATGCCTATAGCATTATGCACAAAAACAGACTTTAAATGCGAAAACAATTCTATATCCGAATTTATCCGTTGCCCTTGAATAACCTTGCTTCATAATGTATAATCTTATCGTAGAAAATTTTTGAAGCTAAGCCCACAGGGGAGCAGAGAAAGTTATGAGAGTGATTCAAACAGATTTTTGCATAAAAACTGATGAAAATATCAAGCGCATTATTCCGCGTTAGGAATAATGCGCTCTTTTTATTATTTAACTGATTCTGATATAGGAGGTTTATTATGAAAAAGATTGGTATTGTTATGGGCAGTGCAAGCGATATGCCCGTAGTTAAAAAAGCGGCTGATATGCTTTCTTCTTTCGATGTTCCGTTTGAAATGCATATCTATTCTGCACACAGAACGCCCGATGAGGCGGCTGAGTTTGCAATGAATGCACGCAAAAACGGCTTTGGCTGCATTATTGCTGCAGCAGGCATGGCGGCTCACCTTGCAGGCGCAATAGCGGCAAGAACAACGCTTCCCGTTATCGGAATTCCGTGCAAATCAAGCGCCTTCGACGGTATGGATGCACTTTTGTCAACTGTTCAGATGCCTCCGGGAATTCCCGTTGCTACCGTTGCAGTTGACGGCGCGGCAAATGCGGCTCTGCTTGCAATGCAGATACTTGCGGTTGAAGATAGCGAAATTGCCGCAAAGCTTGACGCAAAGAGAAAAGCAGATGCAGAAAATGTTCTGGCAAAGGATGCCGAACTTTCTGTTGAATATAACAAATAATTAATTTCAGGGAGGCTTTTAAAATGGAAAAGAAAGAAATGCTCTATGAGGGCAAGGCAAAAAAGGTTTTTGCAACCGAGGATGAAAACTATGTAATCGTTTCTTATAAGGACGATGCAACCGCAAACGACGGCGAGAAGAAGGGAACTATTGCAGGTAAGGGCGTTATAAACAACAGAATGTCAAATTACCTTATGCAGCTTCTTGAGAAAAACGGCGTTCCTTCACATTTTGTTGAAGAGATTAACGATACCGACACCGTTGTTAAAAAGGTTTCAATAGTTCCTCTTGAGGTTATTATCAGAAATATTTCGGCAGGTCATTTTGCTTCGCGCTACGGCGTTGAAGAGGGCATAGTTTTTGACGAGCCGACTATTGAGTTTTCTTATAAAAACGACGACCTTCACGACCCGCTTCTGAATGCATACCACGCAATCGCATTAAAGCTTGCAACAAGGGAAGAAATTGAACTCATCAAGTCAATGGCTTTCAAGGTTAATGATGTTTTAAAGGCATATTTCAAGGAGCTCGGCGTTACTCTTGTTGACTTCAAGCTTGAATTCGGCAAAACTGCCGACGGAAGCATTGTTCTTGCTGACGAGATTTCACCCGATACCTGCCGTTTCTGGGACAGCGAAACAGGCGAAAAGCTTGATAAGGACCGCTTCCGCAGAGATATGGGCGGCGTTGAAGATGCATATAAGGAAATGATGAAGAGAGTTTTCGGAGAATAATTACGAATTACGGTTCGTTTGCGAGCGCTGCCGGTGGCAGATGAAGCGAACAAAAAGAACTGCCGAACGGTCAAAATTTGTCGGCGCTCCAAGCCGAAACAAATTTTGGGAACCGTTGGTCGAGATTACGAATTGAGAGACCTGCGGTCGGCTATTAAATAATATCGGAGCGAAGCGACCCGACAGCTCGGAACTTGAAACTCGAAACGCGAAACTAAAAATAGGAGAACAGACTATGGGCGGATTCTTTGGTGCGGTTGGAAAGGACAGCGTTATATCGGATGTTTTTTTCGGAACTGACTACCATTCTCACCTCGGCACAAGGCGCGGCGGTGTTGCTGTTTACGATGAGGAAAAGGGTATTCAGAGAAAAATACACAATATAACAAACTCACCTTTCAGAACAAAATTTGAAAACATTTATAACGAAATGGAAGGCACGGCGGCAATCGGCTGTATCAGCGATTACGACCCCCAGCCCCTTCTCATTCGTTCTTCACTCGGGCTCTATGCGCTTTGTATGATAGGAATTATCACAAATGCGGACGAGCTTATTGATAAGTATTTTAAAAATAACAGCGGTCAGTTCTGTGCAATGAACGGCGGCGGAGTTAATTCAACGGAGCTTCTTTCTGCGCTTATTAATCAGAAGGAGGATTTTGTTTCGGGAATTAAGTTTGCACAGGAGGTTATTGAGGGAACCGCCTCAATTCTGCTTCTTACAAGCAGCGGCAAAATCATTGCGGCGAGGGATAAGCTCGGCAGGCTTCCCGTTATAATCGGCAAGCGCGACGAAGCGTATTGCGTTTCCTTTGAGGATTTTGCATATAAGAAGCTTGGCTACACCGATGAAAAAGAGCTCGGTCCGGGCGAAATAGTTGAAATAACCGCAGACGGCGTAAAACAGCTTGCAGCACCGGGCAAGAAAATGAGAATATGCTCATTTTTATGGAGCTACTACGGCTATCCGACATCATCCTACGAGGGCGTTAATGTTGAGGTTATGCGCTGCAGAAACGGCGCTGTAATGGCTAAGAACGACGCATTGTGCGGCAATAATTCCACGATTGACTATGTTGGCGGTGTGCCCGATTCGGGAACCGCGCACGCTATCGGATATGCCAATAAAAGCGGTATTCCTTTTGCAAGGGCGTTTATAAAATACACTCCCACCTGGTCAAGAAGCTTTATGCCGACGAATCAGAAGGACAGAAACAGAATTGCAAAAATGAAGCTGATTCCCGTTGAGGATTTAATTAAAAACAAGAGTCTGCTCTTTGTTGATGATTCAATCGTTCGCGGAACTCAGATGAAAGAAACGGTTGATTTTCTCTATGAGCACGGCGCAAAAGAGGTTCATATAAGAAGCGCGTGCCCTCCGATTATGTTCGGCTGTAAGTATCTTAATTTCTCGCGTGCAACAAGCGATATGGAGCTAATTGCAAGGCGCGTTATTATGGAGCTTGAGGGCGAAGAGGGCTTCAACCACATTGATGAATATATAGACACCAAAACCGAAAGAGGCAGAAAGCTCAGGGATGAAATCTGTAAAAAGCTTCGTTTTGCTTCCCTTGAATTCCAGACCCTTGAGGGAATTATTGAAGCTATCGGAATAGACAGAGAATGCCTTTGCACATACTGCTGGGACGGAAAGGAATAATTATGAATTTGGAATCAAGAAGTGAAAGCTACGCAAAAGCAGGCGTTGATATAACAGCGGGCTACAAGGCTGTTGAGCTTATGAAAAAGCATATTGCAAAAACCGTAACCTCGGGCGTTATGAGCGGTATCGGGGGCTTCGGCGGACTCTTTGAGCTCGATTTAACGGGAATCAATAAGCCCGTTCTTGTTTCGGGAACGGACGGAGTCGGAACAAAGCTCAAGCTTGCATTCACAGCCGATAAGCACGACACAATCGGCATAGACTGCGTTGCAATGTGCGTAAACGATATAATCTGCTGCGGAGCAAAACCGCTTTTCTTCCTTGATTATATTGCCTGCGGAAAGAATTTCCCCGAAAAGATTGCAGAGATTGTTAAGGGCGTTTGCGATGGCTGTGTTCAGTCGGGCGCTTCACTTATCGGCGGTGAAACGGCGGAGATGCCGGGCTTTTATCCCGAGGATGAATACGACCTTGCAGGCTACTGCACCGGCGTTGTTGACAAGGATAAAATTATTGATAACACAAAAATGAGTGAAGGCGATGTTGTTATCGCGCTTCCCTCAAGCGGCGTTCATTCAAACGGCTTTTCACTTGTCAGAAAGGTTTTTGATATTGAAAGCGAGGATGCAAAAAAGCCCCTTGAAGAGCTTGGCGGAAAGAGCGTTCTTGAAACACTTTTAACCCCGACAAAAATCTATGTTAAGCCGATTTTAGCCCTGCTTGATGAGGTTGATGTCCGCGCAATTTCGCATATAACGGGCGGCGGATTTTATGAAAACATTCCGCGCAGTATTCCCGATGGATACGGCGTTGTTATTAAGGAAGAGGATGTTAAGATTCTTCCGATATTCAATCTTATTGAAAAATGCGGAGAAATCAGCAGGCGCGATATGTTTAACACCTTTAATATGGGTGTCGGAATGAGCGTTGTTGTTCCTAAGGAGCAGGCTGATAAAGCGCTTGAAATCCTCAAAGCAAACGGCGAAAACGCCTATATTCTCGGCAGGGTTGTTAAAAGCGATAAAAAAATAGAACTTATTTAATCGGGTGAAGCTATGGAAAAAACAAAAATCGGCGTGCTTGTTTCGGGCGGCGGAACAAATCTTCAGGCGCTTATTGATTTTGAAAAAGACGGCGGCTTAAAAAGCGGAAAGCTCAGCCTTGTTATTTCGGATAATCCGAAGGCTTATGCGCTTGAAAGAGCTGAAAAAGCAGGAATAAAAACCGCGGTTATCTGCAAAATGGACTTTGAAAGCAGAGCGGATTTTGAAAATGCGGTTATAAATGAGCTTGAAGAAAACGGAATTGAGCTTATAATTCTTGCAGGCTTTATGACAATTCTGAGCGCGAACTTCACAAGCCGATATCCCGAAAGAATAATCAATGTTCACCCCTCGCTTATTCCGTCGTTTTGCGGAAAGGGCTTCTACGGACTCAAGGTTCACGAAGCGGCGCTCGGCTACGGCGTTAAGGTAACGGGTGCAACGGTTCATTTTGTTAACGAAATACCCGACGGCGGAAGAATAATTCTTCAGAAAGTCGTTGAGATTGAAGAGGGCGACACACCCGAAATTCTTCAGAAAAGAGTTATGGAGCAGGCGGAGTGGAAAATTCTTCCCGAGGCTGCTGAGATTGTTTCTGAGTGTATAATGCATAATAAATAATTACGAAGTACGGTTCGTTTGCGAGCGCTGCCGGTGGCAGATGAAGCGAACAAAAAGAACTGCCGAACGGTCAAAATTTGTCGGCGCTCCAAGCCGAAACAAATTTTGGGAACCGTTGGTCGAGAATTACGAATTTAGGGACCTGCGGTCGGCAATTATAATATAACTAACTCAAAGGAGAGGTTTTATGAATATTTATGAAATTAAAAAGATAAACGAAGCTGTTGAAGGCAATTCCTATGTTGGAAGAGGAATCGTCTGCGGTAAGAGCGAAAACGGCGAAAAGGCGGCTGTTGCATATTTCATTATGGGCAGAAGCGCAAACAGCAGAAACAGAGTTTTCAATATGAAGGACGGCGTTTTATACACCGAGCCCTTCGATGCTTCAAAGGTTGAGGACCCGAGCCTTATTATCTATGCGGCAATGAGAAGGTTTGAAAACAACCTTATTGCAACAAACGGCGACCAGACGGATACAATTTACGAGGCACTCAAAGAAAACAAGAGCTTTGAGGATGCGCTTAACACCCGTTGCTTCGAGCCCGATATGCCGAACTTCACCCCGAGAATCAGCTCAATGATTACCTTTGGTGAAAATGATTTCAGCTATAAAATGAGCATTCTTAAAAGTATTGATGAAGAGGGAAGCGACTGCGCAAGATTCACCTTCTCATATCCCTCTAAGGCAGGACTCGGACATTTTATCCACACCTATGTTTGCGACGGAAACCCGATTCCAACCTTCCAGGGTGAGCCCGAAAGAGTTTTCATTCCCGATGATATTGATGAATTTACAAATGCGCTGTGGAATGCGCTTGATGAAGATAATAAAATATCGCTCTATGTTTGCTACACTGATTTAAAAACAAAGAGCGAGGAATACAGAATTATTAATAAAAACAACTAAGAGAGGTGCGTTATGTTAGAATTTGAACTTAAATACGGATGCAATCCGAATCAGAAACCTTCTAAAATATATATGGAGGACGGCAGCGAGCTCCCCATTGAAATTCTTGCAGGTAAACCCGGATATATCAACTTCCTTGATGCGTTTAATTCGTGGCAGCTTGTAAGCGAGCTCAAAGCCGCTTTGGGTATGCCTGCCGCTGCATCCTTCAAGCATGTAAGCCCAACCTCCGCAGCAATCGGACTTCCCCTTGACGAAAAGCTTAAGAAGGCTTGCTTCGTTGATGATATTGAAGGTCTTGATGAATCGCCCCTTGCTTGCGCATATGCAAGAGCAAGAGGAACCGACAGAATGTGTTCCTTCGGCGATTGGGTTGCTCTTTCAGATGTTTGCGATGTAACAACCGCAAAGCTCATTCAGCGCGAGGTTTCAGACGGCGTTATTGCACCCGGTTACGAGCCCGAGGCACTTGAAATTCTTAAAACAAAGCGTAAGGGTAACTATAATATTGTTAAAATTGACCCGCTCTATGTTCCTGCAGCTCAGGAAAAGAAGCAGGTTTTCGGCATAACCTTTGAGCAGGGAAGAAACGATTATAAAATCGATAAAAGCGTTCTTTCAAATATCGTAACAGAAAATAAAGACCTTCCCGAAAGTGCAGCAGCGGACCTTGTTATTGCGCTCATCACTCTTAAATATACTCAGTCAAACTCTGTTTGCTATGCATATAAAGGACAGGCTATCGGCGTCGGCGCAGGTCAGCAGTCAAGAATTCACTGCACACGCCTTGCAGGAACAAAGGCTGACACCTGGTTCCTCCGCCAGAGCGACAAGGTTTTAAATCTTCCGTTTAAAGAGGATATCAGCCGTCCCGAAAGAGATAATGCAATAGACGGCTACATCAACCAGAATGAAGAGGATGTTTGCTCCGACGGCGTATGGCAGAGATATTTCACCTCTCAGCCCGAGCCCTTCACCAAGGAAGAGCAGAGAGCATATCTTGACACTCTTGATAATGTTGCTCTCGGTTCGGATGCATTCTTCCCGTTTGATGATAACATTATGCGTGCAAGAGCAAGCGGCGTTAAATATGTTGCAGAGCCGGGCGGCTCAATCCGCGATGGCGTTGTTATTGAACGCGCCGACAAGCTCGGAATGGTTATGGCATTCACGGGAATGCGTTTATTCCACCACTAATTAAAGATAAATGAGGTATAAACCCTTGAAAATACTTGTAGTAGGCGGCGGCGGAAGAGAACACGCCGTAATTAAGAAATTAAAAGAAAACAAAGAGGTTGAGCAGATATTTGCCCTTCCGGGCAACGGCGGAATTGCCGCTGATGCTGAATGCGTAAATATCGGCGCAACCGATATTGAGGGCATAGTTAATTTCGCGGTTGATAACGGCATTGATTATGCTGTTGTAACCCCCGATGACCCGCTTGTTCTCGGCTGTGTTAATGCGCTTGAAGAAAAGGGCATCAAATGCTTCGGACCGCGCGCAGAGGCTGCAATTATTGAAGGCAGCAAGGCTTTTTCAAAAGAGCTTATGAAGAAATATAATATTCCGACTGCTGAATTTGAAACCTTCAGCGATATGGAAAAGGCGCTCAGATACATTGATTCCTGCCCGATTCCAACGGTTATCAAGGCTGACGGACTTGCACTCGGCAAAGGCGTTATAATTGCCGAAACAAGGCAGCAGGCAAAGGATGCAGTTGTTTCAATGATGCAGGATAAAGCCTTCGGAAAGAGCGGTGAAACCATTGTTATCGAAGAGTTTTTAACAGGTCCCGAGGTTTCCGTTTTAGCATTCACGGACGGCAAAACCGTAAAACCGATGGTATCTTCTATGGACCATAAAAGAATCGGCGACGGCGATAAGGGGCTCAATACGGGCGGTATGGGAACAGTTGCGCCCAATCCCTATTATTCCGAAGCGATTGCAGAAAGATGTATGCACGAAATCTTCCTTCCGACCATTGACGCTATGAACAAAGAGGGAAGAACCTTCAGGGGATGCCTTTATTTCGGACTTATGATAACCGAAAACGGACCAAAGGTTATTGAATATAACTGCCGTTTCGGCGACCCCGAAACCCAGGTTGTTCTGCCGCTTCTTGAATCCGATTTATTAACCGTTATGCTCAGCACAACAAACGGAAATCTTGCCGACACCGAGGTTAAATTCAGAGATGAAAACGCCTGCTGTGTTATTATGGCAAGCGACGGATATCCCGTTAAATACGGCAAGGGATTTGAAATAACAATTCCGGATGATATCAGGGATAAGGTTTTTGTTGCAGGCGCTATGCTTGAAGGCTCAAAGCTGCTTACAAACGGCGGAAGAGTTCTCGGTGTTACCGAAATCAGGTCAACGCTTAAAGAGGCAATAAGCGCTTCGTATGAGGATGTTGAGAAAATAGATTTTGAAAACGCTTATTACCGCAAGGATATCGGCGCAAAAGCACTTTTAGCGGAGGTATAATATGGTATACAGAATTTTTGTTGAAAAAAGAAAAGCCCTTGCAAATGAAGCCGCTTCGCTGCTTTCAGAGATAAAGGACTTTTTAAAGATAGATTCAATAACCGACCTCAGAATTTTAAACAGATATGATGCTGAAAACATCACCGAGGAGCTTTTTGAAACTGCGGTTAAAACCGTTTTCTCGGAACCGCAGACGGATTTAACATATAAAAATCCGACTCTCGACGAAAGCGCTGTTTTTGCAGTTGAATATCTTCCCGGTCAGTTCGACCAGAGAGCGGATTCTGCAGCGCAGTGCATTCAGCTTATTTCCTGCGGCGACAGACCGACCGTAAGAGCTGCAAAGGTTTATGTGCTCTACGGCGATTTAAAAGAGAGCGAAATTGAAGCTGTTAAGAAATATGTTATTAACCCCGTTGATTCGCGCGAGGCTTCGCTTGAGCTTCCGAAAACGCTGAACATCCCCTACGATATTCCCGACAGCGTTGCTGTTATGGACGGCTTCACAGAGCTTGATGAAAACGGTTTGCAGGGGCTTATTGATGAGCTCGGACTTGCAATGGATCTGGATGACATCAAATTCTGCCAGCGGTATTTCATCAGCGAAAAGCGCAATCCTACAATAACCGAAATCAGAATGGCAGACACTTATTGGAGCGACCACTGCCGTCACACAACCTTCTTAACAATAATTGATTCGGTTAAATTTGAGGACGAAATTGTTGAAAAGGCATATAACGAATATCTTGCAAAGAAAAAGGAACTTGGCAAAACCTCGCCGATTTGCCTTATGGATATCGCAACCCTTGCCGCAAAGGCATTAAAAGCCGACGGCAGACTTACGGGGCTTGATGAATCCGATGAAATAAATGCGTGCACGGTTAAAATCAATGTAACCGTTGACGGCAGGGAAGAGCCGTGGCTTCTTCTTTTCAAAAACGAAACACACAACCATCCGACAGAGGTTGAGCCCTTCGGCGGAGCGGCAACCTGCATAGGCGGTGCAATCCGCGACCCGCTTTCGGGAAGAGCATATGTTTACGGCGCAATGCGTGTAACGGGCGCCGCAGACCCCTTGAAGCCCGTTGAAGAAACAATCAAGGGCAAGCTTCCTCAGAGAAAGATTGTAACAGGCGCAGCAGCAGGCTATTCCTCATACGGCAACCAGATAGGTCTTGCAACAGGTATTGTTGACGAGCTTTATCACGACGGTTATGCCGCAAAAAGAATGGAAATCGGCGCAGTTGTTGCAGCTGCTCCCGAAGAGAATGTTCGCAGAGAGAAACCCGTTGCAGGGGATATAGTTATTCTTCTCGGCGGTGCAACGGGCAGGGACGGCATCGGCGGCGCAACGGGCTCTTCAAAGGCACACACAGTTACTTCTGTTGAAAAGTGCGGTGCAGAGGTTCAAAAGGGTAACGCTCCCGAAGAGAGAAAGCTTCAGCGCCTTTTCAGAAGAAAGGATGCCTGCAACCTCATTAAAAAATGTAATGATTTCGGTGCTGGCGGTGTTTCCGTTGCCATCGGCGAGCTTGCAGACGGTCTTGAAATCGAGCTTGATAAGGTTCCCAAGAAATATGAGGGACTCGACGGAACAGAGCTTGCAATCAGCGAAAGCCAGGAGAGAATGGCGGTTGTTGTTGATAAAAACGACGCCGATAAGTTTATAGCAATGGCAAAGGAAGAAAACCTCAGCGCAACGCCCGTTGCAGTTGTAACCGAGAAACCGCGCCTTGTTATGAATTGGAACGGCAAAAAGATTGTTGATATTTCAAGAAGCTTTCTTGATTCAAACGGTGCTGAAAAGCACATAGAAATAAATGCCGCAAAAGCAGAAAATTATAAAAAAGAAATCCCCGAGAGTTTTTCAGAGGGTTATAAATTACTCTTATCCGATTTGAATGTCTGCTCGAAGAGAGGACTTTCGGAAAGATTTGATTCAACCATAGGCGCAGGAACGGTTATTATGCCCTTCGGCGGCAAAAACCAGTTAACGCCTGCGCAGGCAATGGTTCAGAAGGTTTCCGTTGAGAAGAAGCACACCGATACCTGCTCGCTTATGGCGTGGGGCTATAACCCGTTCATTGCAGAGCAGAGCCCCTATCACGGCGCATATCTTGCCGTTGTTGAAAGCGTTTCAAAGCTTATTGCTTCGGGTGCTTCCTTCAAGCAGGTTTATTTAACCTTCCAGGAATATTTCGAGCATCCCGGAAGTGATTCAAACCGTTGGGGCAAACCGCTTTCAGCGCTCCTCGGTGCATATAAGGCACAGCTTGAGTTCGGCATCGGCTCGGTAGGCGGCAAGGATTCAATGAGCGGAAGCTTTGAGGATATTGATGTTCCGCCCACACTTGTTTCATTTGCGGTAACAACCGAAAAAACAAAGGATATTGTTTCGGGTGATTTCAAAAAAGCAGGCAGCAAGGCTGTGCTTATTGCGCCCGAATACGATGAAAACTCACTTCCGAAAACAGAATCACTTATTGAGGTTTACAATAAGGTTAATTCCCTTGTTAAAGAGGGCAAGGCATATGCGATTTATACTCCTTCAATCGGCGGAATTGCAGAAGCCGTGTTTAAGATGTGTATAGGAAACGGCTTTGGCTTCAAGTTTTCGGATGAGCTTTCAATGAACGAGCTCTTCGGCTATAACTATGGCTCATTCATTGTTGAAACGGACGATGAGAGCATTGGCAGAGTTATAGGAACTGTTGAAAGCGAGCCTGTGATTTCATATAAATGCGAGAATGCAGATATGACCGAGCTTCTTTCGGCATATGAGGATAAACTTGAAAGCGTTTATCCAAGCAGAGCAAAGGCGGATAAAACCGAAGCTCCGATTATATCCTTTGAAACCGAAAAACGCTGTGCGCCGAGCATCAAATGTGCAAAGCCCCGTATTCTTATTCCTGCTTTCCCGGGAACTAACTGCGAGTACGACACCGCCAAGGCTGCCGCAGATGCAGGTCTTGAACCCGAAATCTTTGTTATAAACAATATGACACGGACCGGAATCTTGAACAGCGTTGAAACCTTTGCAAAGAAGGTTAAAGAGTCGCAGATAGTATTCATACCGGGCGGCTTCTCTGGCGGTGATGAGCCCGACGGAAGCGGAAAGTTTATCACTGCATTTTTCAGAAATGCAGATGTTAAAGAGGCAGTTGGCGATTTGCTTGATAACCGCGACGGACTTATGGCAGGTATCTGCAACGGCTTCCAGGCACTTATCAAGCTCGGACTTGTTCCTTTCGGCAAAATCATTGATGCCGATGAAACCTGCCCGACATTAACCTTCAACACAATCGGACGCCATCAGTCAAGAATTGTTCGCACCCGTGTTGCTTCAAATAAATCGCCATGGCTTGCACACACCAAGGTGGGCGAGATATATAATGTTCCCGTGTCCCACGGTGAGGGCAGATTCATTGCAAGCGACGAACTGCTTGCAAGCCTCATTGAAAACGGTCAGATTGCAACCCAGTATGCAGACCTTGACGGCAACCCGACGCTTGATATTGATTTCAATGTTAACGGCTCGTTTTATGCAATAGAGGGCATAACCTCACCCGACGGACGAGTTCTCGGCAAAATGGGTCACTCAGAGCGTATAGGCGAAGGCTTATATATGAATGTTCCGGGTGAATATGATATGAAGATTTTCAAATCCGCTTTTGAATACTTTAAATAAAACTTCACAATTACCTTAACCCTTGTTTTGAAGCTGTTATAGCGGAAAAGAGCATTTCAAAATCTATTAAATCCCTAAGTTGCCCACCCCTTAGGGCGTGTTTTTCTGCGTTTTAAGATTGAAAGAAAGTTGGTGGTTAAATGAACGCCAGTATTGAATATCAGATTATCATCGGTTGCAATGATCCTCAGCTGCGCCAAGAGCTTGTTAATGATAATGAACTCAGTGAAATGCTGTCTGATTTTTTCAGAAAAAAGCATATTGATTTTTCAATTCTTAGGTTAAAGGGCGGCTACCTTCACGAAGACGGTTGGTTTATAACGGAAAATTCCCTGTGTATAAGTATCGTAGGGGATACATCTATTGATATTATTAAACTTGCGAAAAGCCTTTCAATGTTTATGAATCAGGAACATGTTCTTGTAATCAAGCATGCTTTGAAAGCGGAATTCTGTTGAGGTAAGAAGTATGAAGGATAATCAGTTTGATAAGGGAATTAAATATGAAATTTTTGTCGGCATTAAGGATAAGGATATGTATCAGGAAATTCTTAATGTTAATGATTTTAAAAAAATTCTGACAGAAATTTGCACAGAGAATAAAATTGGATTTTCTCTTCTGACCCAGCTCGGAGGATATACTCACGGCAAGGGATATACAACCGAAACAAGTCTTAGGGTAGTCATAATAGGTGTTGATGAAAAAGAAATTATGATTTTGGCTGAAAGGCTGAAAAAAGAAGTCAATACCGACACTGTTCTTATAACAAAAACAGAAATTGAGTATAAATTTATATAAATCAATACATCTGTATAACAACTGGGGACTGTCCCCAGTTGAGATTTTCAAATCCGCAGCTGAGTATTTTAAATAAGCATTCAGATTTGAAAACTAACAGAAAAAACGAAGGCTTTAGGGTGGGCGACTTAGGGATTTGATAGCCTAAAAATGCATCTTTTAGCGAAAAACTGCGTTAAAAATGCTCAGAATAAACAAATTATTCCTGTGCTTTTTGCCTTGTCTTTCACAAAAATCTGCTATTTTTAGGTGCAAAGCAATTTTGAAATAGGTATTTTTCGTTAGAACAATGAACAAACAAGGGTTAAGGCTGGCGCCTTAACCCTTGTTTTGAAGCTGTTATAGCGGAAAAGAGCATTTCAAAATCTATTAAATCCCTAAGTTGCCCACCCTTTTAGCCTTCGTTTTTTATCTTTTCTTATAAATTATCAGCTCGGGGTTTTCGCCGTTTTCTTCATATGTGCAAATCAGAATGAAATCCATATTTGCAAGAACGCCGAAGCATATGCTTTCATCAAACAGCGATTCAAGCTGATTGCCGAGATAGGTTGTGTTATCATCAAGAAACTTAACAAGCCTGCCGTTCGGAAGCCTGTATTCAAGATTAACAAAGCTGCCAACAAGCGCATTCAGCTTTTCAAGCTTCGGCATTCCTTCAACACCGAGTGCGTTTATTTCATCAATAAGCTGTTTTTTGAATGCTTCAAACTCACCGTTGTCGCTAAGCTCTTCGTATCTTTTCCAGTAATCAAGCTTAGGCAGCATATCCTTCATATATGCTCTTGCCTGCTCTTCGGTGAAGCCCTCCTTTGCCATATGGGGAATGCAGATATTGATTAAATCATCCATATTGCTGTAGGTATAAGTTCCGTCAGCATAGCACCATTTGCAGTATTCTTCATTCAGCGTTCCGTCTTTTTCGCGGCTGATAATCGCATCATCAAGCGGCATTCCGCAGCACTGGCAGATAAGCTTATCGTGTGAGCCGAGCAGTGTATTTATCGAAACACCGAAAAGCTTTGAAAGAAGTTTTAGTGTTTCGGTGTTGGGAATTGTGTCGCCGTTTTCCCACCTTGAAACTGCCTGACGGGTTACAAAAACCTTCTCTGCAAGCTCATCCTGCGACATATTATTTTTAGTTCTGAGTTCAAGTATAATATCCTTTGTTTCCATAGCAACATCTCCTTATGTTTATTATAGCATAGTAAAGGCAGGAAGAAAAGCAACGGGTTGTTGCGTGAGGAAGATTAGATAATACTTTTTCGTTTCGCCGTCTCCGCCAGAGAGAGGAACGGCGAGATTCTCCTCAAAAGCCGAGAAACGGTGCCAAAACGGTGGGACGGCGAGATTCTCCTCTCAGCTATCGAAAGGTCCACCGGACCTTTCTCCCAATCGCGGCACTTGTGCGCCGCTCTTGGAGTTCGTTTCGAATCTCGCTTAACTATCTAAAAACAGGAAGCCAACACGAGGGTTGGCTTCCTGTTTTTGGCGGAGACGGCGAGATTCGAACTCGCGGGGGATTGCTCCCTAACTGATTTCGAGTCAGCCCCGTTATGACCACTTCGATACGTCTCCGTATATCTAATGCCCGAATATTGTAACAAAATAATTTTTATTTGTCAATTGCAAATGTTTATGTTATTATATAAACATTAAAAAATAGGAGTTTATATATGATTGCGATAATTGATTACGGTGCAGGGAATCTGCAAAGCGTTAAGAAGGCGCTTGATTACCTTGGCTGTGAAAGCGTTATAACTTCCGACAAAGCTGTTATTGAAGGTGCTTCCCATGTTATTCTGCCCGGTGTCGGCTCTTTTGGTGACGCGATGGATTCAATCAGAAGCAGGGGACTTGAAGAGGTAATAAAAAATGCGGCATCGGGTAAGCAAAGGTTTCTCGGAATATGCCTCGGGCTTCAGCTTCTTTTTGAGGAAAGTGAAGAAAGCCATGGAGTTAAAGGACTTGGTGTATTCAAGGGCAGAATTGTTAAAATTCCCGAAAACCTCGGCTTAAAAGTGCCCCATATGGGCTGGAATTCTGTTGATATTAAACAAAGCGGCGGCATTTTTGAAGGCATAAAGAATGAAAGCTACTTCTACTTTGTTCATTCCTTCTATCTCAAGGATGCTGATTGTGATATAGTTGCGGGTGCTGCACAGTACGGAGTCCAAATTCAGTGCGCCGTTCAGAAGGGTAATATCAGCGCAACTCAGTTCCATCCCGAAAAAAGCGGTGAAATCGGATTGAAACTGCTTAAAAACTTTGTTTCGGAGGATTAGGATATGTATGCTAAAAGAATAATACCCTGCCTCGATGTTAAAAACGGCAGAGTTGTTAAGGGCGTTTCATTTGTTGGCTTAAGAGATGCAGGCGACCCCGTTGAATGTGCTGCGGCATATGATAGGCAGGGCGCTGATGAGCTTGTTTTGCTTGATATTATGGCAAGCCACGAGGGAAGAAGCACGATGCTTGATATTGTTTCCCGAGTTGCGAATACGGTTTTTATTCCTTTCACTGTCGGCGGCGGAATAACATCAACAGAGGATTTTAAAGAGCTTTTAAGAGCAGGTGCGGATAAGATTTCGGTTAATTCAGCCGCGGTAAGAAACCCCGATTTGATTAACGATGCGGCTTATAAATTCGGCTCACAGTGCGTTGTTTGTGCCATTGATGCAAAGAGAAACGGTGCTTCGTGGGAGGTTTACCTCAACGGCGGAAGAATACCTACGGGTATCGACGCGGTTCAGTGGGCAAAGGAAGCCTATAAGAGGGGAGCAGGCGAAATCCTTCTCACCTCAATGGACCAGGACGGACAGAAAACAGGCTATGACATTCAACTGACAAAAGCAGTCAGCGAAAATGTCGGAATCCCCGTAATAGCATCGGGCGGTGCAGGCAAGGCAGAGCATTTTCTTGATGTTTTAACCGAGGGCAAGGCGGATGCAGTGCTTGCCGCAAGCCTCTTCCACTTTAACGAGCTTCCCGTTCCCGAGCTAAAAAAATACTTAAATGAAAACAAAATACCCGTAAGAATATAACAAAAGGATGCTTCAATGAAGCATCCTTTTATTTATGCACTATGCCTTATGAACTATGCACTAATTATTTGCCGGGTGATAATTCGGAACTATTGCCATAAGCTTTTCGCGAACATTTTCTTCGTTGATGTCCTCAAGAGATTTAAGCATTGCTTCGAATTCATCGTCGTTAATATTCATCGGCTGGGTAACATAGATTTTTTCGTTAGCTGTTTTCTCTCTTGTCGCCATTTCGCTGTCCATTGCGAGCTCTTCATAAAGCTTTTCGCCCGGTCTGAGACCTGTTATTTCAATTCCTATTTCGTCAACTGAGAAGCCCGAAAGCTTTATAAGATTTCTTGCAAGATCCATAATCTTAACGGGCTCGCCCATATCAAGAACGAAAACCTCACCGCCCTTTGCAAGTCCGCCTGCCTGGCAAACAAGCTGTGCAGCCTCCGGAATTGTCATAAAGTATCTTGTTATATCGGGGTGGGTAACCTTAACGGGACCGCCCTCTTCAATCTGCTTTTTGAAAATCGGAATAACCGAACCATGCGAGCCTAAAACATTTCCGAAACGAACTGCCGCATACTCTGTGTTTTCGCTCTTGTTGTTCATATACTGAACAATGATTTCGGTAATTCTCTTTGTGCAGCCCATAACATTTGTTGGGTTAACTGCCTTATCGGTTGAAAGAATAACCATCTTCGGAACCTTGAATTCATCTGCGATAAGCGCAACATTATATGTTCCGAAAACATTGTTTTTAACAGCTTCGCAGGGGCTGTCCTCCATAAGGGGAACATGCTTGTGAGCAGCTGCGTGGAAAACAACATCGGGGTGGAATTCTTCAAATATTTCACGAAGTCTGTTAATATCGCGAACAGAGCCTATACGAACATAAATATCTATCTCGCCGTTGTATTTGTCGTTAAGCTCGTTCTGAAGCTCAAATGCACAGTTTTCATAGATGTCGAAAATAATAACTGCTTTGGGATCGTATCTTGCAACCTGGTTGCAGATTTCAGCGCCTATGGAACCGCCGCCGCCTGTTACAAGAACGGTTTTTCCAATAAGATAGCGGCAAACCTTTTTATCAAGCTTAACCTCGTCTCTGGCAAGAAGGTCGGTAATATCAACATTTCTGACCTTCTTTTTACCGCCCTCTTCAAGCATATCCTCAACAGTGGGACTGATTTTTACATCAGCCTCTGTCTGCATTGCGAGGTCGAGAATTTCCTTCTGCCTTGCAGAGGATGCAGAGGGAAGGCATATAATAATCTGGTCGATTTCGTATTTTTCAGCGAGTTCGGGAATCTGTGCACAAGTGCCTGCAACCTTAACTCCGTTGATTTTTTTATGCTGTTTTGCGGGATTATCGTCAACCGCAATTATCGGTATTCCGTTTTTAAAGCTGTCGTTTGCAAGAGCGTCAATAACAAAATTGCCCATAAATCCTGCGCCGACAATCATAACTCTTCCTGCATCGGAATTTCTTCTTCCCGAAAGTCTGCGAAATCTTCTGAATGCTCTTATAGCAATTCTGGGAGCGATAATGAAAACCGCAAGGAAGATAAATACTATGATATATCTCCAGAACACAAGGCGACCGTCATACTTAAGAATCTTATCAAAAAGAACTCTGTCTATTGCAAAAAGCGCCACGGTTTCAACTGCAGCGGCGAAAGCGCCTCGTATTACTTCATCAATTCCCGCAAAATGCCAAACGCTTTTATAAAGACCGAGAAAATAGTTTATTACTACTGCCACTAAACCTGCAATGATAAAATGTGGGTACGAAAAGGCAATTTCTGAATATTCACCAAGATTTAAGCCGCGAAAGCTTGAGAGTGATGCGAAAAAATAAGATACTGAAAACAGGCAGAAATCAATCAGCACAATAAAAAGTATTTTTATGATGCTTGTGAATTGATTATCCCTGTAAGCAATTTCGTTTTTGTTTTCTTCCATAATTATTCTCCACGTTAAATTGTATGCATAGTATATTATAATTTATAGAATTAATCAACACTATTTTTCTCTTTTTTGTTTTTAATAGCTTTTGCAATTTTTTTAACTGCAAAAATTGCCAGTGAAATAAGCGCGGTGAATCCAATGATATATAAGGGGATTATGTAGTATTTGGAATGCTCTGTAAGCTTTTTAGCATCAACTCCGATGCTGCGAAGCTTCTGATTGAAATCTTTATCTGCAAGCTGTGACGAAGTCTCAAACGTGTCAAGCGGAGTGTCGGGCGTGTGCTTTGTAATCTGTGAGCTGACTGAGGATACCGTGAAATCCATCTGACGGTATATCTCGTCATTCGCACAAACAACAACGGTTGCAACACCTTCGCCCGTTGCGGTTATAACGCCGCCCTTTTTTATTTCAATAATGTTTTCTTCATCGCAGAAATAACCTATAACAGCATTGGCATTATTTGGCTCAATTGAGTATTCAAGCTTAACGCTGTCGCCGATTTGAAGCTCGGTTGTTGCAGCGTGAAGCTTCATGTCCTTTGGCAAAACTGCGGGCTTTGTTGTTGTGGTTGTGGTAGTTTGCGTTGTGGTTGTTGTTTGCGAAGTTGTTTCAGCCTTTTTAGTGGTTTTGCTCTTTGTTGTGTTTTGTTTGGTGGTTTGTTTTTTGGTTGTGGTCTGTTTTTTAGTTGTGGTTTTCTTTTTGGCGGTTGTTTGCTTTTTTGTTGTTTTTTTCTTGGTTGTTTTGGGCGCGGAAGAACCGCTTGCAACAGATGCCCAGTCAGGTGCGCCGTAGCCCATAATTGAGCTGATGTTTGCATATGGCTTTGAGCCCGACGGGGTATAGGTTTTTTCCTTAACCTTACCCGAGCAGTTGCCTTCAATGGTTTTTATTGTGCTGCCCGAAACGGATTTAATAATTCCCACATGCTGGGATGAGCCGTTGCCGCTCCAGTCAAAGAAAATCAAATCACCTTTTTTTGGTGTATAGTCGGAACCTCTTTTATGGTATCTTCCTCTGTTCTGAAACCAGCTTATCATTGAATTGCAGTTTCCGCCGCTCGGAACGATGTTTGCATAAAGCTTAACGCCGAGGCTTTCACCTGCTTTATTGAAGCACCACAGAGCAAAGGTTGTACACCATGCGCCCTGATAGCCGTACCATTCGCCGTATTTTGAATAGCTGCCCGTGCCTTCATAGCCAACCTCGTTTTGCGCTACGGATACAACCTTTGATTTCATATCCGATTCCGAAACTGCATATGAAATAACGGAAACGGGCGATATGAAAAGCATAACAGCCAGTATAAATGCTAATATTTTTTTGCCGTTCTTCATTTTAAAACTTCCTGAATTGTTACAAAAATATATAAAAAATTACAATATAGTTACAGAGGTCATTATACACTCAATAATATAAAAAATCAAGTTAATATTATTTATATAAAATTTTGTTAATCTTTCTTGAATGTGTAAGACTTTTATGTTATATTTTAGCTGTGAAAATTTTTCATTGATTAGGAGTAGTTTATGCTGAGAAATACCAATCTTGAGCATGTTAAGCCTGAGGATGTTAATGTTGATTCAAAGGCGATTAATGATTTTCTTAAAGAAATAACTGCAAAGAAATTAGGGCTGCATTCGTTCACGATTGTTCGCCATGATAAAATCTGTGCGCAGGGCTTTTTTGCGCCTTATTCTGCTCAGTATCCCCATGTTTTGTATTCAATGAGCAAGAGCTTAACCTCAACTGCAGTTGGATTTGCCGTTGACGAGGGGCTTATTAAGCTTGATGATAAGGTTATGGATTTCTTCCCCGAATACAATAATCTGAGAAGAGCCTTTAACAGAACCTTAACCGTCAGAATGCTGCTTACTATGAGAAGCGACAAGCTTGTTACGGTTTTCGAAGAGAAGGGTCAGACCGACTGGATAAAGCTTTTCTTTGATGCGCCGTTTATGCTTCCTCCTAACTCAAAGTTTAACTATATTTCCGAAAATACCTTTATGCTTTCGGCTATCGTAACAAAGGTAACGGGAAAGAGCGTTCTTGACTATCTTGACGAAAAAATGTTCAAACCTCTCGGAATTGAAAAGCCCTTCTGGGAAGCAGATGGAAAAGGCAATTCCGCAGGCGGCTGGGGCTGCTATATGAGAAGTGAGGACCTTGCAAAGTTCTTCCTTCCGTTTATTCACGGAGGAAAGTGGATAGACGGCACTCAGCTCATCCCCGAATATTGGGTAAGAGAAGCCCTCAGCAGGCAAACCGATTCGGTTCGTGACGGCGCTCTGGATATCGTTAACGGCTACGGCTTCCAGTTCTGGAAAAACAGAATAGCAAATTCCTTCAGAGCAGACGGACTTTTTGGTCAGAGATGCTTTATGTTCCCCGATTTCGACGGTTTGGTTATTCTTAACTGCGGCGAAGCAGAGGACTATAAGGTTATGGAGGTTTTCTGGAAGTATTTCCCGAACTGCTTCAAGAGCGAGGAGCTTGAGGAGAACAAGAAGGAATGCGATGAGCTTGAAAAAATTATTTCCTCTCTTTCAATGCCGCAACTCGCTGTAAAGCCGAGAAACAAGCTTAAAGAAAAAGAAATTGAAGGCAGAACAATCAGCTGCAAAACCAATGAATATACCTCTGTTGTAACTGTTACAACAACTCAGATGCTGTTTAACAAGCCCGGTAATTTGAACTCGATGAAGTTCAGCTTCAAGGATAATACCCTTCTTTTCACATGGAAGGAAAAGGATTATGAAAACACTGTTGAAGCAGGTATGGACGGCGAGCTGAGAATGAGCGAAATTCGTCTTGCAGACCTTCACTACCACGCTTTTTCACAGGCTGCATGGCAGGATGACGGAAGCCTTAAGCTTTGGATAAGACCTGTTGAAAGCGCACACGAAAGACGCTTCACCTTCAGATTTGACGAAACGGGCGTTTCGGTTGAGAATGAATCCGTTCCAACCTTCCCCGATTTAACGGTTTATTACCTGAATTTCTCGGGAAATCCGATAAAAACCGCAGCAGGTCAGAGAGGTCTCAGGAGAACCGTTGAAAACCTCGGCTTACCCCTTGTCGAGCCTAATTTCAAAGGAACCTTTGTTGACTGATAAACACAAAATAAAACGCTTTGAAAGCTTTTGCTCTCAAAGCGTTTTTTATTTATTCTGCGGGATATTTTAAATCGTCTTTTGTTAAATCCTTGATAACCTCGAGAAAGTTCTTTGCCTCTTCCTTTGCCTGGGGAAGACTGTGCTCAAGGCAGTTTGAGCATTCGTTGGGCGTTATTTCGGGAATCATTCCCCAAAAGTCTGCAATATACTGAAAAGCATCCTTAATCAGCTGAAGTGAATAGCTGTCCGTAAGCCTTCTTGTTACCAATGTAAAGCCCGTTCTGTTTGCCATCGGAGCAAAAATTATAATATTATCACTAAATTCCGAGCTTTTCACAAAGGCTTTGAAGATATGCTCAATAGTGTGGATTGCGGAATTTGTTAAAACGGTTTCGCCGTTGGGCTCGCGCATTCTTATATCATAGGTTGTAATATCGTCATCAATGGAGCTGATGTATATTCCTTTTTTTAAAATGCTGCGGTCAACTTCAAATTTCTGTACAGTATTCATTTAACTCACCTTTATTAAGAATTATCATTACTATTTTATCACAGTTATTTTCATTTTCAAGGGGCTAAATCAGCTTTTTTATATCTTCGGGAAAATCGCAGCTGATTGCAATTTCCTTTTCTGTAACAGGATGAGTGAAATAAATTGCTTTGCAGTGAAGTGCCTGGCGGTTGATGAGTGCTGTGCTGCCGCCGTATAGCTCATCACCGAGAAGGGGATGTCCTATGTGCGAAAAATGAACCCTTATCTGATGCGTTCTTCCTGTTTCAAGGTTGATTTTCAAGAGCGTGTTTGAGTTTTTATGGCTTACGGGCTCGTAGTGGGTAACGGCTCTTTCGCCGTTTGAATCAACCCTTCTTTTTATTATGCTTTCGCCGCAGCGCGCAATCGGAAGATTTATTGTTCCGCCTTCTTTTATTTCACCCTCAACAACGGCATAATAATCCTTCTTGATTTTTCCTGCAAGCTTTGATGCCGATAATTCGTGCTTTGCTATAAGAATAAGACCGCTTGTGTCCCTGTCAAGTCTGAAAACCGCGCGAAAAGCGGTGTCCTCATTGAGATAGTATGAAACGAAGTTTGAAAGAGTGTCGCCCCTGTGGTTCAGACTTTCGTGAACGGGAAGAAAAGCAGGCTTGTTTAAAACAAGAATATCATCATCCTCGTAGCAAACCTCTATATCCATTTTTGTCGGCGTTGGCATATGTCCGCTGTTTTCTATTATTATTCTGAGGACATCGCCCGTCTCAAGCATTTCTATTGTTTTTGCAAACACGCCGTTTTTCGTTATTCCGTTTTCGGTGTTTTTTAGTTTTGTCAGCAGTGAAGAGGAAACTCCGAAGTTTCTCAGATAATCTCTTATCTTAACTCCGCTGCTGTTTTCATCAATTAAAAATTCGATTGTTCTCATTTTTATCTAAAAAATGGCTTATTAACTAGTGTATGAAACAATTATTCCGCCGTTGCTTGCATAGGTTGAGTTAAGCCCCGAGCATTTAACGATTTCAATATCACCGAATTTAACATTCGCTTTGATTTTCTCTTTTAAAAATTCTGCTTTTTCTCTGCAGCATACATGGGATATTATCAATCGTTTATCCGAAAGGTCAATTCCGCTTACCTTCTGGGCTATTATTCCTGCCATTTTTATAAGCGAGCGGTTCATAACAAGATCCTGACCTGCAAGAGAAATATTGCCTTCCTTGGTTCTTTCAAAAATCAACTTAAGCCTGAGCTTTTTGAGAATTGTTGCAGCAAGTGCAAAAAGCCTTCCGTTCTTTTTTAAAACATCAAGTGATTCAAGGCAGAAATAGAGCGAGCAGCGGTTTAATATAAAATCCTCAACGGTTTCAACAATGCTTTCAAAGCTTTCGCCCGAATCGGCAAGGCTTTTGATTTTCTCGGCTGTAAGGCTCTCAATTCCCGATGTTGCAAGGGAATTGAAAACATGAATACTTTTGTTGTTGTTCGGATGCTCGTCGTTATAGAGCGCAACGCCCTGAAGCGCGCTGTTATAGGTTCCCGAGAGCTTATCGGTAATAGTTATAATGAAAATATTTTCCTCTTCGCAGTCGATAGCATTTGCCCACGCCTCGGGCGAGGGACAGGCGGTCTTTGCAACTCCGTTGTATTCAAGGGTTCGTTTAATATAGTCCTCCTGATTGAAATTTTCGTCATCCATAATGGTGTAATCGCCGATTTCAAGAGTGAGGGGAACAAAGGTTATGTTATCCCAATCTGCCATACAAGCGGTTTTGTCGCAGCAGCTGTCCGCAATTATTCTGTAGCTCATTACAGTCCTCCAAAACGAAATTTTTAATATTATATGCCTGTTTATTAGTATAGTCAATAAAAAAAGAAGATGTTTGAATAAACATCCTCTTTTGTAAAAAATTACTCTTAGTATATTTTTTCTTTGATTTCCTTAATCTGATTTTCAACGCTCGGAATACCGGGAGCGCCTTTAACAGTTCTGTCTGCAACGCATTTTTCAAGGTTGATTGCGGTGTAAACATCCTCATCAAATAAGGTGCAGATTGCTTTGTAGTCTGCAATTTCAAGGGTTTCGAGAGTTAAGCCCTTATCTATGCAAAGTGCAACAGCTTCGCCCGTTGCCTTATATGCATCGCGGAAGGGAAGTCCCTTTGAAACAAGGTAGTCAGCGCAGTCGGTTGCGTTGATGAAGCCCTTTGCAGCAGCGTTTCTCATATTCTCTTTGATAACGCTCATGGTGTCAACCATCGGAGTGAATGCCGTAAGACACATTTTAACGGTGTCAACCGCGTCGAAGATTGCTTCCTTATCCTCCTGCATATCCTTGTTATAGGCAAGGGGAAGCCCCTTCATAACGGTTAAAAGAGCTGTTAAATCTCCGAAAACCCTGCCGCTTTTTCCCCTGATTAATTCAGCAATATCGGGGTTTTTCTTCTGGGGCATAATTGATGAGCCTGTTGAAAATGCATCGTCGAGCTCAACGAATTTAAACTCCCACGAGCACCAGAGAATTATCTCCTCGCAAAAGCGCGAAAGGTGAACCATAACAAGGGATAAATCGCTTGCAAGCTCAATGCAGAAATCCCTGTCAGACACGCCGTCAAGCGAGTTTTGCGACACTGAGTCAAAGCCGAGAAGCTCTGCAACAAGGTCTCTGTTTATCGGGTAGGTTGTGCCTGCAAGAGCGCCGCTGCCTAGCGGAAGAACATTCATTCTCTCCTTTGTCTGAGAAAGCCTGTCTATATCGCGAAGCAGCATAAAGCCGTAGGCAAGAAGATGGTGGGCAAAGGTTATTGGCTGAGCACGCTGAAGGTGTGTATAGCCCGGCATAATGGTTTCTTTGTTTTCCTCAGCCTTGTTAACAAGAACTGCAAGAAGCGTGTTTATCTGAGCGATAATTTCCTCTATTTCCTTCTTGAGAACCATTCTGATATCAAGCGCAACCTGGTCGTTTCTTGAACGGGCAGTGTGCAGCTTTTTACCGAGCTTGTCAAGCCTTGAGGTCAGTTCACCCTCAACAAAGGTGTGAATATCCTCGGCGCTCATATCTATTTCAAGCTCACCGCTTTTGATTTCTTCAAGAATTTTTGCAAGCTCGGATGCGATTATTTCGCTTTCGCTTTTTTCAATAATACCGCAGGCGCCAAGCATTGTGCAGTGGGCAATACTGCCCTTTATGTCCTCTTCAAACATTCTTGAATCAAAAGAAATTGATGAGTTAAAATCGTTTGTTTCCTTTGCAAGCTCTTTCTTGAACCTGCCCTTCCATAGCTGAGCCATAATTTTGTCCTTAATTACAATTTGTATAATTTTTTATTGCAAACCGCGCATTATGAATTGCGCTGTTCGTCAAGAAGTGCCTTAACCTTTGTTGAAAGACCGAAGAGGTTGATGAAGCCTGCGGCATCTGCCTGGTCGTATGCACCGCCGTCCTCGCCGAAGGATGCAATGTTTTCATCGTAAAGGCTGTAGGGTGAGGTTAAACCTGCGTTCATAACATTGCCTTTGTAGAGCTTAAGCTTAACATCGCCGCAAACGGTTTCCTGGGTTTTGTCAACGAATGCGTCAAGCGCTTCCTTTAAAGGTGAGAACCATAAGCCGTTGTAAACAAGCTCGCCGTATTTCTGAGCAACTAATTTCTTGTAGTGAGCGGTTTCTTTATCGAGTGTAATCATTTCAAGAAGCTCGTGAGCTTTGTAGAGAATTGTTCCTGCAGGTGTTTCGTATACGCCGCGGCTCTTCATACCAACAAGACGGTTTTCAACAATATCAAGGAGACCGATTCCGTTCTTTCCGCCGATTTCGTTGAGCTTTTCAACAAGAGCGAGCGCCTTCATATCCTCGCCGTCGATTGCAGTGGGAACGCCCTTTTCAAAGTGGATGGTGATATATGTCGGCTCGTCGGGAGCAAGCTCGGGAGCAACGCCGAGTTCAAGGAAGCCTTCCTTAAGATACTGGGGCTCGTTTGCAGGGTCCTCAAGGTCGAGTCCTTCGTGTGAAAGGTGCCAGACATTCTTATCCTTTGAATAGTTTGTTTCCCTGTTTATCTTAAGCGGAATGTTGTGTGCCTCCGCATAGTCGATTTCCTCTTCACGGGATTTGATATCCCATTCACGCCAGGGAGCAATTATCTGCATATGGGGAGCGTATGCTTTAAGAGCAAGCTCAAAACGAACCTGGTCGTTTCCTTTTCCGGTGCATCCGTGGCAGATTGCGTCCGCATTTTCTTTTATCGCAATCTCTGCCAGACCCTTTCCGATGCAGGGACGGGCGTGGGATGTTCCGAGAAGATAGCTTTCGTATTCAGCGCCTGCTTTGAGGCAGGGGAAAATATAGTTTTCAACATAATCCTCCTTGAGGTCGAGCACATAGAGCTTTGATGCGCCCGTTGCGATTGCCTTTTCCTCAAGTCCGTCAAGCTCGGTTCCCTGACCAACGTCGCCCGAAACGGCAATAACCTCGCAGTTATTGTAGTTTTCCTTGAGCCACGGAATAATAATTGATGTATCAAGTCCGCCCGAGTAGGCAAGAACAACTTTTTTGATGTCTTTCTTTGATTTAGCCATAGTTTTTATCTCCTTTGTTTGTTGAGCTGGGTTAATTATATCATTAATAATGCAAGTTTCAAGGGGATTTGTGAATTTTTGTATGTTTATGCAAAAACAAGGCGTTTTTATCGTTAAATATGTATAAATCTACGGGAATATATTGCATATAGCGCATAAATATACATAAAATTCAAACAAAATGAAACCGCAAACAGTTTAATTCTTTTGCTGTAAACGGTTAAACGCGGTTATAAAAACATACACCATGTAAATTATGTAAAAAAGCAATGCAAATGTTGAACATATTCCGAATAAATGTAAATAATTTGTAAATATTTTTTCTAAAAATATATTGATTTTTATTATTAACTATGTTAATATTATTTTGTAATTTTGTTTAATAGGGATTTTCATACCTATTAATACCAAAAAATGCATTACTCGGGCTGTTTCAGAAGCAAAAGCAGTTTGAGGAACAAATCAATGGAGGTAATACTATGAGAAAAGTAACAAAAAGAATGTTAGCAGTCTTTCTCTCAGCAGTGTTGGCATTTTCAACATTATTGTCAGTGCCTTTTGCTGCTCAGGCTGTAACAGAGTGGACTCCGGTTGCTTCATCGGATTTCACACAGGCTAACGCTGTTTCAAACGGCAGTCTTGGCGTAGTTCCGACCTATGACGGTCAGGGAACAACCATGACCTGGTCAACAGGCGTTTACACAGGTAATGGCAACGTTTCCAAGTCATCGGACGGCGCTCTCTATGTTCCCGACGGTTATATCTACCTTTCGGGCTACGAAGGCGGAGCAGTTCCGATTAAGGACTCTTCAAACTGGAGAATAGAGCTTGGATTCAGATTCAAGGATGTTCAGGAAAACGGCGTTCATGTAACAGACGGATATCATTCAGATGAAGAGCACTGTTTCATTAAGATGTATAAAAACACAGCAGCTCTTTCAAATCCTGAAAACGCACTTCATAACGCTTGCTATTTCGAGCAGAATGCAAACGGTCAGTGCTATGCAGGCAGCTACACCGTTGGTGAAGGTGTTGAAAATCCCGATAACGCTGTTTGCACAGGCTCTAAGAACTTGGAAGCAGGCGTAAACTATAAGTATGTTGCTGAATTCTCAGAGGGAATTTTCAAGGCATATATTCAGGATGATGAAGGCGCGTATGTTCAGTTCATCAATGAAACCGATGATGAGAATTTCATTAATGCACTTGCTGATACTTCAGCTGTTAACAGCATTAAAATCGGTGATGACGACAACAGCGCATATTTCAGATCACTTGAATACAGATACATTGTATTCTCAACAGGTGTTCAGACAGGTACTGTTGAAGATAAGATGGTAGAAGCTATCGAGCTCTATGAAACAAAGATGGGCGGCGATATCTTCACCGGTATGACAGATGCATATGATGCTTATGTTGCAGCAAACAAGATTTATGATGCTTGGAAATACGGTGACGGCTCTGTTACCGACGAGCAGCTTGAAGCAGCAGCAAACAACCTCAGAAAAAAGAGCGTTGCTATGAAGCAGTGGACATATAACGGTGTTACCGGTGTTACTCCCTGGTATGCAGCAGACAGCGGCAGCAATTCTGCATATGCAAACAACGGTGTTGCAAACATTCTTTATTGGGCAGATCCGGAAAATGTTGCAAGCAACACATACCAAACCGTTACAATCGATATCTGGGCTCCCGGAAGAACCGTTCTTCTTTTAGACGGTGTTAAAACACCTGCAATGCCCATTATGGCATTCGGTAAGAAAACAGATGCCGGCAAAACCAGATATGTATATAATCTTTATCCCTGCGTTTCATCAAGCGATAACGAAAACAGTTCATATTTCAGACTCGGTGTTGCAAACGGTGAAACTGCTTGGTACGGTCATAACGGCACCAGCGACAGAGGTCACAACTGGATTGACGATATGACAAGTACAACCAACGGCAGACCCAAGGGCGAAGCAGGAACAGATACAAACAAAAGACTTGCTCTGACTACATCTAACTCTTGCGGAACCGGCGGTACAGCTCGCTGGGCATCAATGTCAAACGTTATGAAGTTTGTTGGTAACCAGTCCACTGCTGTTGAGACATATACCCTTAACTGGAGCCGTCTGACAGGTGACCAGGCAAGTGATACAACTATTTTCTCAACAAGCAACAGCATTCAGGTTGTCAACTATAAACTGCTTCTTGACAAGATGAATGATGCAGCAAACCTTAACACAATCAATGTTGCTGAGGATACCTATACTCAGGGTGGTTTAAGAAGCCTTCTTGTTGCATATGACCAGGCAACAGCAGTTGATATCAGCTCTTATGATTACAGCAATACTTCGAACGTTACTGCAGCAGGCAATGCAATTAACAGTGCAGTTACAGCATTCAATAATGCAACCGTAACCGAGGATGTTTCGGGCTACGATGCACTTCGTAAGGCTATTGCAGCAAAGCAGGTAACCTACAGAGGCGGTTCTGAAGGCTACACCGAGGAATCATGGGCAGCATTTGCTGCGGCTTATGAAGCTGCAGAGGCTATCTTCACAAATATTCAGACAACAGGCTATAACGACGGCGCAAATGCAAAAGCAAAGGCAGATGCACTTAATGCAGCTGAGCTTGTAACAAATATTGAGAAGGTTGATACAACAGAGCTTGAAATAGCAATCGATGAAGCAACAGCTGCAATTTCAAACAGAACAATGTTCACCTCTGCATCTTACGAGGCTTCGAATATCTCGGCAGTTGTTGAGGCAGCTAAAAATGCTGTTTGGGGCGCAGCTTCAAACTATCCCAACGCTAAATTCAAGCTTGACCTCAGTGATGAAAACACTGCAATTGTTTCTGCACAGTATGATTTGGTTAAGGACGCAATTTATGCTCTCAGAATAGACAAAACAACAACCGTTTCTTCTGCAGGCGAGCACTCAATGGTATCTGCTATTGCAGCAGCCGGTAACTATTCTTCAGAGGATTACGGCAACTATTCAGACCTTGCCAGCGCAGTTAATGCAGCAGAAAGCTTCGCAGCTTCTGTTAACACAGTAACCGAAGGCTGTATTTCGAATAAGATTGCAGAGTATAAAAACAAGGTAAGAGCTATCATCAATGCTATTAACCTCCTTCGTCCTGCATTTGATAAGATAACAAACGGAACCTGGGGAAGCTTCAGCGGTAATGTTGCAACTGAAATTCTTTCAACAGATGACGATAAGAACCCGACATGGAGACTTAAGTTTATCAGAAACAATAACGTTGTTGTTTTCAGAACCGAGTATGATGCATATAATATCGACCTCGGCGGCGTAACCTTTGAATGGTTTACATTATCTAAATTCGATGCAGACCTCGACTCAATTAATATTTACGATGAAAGCACCGAAAATGAACTCGGCGAAATTTCCGATGCAAAGACAAGCGGAAATATCTTCGGCAGCGAGCCCGGTGCGGCAACACTTCCGAACCCCGATGCTTATCCCGGTATGCTTTCAGCTTCAACCGATGAAAACAGCACATACAAAATCACTAATTTAACTGTTACCTCAACTTCAACCGATATGCTCGGAAGAGATAATGACGGTAATAGTGTAAATGATAATTCATTCCTCTTTGATGAGGTTCTCTCAAGAACAAACGGCGCAGAAACAACAGCCCGCACCGGTACTGTAAGTGCTAAGCAGGGAACAACCTTTATTGATGCAAACCTTTCACTTTCAGTTCCGAGAGAGTCTAAGAAAACTCTTTCTGCAACAACTCTTCCCACATTAACCGAGCATACCATTTCTTCAAACATCGGTATGGTTTATATCTGGAAGAGCCAGCCCGTTGTTCAGAAGTTCGTTGGTTATTCACATAACAGAACTCCTTACACTCAGACAACCTATATTATGAACATTGCTCCTCTTATGGAACTCATAACAAGAGCAAGAGGCTTTGAGGGCAATGAGCAGCTTTATCAGAAGAGTGCTTGGAATGCATTCACAACCGCTCTTTCTGCAGCAAGAGCTGATATGGATTACGGCAATATGACCGCATCCGAAATCGAAAGCGCTTGTCAGACAAGATATACAAATCTCTGGAATGCATTAAAAGACCTCCAGGAATCACCTGCAGCAACAAACTCAAGCATTAAAGCAGCAGTTGAAAACGAAGAAGTAGGCGATATCTTCAAAGCTGATAACAAGGACGGCAGATGGTCTGCAGCTCGTTGGGCAACCTTCAAGAGCGCATATGAAACAGCAGCAGGCGTTATCGCAACAAATGCTAAGTATTCAGACGCTAATGTTCGTGACTACGGAACAAGCGAACAGCCTACAATCGATGCTTATGCAACAGCAGTTACAACAGCTTATAACGAGCTTGTAACATACGGTCCCCGTGCTGATTTCACTGCACTTGAAAATGCAGCATCACGCACAGGCTATGAAGCACTTGAGAATGATGTTTACACAGCATCTTCACTTAACGCAGTAGCAACAGCACTTACAGATGCAACCGAGTTCCCGTATCTCAATATGAATCAGGAACAGAGAAATGCTGTATACAGCGAAACAGCAGAAGTTAATGCAATCGCAGATGAGGTTACAAAGGTTGAAAACCTTTATACAAACACACCTGCAGTTGCAACAGTTGATGCAGATGCACTTGCAGCAGCTCAGACTTATGCTAAAGCATCAATCAAAGACCCCGATGCATACGGAAACATTGATGAAATCAAGGCTCTTATTGATGCAACAACTATCAGCGAAGAAGTAACCGTTTACGGAAACTATAAGGTTTCGGGTATTTCTTATGAAACTCAGGAAGAGCTCAACGCAGCAGTTGAAACACTTCTTGACGGACTTACCGCAAAAGCTTACACCGTATCTGTTGTTGATGAAAACGGAAATGCAGTTGATGTTGATTTCGAGGATATGGACGGCAATGCTATTGCTGATGAAAACGGTGTAATCACAGTTGATTACGGAACAAGAATCAGAGCATATGCACCCACAGAGGATGAGGTAGACTGGTTCTACAGCTATTCTTCAAACACAGTTGCTCAGACAGCTTCTAAGTACTACACAACAGATAAGTGGATTAACTTCAATGTTAAGGGCGACACAACACTTGTTGTTAAGAGCGCTGCAGCACAGACCGAAAATGTTAAGATAACATATGTAAATGCATTAACAGGTAAAACCTTTGCAGTTGACTACACAGCAAAGGACGAAGCATATGAGCTTCAGGCAGCACCTGCACTTGCATACTACACATTTGAAGGCTATGCACTTGATGCAGAGAGCGATGAATATGTAACATCAATCACACCGAGCGCTGACACAGTAGTATTTGCAGTATATGAATTTGATACTGAAAATGATTACTTCACTGTATCTATCGCTAACATGAACGGCTCTATCACAACCGTTAAGCCTCTTGGCGAAGAGTTTGAATACAATGATTTGATTGAACTCAGACTCGGCGACGGAAAAGCTGAAGATGAAGCAGGTATTTATCAGGACGGTAAGAGAAGCGGTCATTACCTGGTTAACGGTGAAGATAATAACCTTGGCGGCGGTAAGAACCCCAACCGTTACACATCGGATGAAATCTATGCATGGGCAGTTGTTAAAGCCGATGATATGGAAGACTGGGATGAATACAGAGAAACTGACGCAGAAACTGAGTATCTTCCCAATGTTGAACAGGTTGTAATGTACGGCGAGAGCTACTCATTCAGAGTATGTGAGGATGTTTACATCATTCCTTACTCAGAGGATGAGTTCAACGATGCAGTTGAAGCAGGTCTTGTTGAAGGCGTTTCTGCAACAGAAAAAGCAGCTGTTTATGCAAACGATAAGATAATCAATGAAACAGGCGGACAGAAGATAACAATGATTGGTAACTTCACATTGCCCGCAGGAGATTATGAGCTTGTTGAAGCAGGTATGCTCTTTAAGGCAACAACAAACGGAACAATTCCTGAGGGCGACTTCACACTCGGAACTGCCGGAACAAACGGAATTGCAAGAATGAAGTCAAGCCAGCATACAGCAGGTAATCAGTTCGTTATCTCTGTAAACACAAAGAAGTTCATTGGAACAAACACAACAATCGGCGTTAAGTACAGAGCATATATGATTTACACGGACGGAACAAATCAGTTCGTTGTATATTCAGACCCCGTAACAGATTCAACAGTAATTGAGTAAGGAGGATGAAAAAATGAGAAAATTTTATTCAGAACCCGAACTTGAAATCAGAAAGTATATCGTTAGCGAGGATGTTTGCACAAACCCGTCAAACCCCGATGATAATAAAGACCTCCACGATGAGGACGAATACGATTACTTCGGCGGCTAAAAAATAGCGCATCACCCCCTATTTTAGGGTGGGCGACTTAGGGATTTGATAGCCTAAAAATGCATCTTTTAGCGAAATACTGCGTTAAAAATGCTCGGA